>NC_018870.1:2445000-2627500 GCF_000305935.1 Thermacetogenium phaeum DSM 12270 | reverse complement strand
AGTAAGCGAGAAGGCAGGTGAGAATCCTGTCCGCCGGAAGCCTAAGGGTTCCTGGGGAAGGCTCGTCCGCCCAGGGTAAGTCGGGACCTAAGCCGAGGCTGAAGAGCGTAGGTGATGGGCAATCGGTGGAGATTCCGATACCACCTGTGGGCCGTTAGGAGCGAAGGGGTGACACAGGAGGGTAGGCGCAGCGGGCTGTTGGTTGTGCCCGTCCAAGCCTGTAGGGAGGCTGGGGAGGCAAACCCCCCTGGTCGTAATCCTGAGAGGCGAGAGCGAGGGAAAGAGAGTACCGAAGTGGCCGATCCCACACTGGCTAGAAAAACCTCTAGTGAGGCCTGCGGGTGCCCGTACCGCAAACCGACACAGGTAGGCGAGGAGAGAATCCTAAGGCGCGCGAGAGAACCCTCGTCAAGGAACTCGGCAAACTGACCCCGTAACCTTGGGAGAAGGGGTGCCCTAGTAGAGTGAAGGTACTAGCTACTGGAGCTTGAGGGGGTTGCAGAGGAGAGGCCCAAGCGACTGTTTACCAAAAACACAGGTCCCTGCCAAAGCGGAAGCTGACGTATAGGGGCTGACGCCTGCCCGGTGCTGGAAGGTTAAGGGGAAGGGTGAGAGCTCTGAACCGAAGCCCCAGTAAACGGCGGCCGTAACTATAACGGTCCTAAGGTAGCGAAATTCCTTGTCGGGTAAGTTCCGACCTGCACGAAAGGCGTAACGACTTGGGCGCTGTCTCGACGAGGGGCTCGGTGAAATTGTAGTACCCGTGAAGATGCGGGTTACCTGCGACAGGACAGAAAGACCCCGTGGAGCTTTACTGTAGCCTGACATTGGATTTTGGCATTTCCTGTACAGGATAGGTGGGAGGCGGGGAACCCGGGCCGCCAGGTTTGGGGGAGCCGGCGTTGGGATACCACCCTGGGAGTGCTGGAATTCTAACCTTGCCCCGTGAGCCGGGGTAGGGACAGTGTCAGGTGGGCAGTTTGACTGGGGCGGTCGCCTCCCAAAAGGTAACGGAGGCGTCCAAAGGTTCCCTCGGCGTGGTTGGAAATCACGCGTAGAGAGTGCAAAGGCAGAAGGGAGCTTGACTGTGAGAGGGACACCTCGAGCAGGTGCGAAAGCAGGGCTTAGTGATCCGGCGGTACTGAGTGGAAAGGCCGTCGCTCAACGGATAAAAGCTACCCCGGGGATAACAGGCTTATCTCCCCCAAGAGTCCACATCGACGGGGAGGTTTGGCACCTCGATGTCGGCTCATCGCATCCTGGGGCGGAAGTACGTCCCAAGGGTTGGGCTGTTCGCCCATTAAAGCGGTACGTGAGCTGGGTTCAGAACGTCGTGAGACAGTTCGGTCCCTATCCGTCGCAGGCGCAGGAAACTTGAGGGGAGCTGTCCCTAGTACGAGAGGACCGGGATGGACAGACCGCTGGTGTACCAGCTGTTCCGCCAGGGGCACCGCTGGGTAGCCAAGTCTGGAACGGATAAGCGCTGAAAGCATCTAAGTGCGAAGCCGACCCCGAGATAAGGTTTCCCACCCGGCGCTCAACTTAACCGATCGAAGAGTGAGAAAGAGGCGGCAGACTAAGGAGCAGGAGTGAAGAAAAGGACGGGACAGCGGAAGGGACAGACATCATCCTCCATCTCACCTGGTCGGTGAAGCTGAGTGTCGGGGTAAGGCCTCTGGGAGATGACCAGGTAGATAGGCCGGGAGTGTAAGAGGGGTAACCCTTTAAGCTGACCGGTACTAATAGGCCGAGGGCTTGCAAAAGGGCGCCGCCAGCCGCCTCTGCCTGGTAAAAGGCTTTTGAAAGGCGAGGGAAGTATCTCGAGAAAGCGGTTGCAAGGAGAATCCTGGTGGCAATAGCGGAGGGGAAACACCCGTATGTTTCCGTAAGCCACACCCCTTTGAACCAATTTGGGTCGGAGGGGCTGTGTTTACGGAAACCCATTCCGAACACGGCAGTTAAGCCCTCCAGCGCCGATGGTACTGGGTTTTCCCGGGAGAGTAGGTCGCTGCCAGGAAGTTATTTTTTATTAGTGCCGTTCCTCGGTAGCTCAACGGTAGAGCATCCGGCTGTTAACCGGAGGGTTGCAGGTTCGAATCCTGCCCGGGGAGCCCCTTCAAAAAGCAGAACACTCAGGTGTTCTGCTTTTTAGTTTGTGCGCCCGGCATGGGCGTTAACTTGGTGGTGAAAGTCCACTGCAGGCGAGGCAGCACGAGTCTGCTAGCCAAGGGCAAGGGTGTCCATTGCGAGGTGGAATCCGAAGGAAGCCGGCGGCAAAACCACGGCCTGATGAACAAGAACCCCATAAGAGGCTACGCCGTTCGGATGAGCTGGCGTTACACAGCGAAATCCCAGGCAGACATAAGGACGGCGGGGTATATGGGGCGGGCGCGGGGTGAAGGTTAACGCTCTTACCCGGGGAGGCCTGCCGGATAAGCCAGGCAAAGCTGGTAACCCGTGTCGAAAGGCGCGGCTGAGCCGGCAGGAGTCAGCAGAGGGCATAGTACCCTGGGGGACATGAACTCCAGGGGAAGGCCTGAACATCAAGACAGAGGTGAGACCGATGCGTTCGCGGGAAGGTCGAAGACTCTAGATTTCCCCGAGAGGGGCCTGCCTGCGGGAGGAAGTGGTGAAGCCACGGGGGACCGCGGGAGGGCCGAGACCTTCTCCGGCACGAGGCGGGGCGGCACCTCGCGGAGGACAGGGTAGCGGCCTGAATGCTATTCTTTTCTTCGTCAAGCTTGGTGAACCGCCGGATGCGGACCCGCATGTCCGGTGGTGTGAGAGGACGGGGGCTAGCCGCCCCCTCCTACTCGATTTTCTCCCAACGGTTTCAGCATCTCCTGATCAAAAATATGATTAAAAAATAGAGGACATGAGCAACAAGGTTCTTCGACATTGGGGACGTAAAGATTAGGTATACACGTATACAATGCAGTGCGGGAAGGATAATCCGGCAGTCTGGGTGGCTCGATTTTTTTGAACAGGTTGTAGCAAAGAACCCCGGGGAGAAGGAGTTCCACCAAGCGGTTTTCGAGGTTGTCAGGTCGCTGGACCCTTTCTTGGAGCGCAATCCCAAGTACAGGAAGGCCAAAATTCTCGAGCGGATGGTTGAACCGGAATGGGTTATCATCTTCCGTGTGCTCTGGGTCGATGATAGAGGGGAAATCCAGAAGATCAACCGCGGCTACCGTGAACAAGGTGGCCGATGCCATGCTGGCGCAGGGAGTTATCTGATCTGCGTGAAATGAATAATTCTTCTCCAACGGAGGCAGAATAAGGAAAGAGGCTAGTTGGCAATAAGAGGAGTCCACAAGCAGACTCCTCTTTATTAATGATTGCAAGACAAAAGATATGTTAAAATGTACTGGAGTCCAAGGCTTACTTATTATTGACAGTTGATGCAGAGCTGTGATAAAGTAAGTGCGGATTTATCTTATTTCTTTATCAGGTATTGGGTACCCGAAAGGTATTTATGGACAGGGCAATGGGAGGTGGCAAACTTGCGCATAGGTATTACTCTGGCCTGCACAGAGTGCAAAAACCGCAACTACACAACGGAAAAGAACAAGAAGAACGATCCTGAACGCCTGGAACTGAAAAAGTACTGCCCTGTGTGCAAAAAACAAACCGTCCACCGGGAGACCAAATAAACCGGTGAGACATGAAGGATGTGAGCCAGGTGCGTAAGAAGGCCGGCGCAGTAAAGAAAAACAAGAATATAAGTTCTGAGATGGTGAAGGAACAGCCCGATCTCGGAAAGGATGAGCACCCGGCTGAAACTCGTGCCCAGCAAGGTAGGCTGCGCTCCATTTTGCGTCTCGTCAAGAGGGGCGAGACCAAGGCCGGGGAGGAAAAGGCGCCGGTAGGACAGCAGGAGGCCAGGAAAACTCCGGCAAGAGGAAAGGGAGCGGGACCAAAGGAAGGTCGCTCTCCCCGTACCAGGGAAGGAAAAGAGAGGCCGAAAAAGAGCTTCTTTCGAGAGGTAGCTAAGTTTTTCCAAAGTGTGTGGGGAGAGTTGAAAAAGGTGCACTGGCCTACCCGTTCGGAAACGGCTGCTTACACGGTTGTCGTTATCAGTTCGGTTGTTATTGTGGCTTTGCTTATTCTTGTAGCTGATACTATTTTGAGTAAGTTTGTTGAACTTTTACTGCAGCTGTGACGCGGAGTTGCACGGTAAAGAATTATCCCGGGGAGGTGGGGGCCGCAAGGTCCCTTGTCTTTATGGAGAAGAAGTGGTTTGTGATTCACACCTATTCCGGCTATGAAAATAAGGTTAAAGCCAATTTGGAGAAGCGTGTCGCTTCGATGAACATGCAGGATAAGATTTTTCGCATCCTTGTGCCGATGGAAGATGAAATCGAGATCAAGGATGGAAAGCGCCGCGTTTCCCAAAAAAAGATATTCCCCGGTTATGTCTTGGTGGAGATGATCCTCACCGATGACTCCTGGTATGTGGTGCGCAATACACCGGGTGTAACCAGTTTTGTTGGATCGGGGAACAAGCCGATACCGCTGCAGCAGAGTGAGGTCCAAGCCATCATGCGCCAGATGGGGCTCGAGGAGGCCCACCCGCGCATCGACCTGGACATCGGTGAGAGTGTACGGGTTATTGCCGGTCCTTTCGAGAACTTCATCGGCACGGTAGAGGAGATCTATCCGGAAAAAAGCAAGCTTAAGGTGCTCGTATCCATGTTCGGACGGGAAACCCCCGTAGAGCTGGACTTTACACAGGTTGAGAAATTATAATTAAAAACTATAGAATTGCAGAAGGGAAGTGTGAAGGATGGCCGCAAAAAAAGTAGCCGCCGTAGTCAAGCTGCAGATCCCGGCGGGTAAGGCAACGCCGGCGCCACCTGTCGGTTCTGCTTTGGGTCCTCATGGCGTCAATATCATGGCTTTTTGTAAGGAATTTAATGAGCGCACGGCTAAAGATGACGGCTTAATCATTCCGGTGGAGGTTACCATTTATCAGGATCGCTCCTTTAGCTTTATTACCAAGACTCCACCGGCTGCCGTTCTTCTAAAAAAGGCCCTGGGTTTGGAAACCGCTTCTGGAGAACCCAATCGTAAGAAGGTGGGTAAGGTTTCCCGCGCAAAGGTGCGGGAGATCGCCGAATTGAAGATGCGGGATCTCAACGCCGCAGATATTGAGGGAGCCATGCGGATGATTGAAGGCACCGCACGCAGCATGGGGATTGAAATCGCGGATTAGTTTTCCTGGTGGGAGGAGCAATCCGCTAAAACCACAAGGAGGTCGATGAAAGATGCCCAAAAGAGGTAAGAAATATCGGGAGGCTCTGGCAAAGATTGATCGGGAGAATTACTACGAGCCACGAGATGCCCTGCAGCTGGTTAAGGAGATAGCTCCTGCCAAGTTTGATGAGTCTGTTGAGGTGGCGGTGCGCCTCGGTATTGATACCAGGCACGCCGATCAGCAGGTGCGGGGGGCTGTTGTGCTTCCCCATGGGACAGGCAAAACCCGTAAAGTTCTCGTCTTCGCTAAAGGGGATAAGGCCCAGGAGGCGGTTGAAGCCGGTGCCGATTACGTGGGAGCGGAGGATCTGGTACAGAAGATCCAGGAAGGGTGGCTCGATTTCGAGGTGGCCGTTGCTACACCGGATGTGATGAGTATGGTCGGCCGTCTGGGAAGGCTGCTGGGACCCCGGGGGTTGATGCCTAACCCGAAGACCGGAACGGTTACCTTTGACATCGCCCGTGCCGTCAAAGAGATCAAGGCCGGCAAGATTGAGTACCGCGCCGACAAGACCGGCATTGTTCATGCACCCATCGGGAAGGTTTCATTCCCAGTAGAGGCCTTGCAAGAGAATTACAGCACCCTGATGGACGCTTTAATCAAGGCGAAGCCCGCAGCGGCGCGGGGACAATACATCAAGAGCATCACCGTCTGCTCGACCATGGGTCCGGGTGTCAAGATCAACCCGCTCAAACCGCTGGGTTAAAAGACTTGCTTGACCGGGATAATTTAATTTGATAAGCTTTATACGTGACCGTAGACAGCAGGTGCCGCAAGGCTTAATGGTGATTAACGCCTGCCGAGGTTAGAGAGTATGGGTATGGCTGTGAAAGCTGGCCCTCCGTTGTCTGCGGAGGGCTTATTTATTTATAAGAGTTTAAGGAGGTGCATTATGGCCGGTATTGAGGAAAAGAAAAAGATCGTGGCAGAGCTCGAAGAAAAATTTAAGTCCTCCAAGTCGGCAATCTTTACGGAATACCGGGGTCTTACGGTGGAAGACGCCAATTCGTTCCGCAGGGCTTGCCGGGAAGCCGGGGTGGAGTTCCGGGTTGTCAAGAACACTCTGACCCGGCTTGCCGTTGAAAGAAGCGGCTTTAAGGAATTGGGTAGCCTGTTAACGGGTCCTACCGCCGTCGCTTTTGGCTTCGAGGACCCGGTAGCTCCTGCAAAGGTCATCTTCGATTTTCTCAAAACGAAGCGCAGCCTGGAGGTCAAGGGCGGGCTGGTTGAGGGACGAATTGTCGGTGTCTCGGAGATTAAATCCATGGCCGATCTCCCCGGTAGAGATGTGCTGCTCGCTCGGGTAGTGGGAGGATTGAACGGCCCGTTGGCGGGTTTTGTTACGGTTTTGCAGGGGCCCATCCGCAAGCTTGTTTATGCCTTAAATGCTGTTAAGGATCAAAAAGCTGCCGGTTAAGAATGCCTCTGTAGTGGAAGTTCCTGTAGACCACCGTGCCACCATCGACGGTGCCAACAGAGGAACGAAAAAAAGGGTTATCCTTATCGGCGCAGCGACCTGACGGAGGTTGTTACTCGCCCCTGACGAAGGAACAGCTAACGGCAGCCGAATCGAGGCAGGATGTAGAGATAGGCGACTCTGTGCCATCAAAATTTCTTATTCAAGCCACCATGAAGAAAAATCTTGGAAAACAGTGAGGAGGTTTTTGAATTGAGTAAAGTAGCAGAGATTATTGAAGCTGTTAAAGGTATGACCGTTTTGGAGCTTGCGGAACTGGTCAAGGCGCTGGAGGAGGAGTTTGGGGTTACTGCAGCCGCTCCGGTTGCCGTTGCCGCAGGCCCTGCACCGGCAGCTGCTGAGGCTCCGGCGGAGGAGGAGAAGACCGAGTTTGACGTTGTTCTTAAGGCCGTTGGAGACAAGAAGATCAACGTGATCAAGGTTGTGCGGGAGGTCACCGGGCTCGGCCTGAAGGAGGCCAAGGAGCTTGTTGACAGCGCTCCCAAACCGGTTAAAGAGAAGGTAAGCAAGGAAGAGGCAGAGTCCATCAAGGCCAAGCTCGTGGATGTCGGAGCCGAGGTCGAGATTAAATAACCTGCGGCGTTCTCAAATTCGAGAGAACATCTACTGTAGTTGCTGAGAAGAAGCTAAAACGGAGCGCATGGCAGCTGCGAAGGTTCTCCACACTAAAGGGGGAGCCTTCGCAGCTTTTTTCTATCGGGAAAAAATCATGAAAGTTCAGGCGGTTCTCGGGTTCGGCGCCGGGGTTAGTGGCAGCGGAAGAACGGGTTTTCGGCAAACGGCCATCAATGAATCAATAAATGAAAAGCCGTGGTTCACGCCTCGTCGATCTCCACGAGCACCACACCAATCAAGCGGATCGCCAACTCCTCGTTGGGAAAGATCCGGATCACCTGCTTTCCCGGCGGTGGATCTCCTGGTTGAGCCGTTCCACACCATTGGTTGTCCGGAGGCGTTTCCGGTACCGTTCAGGCAGCGCCATCACCGCCATCGCGTCCTCGAAACCAGCTTCAAGCCGCTCCACCGCCTTTTGGCGCCCGGGCGCCAAAGGCCTGCAACCATCTGGCCGTCCCCATATCCGGCGCATCGAAGAACAGCCGCAGCCTCTCATACAGCTCGCCTTGTAAAGACTTGGGGCAGGCAACTAAGATATTCCGGATGAAATGGGTCTGACGTCCATTATAAGCTCCGATTCGGAAGCTTGTTCGGCTCTTCCACCCACTGTAATATTGACGGATACTATTTCTTTATAATACATCCATGGGTTGTAACAGGGTCAATTTTTCCACCCTGGCAAATGCTGAATCGTTGCTGGCAAGATGCCGGCAGTTATGCTCCTGACAGGCAGCCAGTAGGATAGAATCGTTGGTCATCAACCCGTATTTTTGTTGCCAGATCACCGCCTGAAAGCATAAATCCTGGGTAATGGGTACAATGTTAATGTTCATTTCCGGAATTTTTTGTATTTGTTCAGCATAGATTGTCAGTTCAGTAACTATTTCTGGCTTGCTTTTTAAATTCTTTGCAATATTTCCCGGTGCAACCAGTCCTTTAGTAACTGCTTCCAACATCATTAAGCGGTGCATGACCTCCAACAAGATAGTGGTAGTAGTAAAGCCTAATATTTCTTCCCGCTCGCACCGCTCTAATAAGAAGCTGGATTCTTCCGAGATCCCGCTAAAGTGGTAAATAAAGATGTTAGCATCAATAAAAACCTTGCTGCCTGCTTTTAATTCCTCAAACCTCAAAAAAAGCCTCCTCCTCCAGCACCTTTTTTACCAGATCGGCATTGGCCGGGATACAGCCCTTAGTGCTTTTGACAGCAGGTGATGAGCAACCCTTAGTTTTAATCCTGTTCTCAGAGAGGTATTGTTCCAGAGCTTCTTCAATTATTTCATTGAGATGTTTTTGCTCCTGGAACGCTAAAAGTTTGGCCCTGTAAAGCAGCCGGGCGTTAATGGAGGTACCCAGTTTTTGCCGCATATGATCACCTCACTTAAATTCATTATAAATTTAAGTGCTGAATAACGTCAAGATTATATCTAGATGAGTCCATGTCAAGATCCAGTAGGTATTTTTAATAAAATTTTTCCCCTTAAGAGACCTCGACGTTCAAAACCTTAAGCTTCAAAGCAATGGCTTTGACCTTGAATTTAACTGAAGATTGTTGAGATAAACTTGACAACCAGGTAGCTAGGAGGAACAGACAACAATAACACGTTACCCCCTCGCAAAACATTTAACACATGCAGAGGCCAAGCTATCAGTGCTACTCGGAAAACCGGTTAGCAAATAAGAGCAGCAAATTCCGGCCGGGTCAGTTCCCGTAAAACATGTTTTATCCAGGGACGATCCGCAAAAGGCCCTTTTAATGCCGGTATTGTCGCCTGCAGCCATTCCCCTATTTCTCCGGCTTTTTGTTTTTCTACCGACTTTTCTACCGGTTTTATCTGCGCTATCTCCTTCAGCTTTCCATGTTCCACTGGCCAGCGCGAAGCATAATTGCTAAGCTCTCCGTTTGCTTTGGCAGCCAGAAGCCGGGCCATCCGGTCTCCTCCGGTTGTGGTCCACTTGGCCCCCAGGCGTTTCATCCGCCGTGCTACGTTGTGCTGAATCTGCCCTTCGATGGTTCCTAAACGTTTTGCTCCTGCCGAGTTAATAATCCCCGTCCAGTTCTCTTCAAGATAATGCAATAGCTTGATGAGCCTCTTTTTCCGGTTGCCTCTGGTTTTTTTGATTGCTTCTGTGAGTATTGCTTGGGTTTCCTGCCAGTTGCTATGAGAGATGGCTGCGCCTACTTTCTGAAAGGTTTCTTCGTCATACCAGAGGGCTTCGGTTAAATGCCTGTTTAGATGGTATGGGTCTAAGCAGTATACAGCACCGGGGAAGTATTCCAGCCCCTCTTTGATCCATTTTGCTCCATCGCCACCTATGTAGATCTCTTTGATCTGTTCTAAATCCCATTCCCCCCCAGCCCGAGCATAGCTCTCTTCCCAGGCCACTTGTCCTTCACTTAGGGTGCTTACAACAAGCTTGTTTTGCAGGGCAAAGCGGTTCCGGCTAACTTGTTTCTTCCCTTCGTAGGTTACTATGTGTTTGATTTCTCCTCGCTTCTCTTTTTCCCGTTGCAGATTGACTATCACTCCATCACCTTCAATATGCAACTCCCCAACCACTTCTTTCCCACCTGGTGCTCCTCCGTCTTCAAATACCGCCGCTCTCTTCTCTTCCCCTTCTCGCTGCAGTATTTCGCCTGCTTCTTGGGTGATATGCCAGATGGTCATGGTGCTTAATTTAGGTACAAGATAACTCAATATCTCCGCTGCCCGGCCAAAGGAAAGTTCGGTGCTTAGTTTGATTGCCAACTCTTTGAGGTAAGGAGTAACCCTGGCCCGCTCCGGCCAGCCCAGCAGTTCGTCTAAAAAGAATTTGGTTTCCCCGGTTTCTTTGTTCCTGTACAGGCGCCTTTTTAAGGGAAATTCCCCAAAGGTGCTGATGGCTGTTTTTGTCCGAAAACCGACAACCTCCCAGATGCTCCGGTCTCGTTCATTCATCAGACGGGTATCGATCTTTTCTAATGCCCAGGTGAAAATCTGGTTACACACGTCCTGGCAGAGTTCGTGAACCCCTTTCTCAAGCTCAGAGAAGTCTTCGCACTCTCCAATTAATTTGACTAAACCTTTGACAAAAAGAAGGACTGCCCCCACTATGTGGCGAATATCTAACATGAGACCTCACACTCCTTTTTGGGGTGATAGATTTTGGGTGCCGAGGTCTCTTTTCTTTTTAAGAAGCCGATCCCCTTCTTTTACCTACTGAAATTTTACATGGCCTCTAGATGAGGTTTATGGATAAAACTTTGGGGAAACAGCGGTTGTGCTTGACTCTGACTGTATAGTTAAGGAAGGGAACCGTCTGAGCACAGAAAAGTCGACTCGAGCGATGCGGTGGGTTAGTCTAGCCAACGGGGTGCGGTGGTAAGAAGAGAACTTCGAGTACGTTCCGTCAGAATGCATCCGCTGAAGAACTCAAAAGGCAAATACTTCCTTGCCCTTAATGGATAAGGCCGGGCAAAAGGTGGAGCTGCCATCTTTCTTATTCGCTACCCGGTTGAAGGACTTTGACAAAACATGGCGAAAGTTCATGAGGGTGCTGATATAAATGCAACGCGGTTTGGCTTCCAACCTCGCCTGCTGGTATGCATGGGTGCTTACCACACCGCTTAAAGTCCAAAACAGGAGGTATTTAAAATTGGGAAGGCGAAAGACAAAGCCTCAAAGGAGCGGCAAATGTTTTTTATGCGGGAGCATCTACGGTAAATCAGGGATGACCAAACACTTGTCCGTATGTAAAAAGAGATATTTATTATCTCTTCCGGAAATGGTGGTGCCGGAAGAATACTTCCATATTGTTGTTGAAGGCCGCTATAATCCCGAATACTGGTTGCATCTCCTGGTGCAAAGCGAGGCAACTCTCAATCAACTGGACCAGTTCCTAAGGGATATCTGGCTGGAATGTTGTGACCATCTGAGCCAATTCGTTATCCACGGCATAAGGTATGTCAATGAAACGGGTGAGGATCTCTTCGGCTTTTTTAGCAATGAGACGGATATGAATATTTCCCTGGCGGAGGTGCTTGAGCCTGGTGCTATATTTTACCATGAATACGATTTTGGCAACACCACTGAACTGGCCCTGCGGGTATTGTCAATAGACCACCTGGATAGGGGGATAAAAAATGCAATTAATAAAGTGAAAAAAGATGATGAAAGCCTGGATTATGAAGGCATTTATGTCCTGGCCAGGAACGAGCCGCCGTTGATTAAGTGCAAAAAATGCGGTGCAACGGCTACCCTGGTATGTGTTAATTGTTTTTATAGTGGTGAAGGATGGTTTTGCCAAAAATGTGCTGTTGAGCATGAATGTGGCGAGGAAATGTTCTTGCCGGTGGTCAACTCTCCCCGGGTGGGTAGGTGTGCCTATACAGGAAGATAAGGTAGTATTGGCGCGTGAATACCAGTCTGTGGTGAGGCTACTTTTCAGAGCACGTCTGTTTCGATTCGGCTGCCGTTAGCTGCTCCTTCGTCAAGGGCGAGTAATAACCTCCGTCAGGTCGCTGCACCGATAAGGATAACCCCTTTTTCGTTTCTCTGTTGGCGCCGTCGATGGCGGCACGGTGGTCTACTATTATATATGCCTTCTTATATATCTTTTAATTATAATTAGTGCGACGTAAGGAGGCCCAAATGGATACTATAAAAAGCACTGTAATTGAAGTTGTTTTGGCAGTTTTGCCGGTAACCGTGTTCGTTGTTATTCTGCAATTAATGCTCAAGCTGCCGCTAACAGTAATGATGCAGTTTCTGGTCGGTGCAGTTCTGGTCACGGTCGGTTTAATTCTTTTCTTGCTGGGTGTCCATCTTGGCCTGCTTGAGGTTGGTGAAGCTACCGGTGCAGCTCTCCCCAAAATAGGTAAAGTATGGATTGTGGTTCTTTTTGGTTTTCTCTTCGGTTTTGTGGTGACGGTGGCCGAGCCCGATGTCAGGGTGTTGGCCACTCAAGTAGATGCTGTCTCCGGAGGAGCCATTTCCAAGAATCTTTTAATCGGCAGTGTGGGTTTGGGTGTGGCTGTATTTGTGGGGCTGGCTTTACTGCGGGTTGTTCTGGGTGTTCCCTTAAAATACCTTCTCTATGCAAGTTACGGCCTGGTGTTTTTGCTGGCATCCTTGACGCCGGCTGAGTATGCGGTAGTTTCTTTAGATGCCGGGGGTGTCACCACCGGCCCGATGACGGTACCGTTTGTTATTGCGTTAGGCGTGGGAGTCGCTTCCGTATTGGGGGGGAGAAGTACTTCGGCTGACGGTTTCGGTTACGTTGCCTTGGGGTCTGTTGGGTCTATTATCGCCGTACTGGTGCTCGGAGTGATATACGGTTGAAGGATATCGCTGTTTTCACGGGGTTTGGCCATGTTCTGATAGAAGTGGCTATTGCCCTTGCCCCCCTCACGATCTTATTTATGTTCTTGCAAGTTTGGCTGCTAAAACTGCCCAAGCAGAGATTTTTTAACACGCTGAAGGGTTTGGCTTTAACCTTTTTAGGATTGTCTCTTTTCTTGCAGGGTGTTTATATCGGCTTTTTGCCCGTTGGGGAATTGATAGGAAACACCCTGGCTAGTTTAGATTATAACTGGGTGTTGATTCCGATAGGTTTTGTTCTGGGTTTTGCTTCTGCATTTGCTGAACCTGCAGTGCGCGTGTTAAATTATGAGGTGGAAAAGGCATCAGGGGGGTATATCCCCCAGCAGGTGATGCTCTATACGCTATCTTTAGGGGTTGCCGTCTCGGTTGCCTTATCGATGGCGAGAATTCTCTTCGGTTTTTCTTTATGGTACCTGGTAATTCCGGGCTATTTGATCGTTTTGATTATGGCATACTACTCGACGCCTACCTTTGTGGCCATCGCTTTCGATTCCGGAGGAGTAGCAACCGGTCCCATGGTCGTGACTTTTATCTTAACCATGTCCTTAGGGGTTGCCTCCTCCATAGCGGGCCGGAATCCTTTAATCGAAGGGTTTGGGATGGTGGCCCTTGTTGCGCTTGCTCCTATTCTGGCGGTTTTATTGTTAGGGCTGCTTTATAGCAGAAAGGAGAAACAGAGTGAGCGAGATGATATCTAGATACAAGTTGTTGGTAACAGTTGTCAACTACGGTACGGCCAGAAAAGTGGTCAAGGCCTCCAAAGAGGCCGGGGCCGAAGGGGGGACTACCATTCTAGGAAAAGGCACTGTGGGCCGCAGAATAACTAAGGTTTTAGGAATCCCCCTGGAGTCGGAAAAAGAAATAATTCTGACGTTAACAAGAGAAGAAAGAGTAGAAAATATCTTGCAGGCGGTCGTTACTACCGCCAAATTGGATAAACCGGGCCGAGGAATAGCATTTATCATCGATGTCAACAAGGTAGCCGGGATTTGTCACCGGGAACTCTCTTTAGATACATCCAACGGGGGTTGGGGAGGGAATAACATGCCTGGTGAGAGTAAAGTTTTGTACGATTTAATCGTAACCATCGTCAATAAGGGAGAAGCGGAAAATGTGGTTGATGCTTCCCGCAAGGCCGGTGCTGAAGGCGGAACGATAATGTTCGGCCGGGGGACGGGAATTCATGAGCATGCCAAATTGTTCGGTATTACTATAGAACCCGAGAAAGAAATCGTCCTCACCCTCATCGACCGTCAAAAAAGCGCTGAGGTCTTGGAAGCCATAACGAACGAAGTCAAATTGAACAAACCCGGGAAGGGGATCGCCTTTGTTTTAGAAGTTGAAAAAGTTGTGGGTATCAATCATCCACTGAACCGGATGGTGAGAGGGATGCTCACTGAACAGCAACAGTAGTGCCTCAGCCCGTTCACTAGGCATATGAGGCGGCTTCAAGTGGGTGTTATTTTTTTTGACGCCCTGAATCAATTTTTTGCGTATGCGAATAGAAGGGAGTTTCGAGGCGATTGGAACGCACCCGGTCACCTCTTTTGTTTTCCTTCTGACGAAGGTATGGGAGTGAGCATAAAAAATGACGGCCTTGACGGGCGGGTATTTCGTGTTATTATGTTTAATATACTTCGGTGAATCTTGATAAATAAGCTCAATATCATCCGGGTCAGGTGGCCTTGTCAGACAAGGCTGATCTCATCAACCCAAGCCAGGAGAACTACGTCAATCACCTTGCTCTAAGCGAGATAGAGGATGTTTTTTGCGTGGACGGGTTCTGCTTGAGCGGGGTGTGCCTCCCCAATTTGGCGGACAATCCTCTTGGGACAATCGACCGCCGATACTGCAGAGGAGCATGAACTATTAAACCTGCGGAACTCTTAAGCACTCAAAAAGATTTCTCCCCTCATATTGACATTTTCTCAGTCTGCTTACAGGGTGACAATATCACAGTCCGGTGACAAAAGGAAAGAAAACGCCTGAGTGATCCCCAGTTTTTAACAGGAGCAAAAAGAAGAAAACAAGAGAAAAAAGCAGGAAAATAAGGATCCCCCCGCGAATTTAGCTGTAAACAGCATTTCCAGCTAAGGGGGGATCCACAATATGAAGTTATCGAGTTTTGTCAAATTCTTTATAACATGGCTCCAAGGAATTCACAAGACCCAAATCAAAACCCTGGCCGTTTTAGTCTTTGCCCTGATGTGCACCTGGCGTCTCGGTGTTGCCTCTTTAGGCAGGGCACTGCCTGCGAGAACAGCAGAAAAGCACAGGATCAAAAGGGTAGACCGGTTCTTAGGAAACAATCGCATTCCCACAAAAAAAGCTTGCAAGAGCGCTGGTGCGAACGATAATCGGGCCGAGGAAGCTTGTTCTGGTAGCGATAGACTGGACCGACCTCCACGATGGCAAGCACCAGGTTCTTGCTGCAGGAATCATTGCCAAAGGAAGGGCACTTCCGATTTACTGGACTGTTGTGCGACATAAGCGAAACTTACCCTAAACCAGAACAGGATAGAGACAATTTCGTATCTGCTTTAAGGGAAATCCTCCCCCCGGGGCGGTACAGGGTGGTAATCCTTGCCAACCGGGGCTTTGCCAGGGTGACGTTCTTACAGCACCTGGGGAAACTTAAGTTTAAGTTCGTGGTCAGACCCAGACGAAGGTATGGGTGGAATCTGAAAGCTTCAAGGGAACACTGGGTACCTTGAAGCTTCCTCGGGGCACAAAAACAGACCTGGGGGTAGTTAGTTACCACAAAACAGAACGCTGGCCGGTGCGAATTGTTGTTTGCCTTGATGCAAAGCAAAAAGAGCCCTGGCTTCTGGCAACGAATGTAAAAGACGAACCGCTCTCCAGGATCATTGCCTGGTATGGCTTGCGGATGGAAGTGGAAGAATTCTTTAAAGACCTTAAGAATGAGCGTAACAGCTTTAAGCTGCGGGGGCTTGTACTCTCGTCTGCGGGGCGTTACAACCGTCTTCTTCTCGTTATGGCCTATGCCTATTTTCTTCTCACAGTAATCGGCCTTTGGGCCGAAAAAGGAGGGCTTCACCGGAGGCTTATGGCGAACACCGAAAAGAAACGCACCCTTGCTTCTTTCCGGGTAGGCTTTTATATCTTCTGTTCCTGGAAACAAAAGTTTTGGCGGAAGCTACCCTCTTTAAAGTCCTTAGTTTTCAGGCACGTGGCGGATCTCTTAGGCGGGACGGGCTGAAAAAGTGGGGATGACTCAGGATCGCGGTACGTTGACACCTTGTAGATAATGTGCTATTATTTTAGAATGTCTATTGGGAAGATGTTGACTTGTTGTAGCAGTGGTTGAGGTTTGAAATGCAGGTAGGAAGGGTATAATGTAGTTATCGCAACCAATAAGTCCGTTTTTGTGAAGAAATCGGTTTTAACTTTCTTTTAAGGTGAGGGATGGCGGATGGCTTATCCAAAACCGATTCAGGTGGGACGGAAGGTTCGCTGGAGTTACGGGCGAATTTCTGAAGTTCTGGAAATGCCCAACTTGATTGAGATTCAGCAGCAGTCTTACGAGTGGTTCTTGAAGGAGGGCTTGAGAGAAACTTTTCGTGACGTCTCTCCGATACAGGACTTCACAGGCAATTTGAGCCTGGAATTTATTGATTACTCTTTAGGTGAGCCCAAGTACAGTGTTGAGGAGTGTAAGGAGAGGGATGTCACTTATGCCGCTCCGCTGCGGGTCAAAGTGCGCCTGACGAACAAGGAGACGGGGGAAATCAAGGAACAAGATGTGTTCATGGGTGATTTTCCCCTCATGACAGAGAAGGGGACCTTTATTATCAACGGGGCGGAACGGGTGATTGTCAGCCAGCTCGTACGCTCTCCCGGTGTTTATTATCATGTTTCCGGAGACGCCTCCGGGAAAAGAACCTATGGGGCAACCGTCATCCCTAATAGGGGTGCCTGGCTGGAGTTGGAAACAGATATCCACGATTGCATCTATGTGCGCATAGACAGAACGCGCAAGCTTCCGGTAACCATCCTCATCCGCGCTTTGGGGTATTCCTCTAATGAAGATATTTTGAATTATTTCGGCGATGACGAATTCTTAAGAAACACTCTTGAGCGGGACACTACCCAAAACCGGGAAGATGCCCTCGTAGAGATCTATAAGCGGCTGCGCCCCGGTGAACCGCCTACCATTGAAAGCGCCCGGGCGCTGCTGGAGGGACTCTTTTTTGACCCTCACCGCTATGACCTTGGTCAGGTGGGTCGCTATAAGCTCAACAAGAAGCTGAAACTGGATCCCGAAGCTCACAACAGCAGATGCTTAACACCCGAGGACGTCCTGGCAATTATCGACTATTTTCTTAAGCTGATAAGGGGTGAGGGAACTGCTGACGACATCGATCACTTAGGGAACAGGCGGCTGCGCTCTGTCGGTGAGCTTTTGCAGAATCAGTTTCGGATCGGGTTGGCGCGCATGGAACGGGTTGTCAGGGAACGCATGACGATCCAGGATATGGATACCATCACGCCGCAGGCCCTTATTAACATCCGTCCGGTTGTGGCGGCCATTAAGGAGTTTTTTGGCAGCAGCCAGCTTTCTCAGTTTATGGACCAGACCAACCCGCTGGCAGAGCTGACCCATAAGCGCCGCTTGAGCGCTCTCGGCCCGGGAGGATTAAGCAGGGAGCGGGCGGGTTTTGAAGTACGGGATGTGCATCATTCCCACTACGGCAGAATGTGCCCGATCGAGACGCCGGAGGGCCCCAACATCGGTTTGATCGGTTCTTTGAGCACTTATGCCCGGGTTAACAAATACGGATTTATCGAGACCCCTTATCGAAAGGTGGATAAGGAGAAGGGGATCGTCACCAATGAGATACATTATCTGACTGCTGACGAGGAAGAAGAATATATTATTGCTCAGGCGAACGCTCCTCTCGATGAGGAGGGGCGCTTCACTACACCGCGTGTTGATGCCCGGCGCGGCAAGGAGATTCTGGTTGTGCCCACCTCAGAGGTGGATTACATGGACGTTTCCCCCAAACAGGTGGTCAGCGTTGCCGCCGCCCTGATACCTTTTCTGGAGAACGATGACGCCAACAGGGCCTTGATGGGCGCCAACATGCAGCGCCAAGCGGTGCCGCTCTTGCGTACCGAAGCGCCCTTGGTGGGTACCGGCATCGAGTACAGAGTTGCTCATGATTCAGGCGTTGTGGTCACCAGTGAAGAGGGAGGCGTTGTCGAGAGGGTCACCGCAGACGAGATCGTTATTAAAGGTGACTCCGGCAAGAAGAAGACTTACCGACTGGCAAAGTTTGCCCGCTCCAACCAGGGTACCTGCATTAATCAAAAGCCCATCGTCAAGAAAGGCCAGCGCGTTGAGCGCGGTGAGGTGATTGCCGACGGCCCCTGCACCGCCGGAGGGGAGCTGGCTTTGGGGAGAAACGTCCTGGTGGCCTACATGCCGTGGGAGGGCTACAACTTTGAGGATGCCATTCTCATCAGCGAGAAGCTCGTTAAAGAAGACCTTTTTACTTCCATTCATATAGAGGAATACGAGTGCGATGCCCGGGATACCAAGCTGGGGCCGGAGGAAATCACCCGGGACATCCCCAATGTAGGGGAAGATGTTTTGAAAGACCTTGATGAAAGAGGGGTCATCCGTGTTGGAGCCGAGGTTCGACCTGGGGATATTCTGGTGGGAAAGGTGACCCCTAAAGGGGAAACCGAACTGACGGCGGAGGAGCGTCTCTTGCGCGCCATCTTCGGCGAGAAGGCGCGGGAGGTGAGGGATACCTCTCTGCGGGTACCGCACGGCGAGTCCGGGCGGGTGGTTGATGTGAAGGTCTTCTCCCGTGAGAATGGGGATGAACTCCCTCCCGGAGTCAACAAGCTGGTGCGCGTCTATGTCGCCCAAAAAAGGAAGATTTCCGTAGGTGATAAAATGGCGGGAAGGCACGGCAATAAGGGGGTTATTTCGCGGATCCTCCCCGAAGAGGATATGCCCTTCCTGCCCGACGGAACGCCGGTAGAGATCGTTCTGAATCCGCTGGGAGTTCCCTCCCGTATGAACATCGGCCAGATCCTCGAGTGCCACCTGGGCCGGGCGGCTCAGGAGCTGGGGATCTACACCGCATCTCCGGTATACGATGGAGCGGTGGAAGATGATATTATGGATACCCTGGAGCGGGCAGGGCTCCCCAGGGACGGCAAAACCGTACTTTATGACGGACGAACAGGCGAGCCGTATGATAGTGAGATAACTGTGGGTTATATCTATATGCTCAAGCTGGCGCACCTGGTAGACGACAAGATCCACGCCCGTTCGACCGGCCCTTACTCCCTGGTGACCCAGCAGCCATTAGGGGGTAAAGCCCAGTTCGGCGGGCAGCGCTTCGGCGAGATGGAGGTCTGGGCGCTGGAGGCGTACGGCGCCGCCTATACCCTGCAGGAGATTCTGACCGTCAAGTCCGATGATGTTGTCGGAAGGGTTAAAACTTATGAGGCTATAGTGAAAGGTGAAAATGTGCCGGAGCCGGGAGTCCCGGAATCGTTTAAGGTGTTGATTAAGGAACTGCAGAGTCTCTGCCTGGATGTGCGCGTCCTTTCGGAGACTAACGAGGAGATCGAAATAAAGGACGATGATGACGATATCGGCGAAACGGCAAGAGAGCTGGAACTGGATCTGGGGCGGGAAAGGAGCGCTGTCAAGGTCAAAAAGGCCACCGCTCCTGCCTTGGATGAAGCTGAGGGGAAAGATGAGGATGAAGAAGAGACCGAAGATGACCTTGAAGGGGGAATAAGCGAGGAATCGGATGCCGAGTCAGAGGCAGAGCTGCCGGATGCGGAGATCGATGAAGAACCCGACTATGGTGAAGAGGTATCCGATTATCCAGATGACCTTCTGTTAGATGAGGACGAGATTGTAGGCGGGAGATCGAGGAAGGCGCACCTCGAAGCAAAGGGAAGGAATTCCGCCCTTGACCTCCCGATCGGCGAGGAAGATAATTAGTTCTAACGGCGTGGAGATTGAGAAAGGAGCGATTTTCTTTGCCGGAAGTAGAGGTCAGCAATCAGATCTTTGAGCGTATCCGGATCGGCCTTGCTTCTCCAGAGCAAATCCGGGCCTGGTCTAGTGGGGAAGTGAAAAAACCGGAGACCATCAATTACCGCACACTAAAACCCGAACGGGACGGACTCTTCTGTGAGCGAATTTTCGGTCCTACCAAAGACTGGGAATGTCACTGCGGAAAGTATAAGCGTGTTCGTTATAAAGGCGTTATCTGTGACCGCTGCGGGGTGGAGGTTACCCGCTCCAAGGTGCGGCGGGAAAGGCTGGGGCATATCGAGCTGGCGGCACCTGTATCCCATATCTGGTATTTTAAGGGGATCCCCAGCCGCATGGGGCTTATTCTGGATATGTCCCCCCGCTCTCTGGAAAAGGTTCTTTACTTCGTTTCCTATATAGTGCTCGATCCTGGTGATGTTCCGGGCCTGACGAAAAAACAGCTGCTGACGGAATCCGAGTACCGGGAGCTGAAGGAGCAGTACGGCAACCGCTTTCGTGCGGGGATGGGGGCCGAAGCCATCAAAGAGCTGCTGGAAGAGATTGATCTGGATGAGCTGTCCGAAGAATTGCGGGCGGAACTCCGGGAGTCTACAGGTCAACGGAAGGTTCGGGCGATTCGGCGCCTGGAAGTGGTGGAGGCTTTCCGGAAATCGGGTGACCGGCCGGAGTGGATGATCCTTGAGGTTATTCCGGTGATCCCGCCGGAGCTGCGGCCGATGGTGCAGCTGGATGGCGGCAGGTTTGCTACCTCCGACCTCAACGACCTTTATCGCAGGGTAATCAACCGCAACAACAGGCTGAAGAGGCTGCTGGACCTGGGAGCTCCTGATATCATCGTCAGGAATGAAAAGCGGATGCTCCAAGAGGCAGTCGATGCGCTTATCGATAACGGAAGGCGCGGCCGCCCGGTGACCGGGCCGGGAAACAGACCGTTGAAGTCTCTCAGCGATATGCTGAAGGGCAAACACGGTCGTTTTCGCCAGAACCTCCTGGGAAAGAGGGTGGACTACTCCGGGCGTTCTGTGATTGTCGTCGGGCCCGAGTTGAAGCTTCATCAGTGCGGTCTTCCCAAGGAAATGGCGCTGGAGCTCTTTAAGCCTTTCGTTATGAAATGCCTGGTAGAAAGGGGCTTTGCTCACAACATCAAGAGCGCCAAGCGCATGGTGGAAAGGGCGCGTCCTGAGGTGTGGGACGTTTTAGAGGATGTTATCAAGGAGCACCCGGTGCTTCTCAACCGTGCGCCCACACTGCACAGGCTGGGGATTCAGGCTTTTGAGCCGATACTGGTTGAGGGTAGGGCGATTCAGATTCACCCCTTGGTCTGCACAGGCTATAACGCCGACTTCGACGGTGACCAGATGGCCGTTCATGTTCCTCTGTCTGCTGAGGCTCAGGCGGAGGCTCGTGTTCTCATGCTTTCGGCTCACAATCTCCTCAACCCGAAGGATGGGCGTCCGGTGGTTGCTCCCACTCAGGACATGGTGCTCGGCTGCTACTACCTGACCATTGACAAAAAAGGTGACCAGGATAAGGGTAAAGTAAAATACTTCCGGGATGCCGATGAAGTCATCTTTGCCTACGAAAGCAAGGAGCTCGACCTGCATTCCCACGTCAAAGTGCGCTACAACGGCAAGATCATCGAGACGACTGTGGGCCGGCTGATCTTCAACCAGGTGATCCCGCCTGAACTGGGGTACTATAATGAAGTTGTGGGGAAGAAAAAGCTGGCCGAGATCATCCATAAGTGCTATCGCAAACTGGGTTACGGGCGAACAGCAAAGCTCCTCGACGGTATTAAGAAACTGGGGTTTACCTACGCCACGAAGGCGGGGATTACCGTGGGGGTGACCGATGTCACCATCCCTCCTGACAAAGAGGAAATCATCGCCAAAGCCGAAAGCGATGTTGAAAAGGTAGAGCAGCAGTACAGAAGAGGGCTGATTACGGAAGATGAGCGTTACGAGAAGGTAACCGGGATCTGGAAGAAGGCCACTGATGAGGTGACCGATTCCCTGCTGGAGCACCTCGATCCCATGAACCCTATCTACATGATGGCCATTTCCGGCGCCCGGGGCAATATCCAGCAGATCCGACAGCTGGCTGGAATGCGCGGCTTAATGGCGGATCCCTCCGGTCAGATTATCGACCTTCCCATCAAGTCCAACTTCAGGGAGGGGCTGACGGTACTGGAGTACTTCATCTCGACGCACGGAGCCAGGAAAGGGCTTGCGGACACTGCCTTAAGAACGGCGGACTCCGGTTACCTGACCCGACGGCTGGTGGATGTTGCTCAGGATGTCATCGTGCGGGAGGATGACTGCGGCACTACAGAGGGATTTATCGTCGAAGCCATCAAAGACGGGGATGACGTCATTGAGTCCTTAGAGGAGAGGATCATCGGCAGAACGGCCTTAAAACCGATTGTCCATCCGGAAACCGGTGAGGTGATCGTCCCGGCAGACGCGGAGATCACGGAGGATGATGCCGAACGCATCGTCCAGGCCGGGATCAAAAAGGTGGAGATCCGCAGCGTGCTCACCTGCCGGACTCGCTACGGAACCTGCAGGAAGTGCTATGGCAGAAATATGGCTACCGGATACCCTGTGGACATCGGTGAGGCTGTGGGCATCATGGCTGCTCAGTCTATCGGCGAACCGGGGACCCAGCTTACCATGCGCACTTTCCATACGGGTGGTGTTGCCGGAGAGGATATTACTCAGGGTTTGCCGCGCGTTGAAGAGCTGTTCGAGGCGCGCAAACCCAAGGGGCAGGCCATAATCGCCGAATGCAACGGCGTCGTCAAGATCAGGGAAGATAAAGAGAGGAAAGAGGTCGAACTCCTGGGTGAGGAAGGAGAAAGGCATGTCTACCAGATACCCTTCGGCTCCCGGCTGCGGGTGGAAGATGGTGACTATGTAGAAGCCGGACAGGAACTGACCGAAGGCTCCATCAACCCCCACGACCTCCTGCAGGTAAAGGGTGTGCGCGCCGTTCAGGACTACCTGCTGCGAGAAGTGCAGCGCGTTTACCGGATGCAGGGAGTGGATATCAACGACAAGCATATTGAGGTCATGATCAGGCAGATACTGCGCAAAGTCAAGGTTGAGGATCCGGGGGATACGGAGCTGCTGCCTGGAGGGCTCATCGATGCCTTTGAACTGGAAGACGAAAACGCCAGAGCTATTGCCGAAGGGAAGAAGCCAGCAACAGCCAAACCGGTGATCCTGGGAATTACCAAGGCCTCTCTGGCAACGGATTCCTTCCTCTCGGCGGCTTCTTTCCAGGAGACAACGAGGGTCTTGACCGAAGCTGCCATCAAGGGGAAGATCGATCCTCTGCTCGGCCTCAAAGAAAACGTCATCATCGGAAAGTTGATCCCGGCGGGTACGGGGATGTCCCGCTACCGCAGTATCAAGGTATACAATCAGGAAGTGGAAGATTCCGAAAAAGCGGGAGAAGAAGCTGGCACTCCAGCGGACCAAAAGGCGTCCGGAGCAGTGCTGGAGGAAGGGAGCGGGGAATTGCAGGTCCCGCACATCAGCTGAGGCAGACGGTGTAGAATTTTTGACAGGCCGTTCTACTGCCGCCGGTGCCAATGAAAAGAAGGTTTGTCTTGCCGGCGCGGCAACCTCCTGGACGTTACCGCGCCGGCAAGGGCAAAGATAAATTAATTACGGGAGCAGGCGTCAACCCGAACGTATTTTCAGGCAGGTGTTGACAAGGTTCTTGTCCGGGTGATAAAATCATCATTGCGATTTTGCCCGGGACCATCTCAACTGCTCTCTGTACGTTAAAATCGAGGAGAGGTGAGGGGGATGCAGAGGCTGGCTCAGGCTCGCCGGAGAACGGTGGGAACCAAGCAAACCCTAAAAGCAGTTGAGAGAGGCCAAGCGCGAATCGTTTATATCGCCAAAGATGCCGAAGAGAGGGTTACCTCCCCTTTGATCAGACTGTGTGAAGAAAAGGGCGTGGAAGTAGTTTATGTAGAATCGATGCAGGAACTGGGAAAGACATGCGGCATCAAGGTTGGAGCAGCCTCGGCGGCAGTTATTGAATAAGTAAGATTGCCGAAAGGGATGTTTGAATAAAAGGAGGTGTTTTCGTGCCAACGCTAAATCAGTTGGTCCGCAAAGGCCGCAAGACGGAGCGGAAGAAGTCTGACGCTCCAGCCTTGAAAGGCTGCCCGCAGAGGCGCGGTGTATGCACCAGGGTGTATACCACGACACCGAAGAAGCCCAACTCGGCCCTGCGGAAAGTGGCCAGGGTGCGCCTGACCAATGGGATGGAGGTAACGGCGTACATCCCCGGCATCGGGCATAACCTGCAGGAACACTCCGTAGTGCTGGTGAGGGGTGGCCGGGTCAAGGATCTTCCCGGTGTCCGCTACCATATCATCAGGGGCGGGCTGGATGCAGCAGGTGTACAGGGAAGAAATCGCGGCCGGTCGAAGTATGGAACCAAAAGGCCTAAGGCAGCTAAAGTGTAGTTGGGGTAACTAAGCGGGTAAAATACGGAGAAAGAAAGCCGATAGCCTTATCCTAATACCGTACGAAGGAAGGGAGGGAAGTCGAGAGGTGCCACGCCGTGGTAGTGTTCCCAAACGTGAGGTGCCACCGGACCCGTTCTACAACAGCAGGGTTTTCACCAAGTTGGTGAACCAGGTCATGTGGGACGGGAAAAAAAGCATTGCCGAAAAGATCTGTTACGGGGCATTTGACCTGATCAGGGAAAAGACGAAAAAGGATCCGATGGAGGTTTTTGAGCAGGCGTTGAAAAACGTTATGCCTGTGCTCGAGGTAAGGGCGCGGCGGGTCGGCGGTGCCAACTATCAGGTGCCTGTGGAGGTGCGACCGGAGCGCCGCCAGACTCTGGGGATCAGGTGGCTGGTGAACTATGCCAGAGCCCGCTCCGGAAAAAGCATGCAGGAGAAGCTGGCTGCGGAGATTATGGATGCCGCCAATAATACGGGAGCGGCTGTGAAGAAGAAAGAGGATACGCATAAGATGGCGGAGGCCAACAAGGCTTTTGCCCATTACCGCTGGTAATTATGTATTAAAATATATACGGAAAGGAGGGATGTGTGCATGGGGCGTGAGGTTCCTCTTGAAAAAATAAGAAATATCGGTATTATGGCTCATATCGATGCCGGCAAAACAACGACAACCGAGCGCATTCTCTTTTATACCGGTCGCGTTTACAGGATCGGCGAGGTCGACGACGGCTCTGCAACCATGGACTGGATGGTGCAGGAACAGGAGCGGGGAATCACCATTATGTCTGCGGCTACAACCTGCAGCTGGCGTGATTTTATTATTAACATTATCGACACGCCCGGGCACGTGGACTTTACGGCGGAGGTTGAGCGCAGTCTGCGTGTGCTTGACGGAGCGGTCGCCATCTTCGACGCAGTGGCGGGGGTGGAGCCGCAGTCGGAGACCGTCTGGAGGCAGGCGGACAGGTACGGCATTCCCCGCGTCGCTTATCTGAACAAAATGGACCGCATCGGGGCCGACTTCTTTCGCTCGGTGAAGATGATCCGCGAGCGCCTGCGGGCAAATGCGGTGCCGATACAGCTTCCCCTCGGCTGCGAAAGCTCCTTCAAGGGGGTTATCGACCTCGTTCGGGACAGGGCGATCATCTATCAGGATGAACTGGGGACGAATTATGTGGAGACTTCTGTTCCGGAGGAGCTGTTGGCCGAGAAGCGCTTTTACAGGGAGCACCTGCTGGAGGCCCTTGCCGAGTTTGATGATCAGCTGATGGTCAACTATCTGGAGGGAAATGAGATAACTGAAGATCAGATTAAGGCGGCCATCAGGAAAGGCACCTTGTCCTGTAAGCTCGTTCCTGTTTTATGCGGATCATCGTTCCATAATAAGGGAGTGCAACCGCTCATCGATGCGATTGTGGATTATCTGCCCTCACCTCTGGACGTGCCTCCGGTCAGAGGCATAGATCCGGAGACGGGGGAGAGCATCGAGAGGAAGGTAGGCGACGGAGAGCCGCTGACCGCTCTGGCCTTCAAGGTGCAGACGGACAGCTATGTGGGCAAGCTGGTTTTCCTGCGCATCTATTCCGGATCGCTGAAGAGCGGGGATGTCGTCTTCAACGCTACTAAGAAGAAAAAGGAACGGATCGGCCGATTGCTGAAAATGCATGCCAACCACCGCCAGGATGTCGAAAGCGCCCATACGGGAGAGATCATTGCGGCGGTTGGACTGAAAGAGACCGTGACCGGAGACACCCTGTGCCGGGAAGATGAGCCGATAATTTTAGAAGCGATGTCTTTCCCAGACCCGGTAATATCTGTTGCTATCGAGCCGAAAACGAAAGCGGATCAGGAACGGATAGGCACGGCTCTGCACCGTCTTGCCGAGGAAGACCCGACTTTCCGTATTCACACGGACCACGAGACAGGTCAGACGCTGATCAGCGGGATGGGTGAACTGCATCTGGAAATAATCGTTGACCGCCTCTTGAGGGAGTTTCATGTGGAGGCGAATGTCGGCAAACCGCAGGTCGCTTATAAAGAGACCATCAAGGGTAAAGCCCGGGGAGAGGGGAAATACATCCGGCAGACGGGAGGCCATGGTCAGTACGGCCATGTTGTGCTGGAGATAGAGCCTCTTCCTGCTGGTAAGGGCTTTGAATTTGAGGACCGCACTACAGGAGGGATAATCCCGAAAGAGTATTACGCCGCCATCACCAGCGGGATCAAAGAGGCAATGGAGAGCGGTGTGCTGGCGGGCTATCCTGTAGTAGACGTTAAGGCGGTTCTGGTGGGAGGGTCCTTCCATGAGGTGGACTCTTCGGATATAGCTTTTAAGATTGCGGGAGCCATGGCATTCCGTGATGCAGCTGAAAAAGCCAAAACGGTGCTTTTGGAGCCGGTTATGCGCATAGAGATCACCGTTCCCGTAGAGTACTTCGGAGATGTACTCGGTGACTTTAACTCACGGCGGGGCAAGATCGAGTCGACGGAACTCCGCGGCAACCAGCAGGTGATCAGAGGGCTGGTGCCGCTGGCGGAAATGTTCGGCTATGCTACAGACCTGAGGTCGATCACGCAGGGGCGTGGTAACTACGTGATGCAGTACGATCACTATGCCCAGGCGCCTCAGGATATCAGCAAGCATCTTATGATGATGCGGGGATACGGCTTCGCTGTTTAAGCGATGATACTATTAATAAATTTAACATTTTAGAAAGGAAGGATTGAGAGATGGCAAAGAAGAAGTTTGAGCGTACCAAGCCGCATGTGAACATCGGGACGATTGGTCACGTCGACCACGGCAAAACCACTCTGACCTCGGCGATCACCAAGGTCCTCAGTCAGAAGGGATTGGCTAACGCAACCGAATACGGGGAGATCGACAAGGCTCCGGAAGAGCGGGAGCGCGGGATCACTATTGCCATTGCTCACGTTGAATACGAAACCGAAAAGCGCCACTATGCCCATGTGGACTGCCCGGGGCACGCCGACTACATTAAAAACATGATCACGGGGGCGGCCCAGATGGACGGGGCGATCCTGGTCGTTTCCGCCGCCGACGGGCCCATGCCGCAGACTCGCGAGCATATCCTCCTTGCCCGTCAGGTTGGGGTGCCCAGGATTGTGGTCTTCCTCAACAAGGCCGATATGGTTGACGATCCCGAGCTGATGGAGCTGGTTGAGCTGGAGGTCCGGGAGCTTCTGAGCGAGTACGAGTTCCCCGGGGACGAGATCCCGATCATTGCCGGCAGTGCTCTCAAGGCCATGGAGTGCGGCTGCGGCAAAGAGGACTGCCCGCACTGCAGCGCCATTCTCAAGCTGATGGATGCTGTTGATGAATACTTCCCTGAACCGCAGCGGGACATTGATAAGCCCTTCTTGATGCCGATTGAAGACGTCTTTACGATTACCGGACGCGGCACCGTCGTTACCGGCAGGGTCGAGCGCGGCGTTGTTAAGGTCGGGGATGAGGTTGAGATCATCGGCTTCCAGGATGAGCCGCGCAAGACCGTCGTAACAGGTGTGGAAATGTTCCGCAAGCTGCTGGATCAGGGTATGGCCGGAGATAATATCGGTGTGCTCCTGAGAGGTGTAGACAGGAAAGAGGTGGAGCGTGGTCAGGTTATTGCCAAGCCGGGTTCGGTAAAGCCGCACATCAAGTTCAAGGGAGAGGTCTACGTATTGACGAAGGAGGAGGGCGGTCGCCACACACCGTTCTTTGAGGGTTACAGGCCGCAGTTCTACTTCCGGACTACCGACGTGACAGGAGTCATTAAGATGCCGGAAGGTGTGGAAATGGTTATGCCCGGTGACAATGTGAACATGGAAGTCGAGCTGATCACCCCCATTGCCATGGAAGAGGGCCTGCGCTTCGCTATTCGTGAGGGAGGCCGTACTGTGGGCGCCGGTGTGGTAACCAAGATCATCGAATAAGCAACCCCGGCTTCTTAAAAAAGAAGCCGGAAAGAGAGGCGAGGTCTGCTTAAGGAGGGATGAGAGTGGCGCGCCAGAAGATACGCATTAGGCTGAAGGCGTTTGATCATAAAATCCTCGACCAGTCAGCCCAGAAGATCGTAGAAACGGCAAGGCGCACAGGGGCGTTGATTTCAGGGCCCGTACCGCTGCCGACGGAAAAGAGTATCATTACTATTTTGCGGTCTCCCCATGTAAACAAGGATTCCCGGGAGCAGTTTGAGATGCGCACCCATAAACGGCTGATCGACATCATGGAACCGACTCCGAAAACGATCGATGCCCTCATGCGTCTCGACCTTCCGGCAGGGGTTGATATCGAGATTAAACTCTAAATTGCCGGATGGTCGGGGATTAGGAGGTGAAGAAATTGTCCAATGGTATACTCGGCCGCAAAGTAGGCATGTCGCAGGTTTTTGATGAGGAAGGAAAGGCGGTGCCGGTGACCGTAATAGAAGCGGGTCCCTGCTATGTCGTTCAAAAGAAAACTCCGGAGCGAGATGGATACGCCGCCTTACAGCTCGGTTTTGGAGAGGTTGAAGCCAATAAGTTGAACCGCCCCTTGCGCGGCCATTTCACTAAAAGTGGTGTCAAGCCGCTCCGTTTCCTTAAAGAGATCCGCCTTGATAGCGATGCCGTAGACAGTTATGAAGTGGGTCAGGAAGTGAAGGTTGATATTTTCAACCCCGGCGACTACGTAGATGTCCAGGGTGTCACTAAAGGTAAAGGGTTTGCCGGAGGCATCAAGAGACACGGCTTCCACCGCGGGCCTATGAAGCACGGTTCAAAATACCACCGCAGGCCCGGTTCTCTGGGGGCAAAGGGGCCTGCGCGGGTCTTTAAGGGAAGAAAGCTACCAGGCAGAGCAGGCGGGGAAATGAGAACGGTGAAAAACCTTAAGGTTGTCAAGGTTGATCCCGAACACAATCTCCTGCTGGTGCGCGGAGCAGTCCCTGGACCCCGGATGGGACTGCTCCTGATTAAAAATTCGGCGCGATAGCCGGAAAGGAGGAGAAGGAATGCCCAAAGCAGCATTGTTCAATACAGAAGGTGTCAGGATCGGAGAAGTAGAACTCCGGGATGATGTCTTTGGCGTCCCGGTCAATGAGCACGTCCTCCATCAGGCTGTAGTGCGTCACCTGGCCAACAGGAGAGCCGGAACCGCTGCAACCAAAACGCGCGGTGAGGTTCAGGGAACCGGCCGCAAACCCTGGCGGCAAAAGGGTACTGGCCGGGCGCGGGTTGGAAGCATTCGGTCGCCTTTATGGCGTGGGGGAGGGATCGTTTTTGGTCCCCAGCCCCGCAGCTACCGACAGGCTATGCCGCGCAAGATGCGCCGGTTGGCTCTGAAATCGGCGCTGTCGGCCCGGGCGAATGAGGGAGCCATGATCGTTATCGAAGATATTCAGCTTCCGGAACCGAAGACCAAAGAAGCCATTAAACTTTTGCAGTCCTTAGACGCCGTGTCCAATGCCCTGATCGTTACCGGGAGGGAGATGCCGCTGGTAGAAAGGGCGACGCGCAACATTCCGGGAGTGCGGTTGACCATGGCGGAGCGATTGAACACTTATGATGTGCTGTTGGCTGATAAGCTGGTCTTAACCCGGGAAGCCCTGGACAAGATCGAGGAGGTGCTCGGCAATGCGTAGTCCGCATGACGTCCTCATCAGGCCACTGGTGACGGAAAAAGCGGTGAATCTGGCCCAGGAACAGAACAAGTACACCTTTTATGTGGATAAAAGGGCGAACAAGATTGAGATTAAAAAGGCTGTTGAGGATCTCTTTAAGGTCAAGGTTCTTTCGGTAAATACGATCAACGTCAAGGGGAAGAAAAAGCGGGTTGGCCGTTATGAGGGCCGGACACCGGAACGCAAGAAAGCGATTGTTACCTTAAGACCGGGTGATAAGATCGACATCTTCGAGGGGCTACTCTCTTAGTCAGAGTAATGATTACGGCAGCGGAAGGAGGGACAATGATGGGTATTAAAAAATACAAACCGACATCTCCCGGAAGGCGCCATATGAGCGTGCTTACTTTTGAGGAACTGAGTGATGTGGAACCGGAAAGGTCCCTGATCGAGCCTTTGCGAAAAAAGTCGGGGCGTAATAACACGGGACGCATTACGGTGCGCCATAGGGGTGGAGGTGCCAAGCGCTTTTACCGGGTTATTGACTTCAAACGGGATAAGGATGGGATTCCTGCCCGGGTGGCGACGTTGGAATACGACCCAAACCGCTCCGCCAATATTGCCCTGCTCAACTACGCGGACGGGGAAAAGCGGTACATCCTGGCTCCGCAGGGGCTTAAGGTGGGAGACACCGTAATCTCGGGCAAAGATGCCGATATTAAGCCGGGAAATGCCCTCCCCTTACGCAATATTCCAGTCGGGACTCTGGTTCATAATATTGAGATGAAGCCGGGGGGCGGAGGCAAACTGGTGCGCTCGGCCGGGGCCGTTGCCCAGGTGATGGCCAGGGAGGGTGATTATGCCACCATCAGGATGCCTTCAGGGGAAATGCGGATGATCCACGCCGACTGCAAAGCCACCGTGGGACAGGTCGGCAATGTCGACCACGAGAATATAAGCTACGGTAAAGCAGGAAGGAAGCGCCTGATGGGTGTGAGGCCGACCGTGCGCGGCGTCGTGATGAATCCTGTTGACCATCCGCACGGCGGTGGTGAAGGGAAATCGCCGATCGGCCGCAATCCGGTAACGCCGTGGGGCAAGCCGGCTTTAGGTGCCAAGACGCGCAAAAAGAACAAGGCCTCTGATCAGTTCATTATCAAGCGGCGCGCGAAGTAAGTGGCGCCCGAGGAGGGATGCAAGCTTGGGTCGTTCTCTCAAAAAAGGGCCTTATTGTGACCCGAAGTTGTTAAAAAAGATCGTTGAAATGAATGAAAAGGGCGAAAAAAGGGTGATCAAAACCTGGTCGCGGCGTTCGACGATTTTTCCGGAGATGGTTGGCCATACGATAGCGGTGCATGACGGGCGGAGGCATGTTCCCATCTACATCACCGAGGACATGGTGGGACACAAACTGGGTGAATTTGCACCGACCCGACATTTCCGCGGCCACGGCGCCCACACCGAACGCTCGACTGCGCTCAAGTAGAAGGAGTGAGGTATTGTGGAAGCAAGGGCTGTAGCGCGCTATATCTGGATTTCCCCGCGCAAGGTAAGGCAGGTAGCAGACCTGGTGCGGGGGAAAAGCGTAGCCGAAGCGCTGGGAATTTTGCGCTTCATGCCGCAGAGAGCAGCAGTACCCATTACCAAGGTTGTCAAATCTGCTGTTGCCAACGCCGAGCATAACTACAACCTCGACCGGGATGATCTCTATATCAAAAGAATCTTTGTAGACGAGGGGCCAACCCTCAAGCGTTACAGGCCGAGGGCACGGGGTAGGGCAGACCTCAGACGCAGAAGAACGAGTCACATCACGGTAGTCGTTGCAGAGCGAAAGGAGGGGTGAAGTTGGGACAAAAGGTGCATCCTAAGGGGCTTCGCCTGGGTGTCATCAAGGAATGGGATTCCAGGTGGTATGCCGATAAGAATTACCGGGAGCTGCTCCATGAGGATATCGTGCTCCGGAATTATATCAAGAAGCGCCTTTATATTGCCGGTGTTTCTCGAATTGAGATCGAGCGGGCGGCAAACCGCGTGCGGGTTACTATTCATACCGCCAAGCCCGGTATCGTTATCGGGCGTGGAGGAACCGAGGTGGAGGCTCTGCGCAAAGACCTGGAGAAGCTATCCGGCAAGCAGGTCAGCGTCAACATTGTGGAAGTAAAGAAGCCGGAACTTGACGCGCAGCTGGTTGCCGAAAGTGTGGCAGCCCAGCTGGAAAAGCGCGTGGCATTTCGCAGGGCGATGAAGCAGGCTGTTTTCAGGGCAATGCGGATGGGAGCGCAGGGAATCCGGATTGCCGTTAGCGGAAGGCTGGCCGGCGCGGAAATGGCCCGTTCTGAGTGGTACAGCGAAGGCAAAGTTCCCCTCCACACCCTGCGTGCCGATATCGAGTACGGATTTGCAGAAGCCAGCACCCAGTACGGAAAGATCGGGGTTAAAGTCTGGATTTACCTGGGAGAGGTACTGCCCGAGAAAAATCCGTCAGCACAGGAAAAAGGTGATGCTGCAGAAGGGGGCGGAGCGTAAATGTTAATGCCTAAGAGGGTTAAGTATAGAAAGCCGCACTTAGTCCGCCCGAAGGGGAAAGTCAAGCGCGGATGTGAGGTGACTTTCGGTGAGTACGGTCTTCAATCTTTGGAGGCCGGATGGATCAGCGCCCGGCAGATCGAGGCTGCTCGTATTGCCATGACCCGTTACATCAAGCGCGGAGGGAAGGTTTGGATCAAGATTTTCCCTCAGCAGCCTGTTACCGCCAAGCCGGCGGAAACAAGAATGGGCAGTGGAAAGGGAACGCCCGATTACTGGGTAGCTGTGGTGAAACCTGGCCGGGTGCTTTTTGAGCTGGCCGGAGTTTCAGAGGATGTAGCACGTGAAGCCATGCGTCTGGCAAGCCACAAATTGCCCGTCAAAACCCGATTTATCAAACGGCAGGAAGCAGGTGGTGAGGCCGGTGAAGAAGGTTAAGGAACTGCGAGAGCTGACAGACGAAGAACTGCAGAGGAAATTAATCGACCTGAAGGACGAATTGTTCCGCCTGCGCTTCCAGCTGGCGACGGGTCAGCTGGAGAACCCTATGCGCATCCGTGAGGTTAAGCGTAATTTTGCCCGGGCGAAGACCATTATCCGGGAAAGGGAGATCATGCGTCAGCGCGGAGAGAATATCGAGTCTGGCCTGGGCAGATAGGGGGTGTCGATTTGGCTGAGCGAGCGAGGCGCAAAACGCGGATCGGAAGAGTAGTCAGCGATAAGATGGATAAAACTGTTGTTGTTGCAGTCGAAACTGCGGTACAGCATCCTCTCTACGGTCGAATTGTCCGGCGCACTAAGAAATTCAAGGCTCATGACGAAAACAATGAGTGCCGGATCGGTGACCAGGTGAAGATCATGGAGACCCGCCCTTTGAGCAAGGAGAAAAGATGGCGGGTGGTAGAGATTCTGCAGCGCGCCGATGAAGTAGGGCCGCCTGGAAAGGAGGATGAAGTAATTGATCCAGCCACAGACAATATTGAAAGCGGGAGATAATACAGGAGCCAAAAAACTCATGTGCATCAGGGTTTTAGGCGGTTCTATGCGCCGCTACGCCTCCGTCGGTGATGTTATTGTAGCCAGCGTCAAGGACGCCACACCGGGGGGTATGGTTAAGAAAGGGGATATCGTCAAAGCTGTGGTGGTCAGGACGAAGAAGGAGATCCGCAGACCGGACGGTTCCTACATCAAGTTCAGCGAAAACGCCGCAGTGATCTTGAGCGACGAGAAAAACCCCCGCGGGACGAGAATTTTTGGCCCTGTAGCGCGTGAGCTGCGCGAAAAGGATTTTATGAAGATAATTTCCCTGGCGCCAGAGGTCCTCTAGGAGCGGAGGTGAAACCATGTCTCAGGTCAAGCTGCATGTTCGCAAAGGGGATACAGTCTACATCCTGACCGGCAAAGACGCCGGCAAAAGGGGAAAGGTGCTGCAGGCCATCCCTTCCCGGAGAAAGGTTATAGTGGAAGGGGTAAATGTGGTTAAAAAACACACCAGGCCGACAAAGGCCCTCCCTCAGGGAGGTATTGTTGAGAAAGAGGCGCCCATTGACAGCTCCAACGTGATGCTTGTCTGCACCAAGTGCGACAAGCCTACCAGGGTTGCCAAGAAACTGGTCGACGACAGATACTATCGGGCGTGTAAGAGGTGCGGGGAAATTATCGATAAGTAGTGGTTATGGTAAAGGAGGGAGCAGCAGATGGGTCTAAAAGAACGCTACCGCAGCGAAGTCATCCCCCAGCTGATGAAGAAGTTCAACTACCGCAACGTGATGGAAGCTCCCCGTTTGGAGAAGATAGTTATCAATATGGGGGTAGGCGAAGCGATTCAGAACCCCAAGGCCCTGGAGGCTGCGGTGAACGATCTGGCGCAGATCACAGGTCAGCGCCCGATCGTTACGAAGGCCAGAAAATCAATTGCAGCATTCAAGCTGCGGGCGGGGATGAAGATCGGCTGCAAGGTCACCCTGCGCGGTGACCGAATGTATGATTTTATGGAAAAGCTGGTTAACGTGGTGCTGCCGCGTGTCCGGGACTTTCGCGGGGTTTCGGCGAGATCCTTTGACGGCAGGGGGAATTACACCCTTGGCTTGAGGGAGCAGGTGATCTTCCCGGAGATTGAGTACGACAAGATCGATAAAGTGCGCGGCATGGATATAACCATCGTCACAACGGCGAAAACCGATGAAGAAGCTCGGGAGCTGTTGAGGTTCATGGGGATGCCTTTCCGGGAATAAATCGGGATGAAAAAGGAGGGAAATAGGTGGCCAAAAAGTCGCTTATTGCGAAGCAGCGGAGAAAGCCTAAATTCACAGTCAGGGCTTACAACAGGTGCCCTCTTTGTGGCAGGCCACGCGCTTACCTGCGCAAATTTGGAATGTGCCGTATCTGTTTCCGGGAGCTTGCCTCTAGGGGTGAGATCCCCGGGGTTGTCAAAGCCAGCTGGTAAGACGGCACTAAGGAGGTTGAAGAAGATGATGACGGATCCCATTGCAGATTTCCTGACAAGGATTCGCAATGCAAACCAGGTTTATCGGGAACGCGTGGAAGTGCCTGCATCGAATATGAAAAAGTCCCTGGCGGAAATCATGAAGAGAGAGGGATTTATCAAGACCTACGAGGTTGTGGACGACGGCAAGCAGGGAATCTTGCGCCTCTATCTGAAGTACGGGCCGAACCGCCAGAAGGTGATTTCTGGCCTGAAGAGGATCAGCAAACCGGGTCTGCGCGTCTATGTCAAGAAAGATGAGATTCCTAAAGTGCTGGGCGGTCTCGGTGTGGCCGTGATTTCCACGTCCAAGGGCTTGATGACCGATAAGCAGGCCAGGCAGGAGGGCCTCGGTGGCGAAGTAATCTGTTATATATGGTAAGGGAGGTGGCACCATGTCCAGAGTGGGACGCCTTCCGGTGACAATACCGGCAGGAGTTGAAGTAAAGCTCGAGAAGAACCTGGTCGAGGTTAAGGGCCCGAAAGGGAAAATTACCAAGGAAATGCACCCCGATATCGAATTGTCAATCGAGGGCGATAAGCTCTTTGTCAAACGCCCTTCCGATGAGAAACAGCACCGCTCCCTCCATGGTCTGACCAGAACGCTGGTCCAGAATATGGTGGACGGGGTGACCAAAGGGTTCAGTAAGAGTCTCGACCTGGTCGGCGTCGGTTATCGTGCTGCGAAACAGGGGAAAAAGCTGGTGCTGACCATAGGATATTCCCACCAGGTGGAGATCGAGCCTGAGGAGGGCCTGGAAATAGAGGTTCCTGCGGCCAATAAGGTCGTGGTGAAGGGGATCGACAAGGAAAAGGTGGGAGCCCTGGCCGCCCGGATCAGAAGCGTACGCAAACCCGAGCCTTATAAAGGGAAGGGAATCAAGTACGAGGACGAAGTGGTCAGGCGCAAGGTCGGCAAAGCCGGAGTTAAGGGGAAGTAAGTAAGGGGTGTGAGCACGGATGTCCAAGGAATCGCGCGCTGAAGTTCGCAAGCGCAAACACCTCCGTGTGCGCAAGAAGGTTTTCGGCACACCGGAGAGGCCACGGCTTAGCGTTTACAAGAGCCTTAATCATATTTACGCTCAGGTCATCGATGATACTAAAGGCAAAACACTTGCCGCCGCTTCCACCCTCTCCCCGGAGATCAGGGGAGAGGTCAAAGGCAAGAAGAACATTGCCGCCGCTCAGATGGTGGGACGGCTGATCGCCAAAAAGGCTCTGGAAAGAGGAATCAAGAAGGTCGTTTTTGACCGGGGCGGCTATTTATATCATGGCAGGATAGCTGCTCTTGCCGATGCGGCAAGGGAACAAGGGCTGGACTTCTAAAGAGGAAGGGAGGGAGTAATAGTTTTGCGCATTGACCCCGATACGCTTGAATTAACGGAAAAAGTCGTCAGCATCAACCGCGTTGCTAAAGTTGTTAAAGGCGGACGCAGATTCAGCTTCAGCGCCCTGGTTGTTGTAGGTGATGGGCAGGGGCATGTAGGAGCAGGATTGGGCAAGGCCGGCGAGGTGCCGGAGGCGATCCGCAAAGGTGTGGAAGATGCTAAGAAGAACCTGTTGGAGGTACCGATGAGAGGCACCACCATTACTCATGAGGTGATCGGTGAGTTCGGTGCCGGCAAGGTTCTGTTGAAGCCGGCCAGGCCCGGTACCGGAGTGATCGCCGGAGGCCCTGTACGGGCGGTGCTTGAGGCAGCAGGGATCCAGGATATCCTCACGAAATCTCTGGGGTCTTCCAATGCCAACAATATGGTGCGTGCTACTCTAGAAGGTCTGAGGAGCCTGAAACGGGCGGAAGAAGTGGCTCGCCTGCGCGGCAAGACGGTAGAAGAATTGTTTGGCTAATGAAAGGGCTGTGGAACAAGGTCATTTACGCAACAGTGGCCGAGAAAGGGGGGTGAATTTGTGAAACTCCATGAGTTGAGGCCTGCGCCGGGAGCACGGGCAGTGAGGGTGCGCAAGGGGCGCGGCATCGGTTCCGGCCTCGGGAAAACGGCTGGCCGGGGGCATAAAGGCCAAAAGGCGCGTTCCGGCGGCAGCATCAGGCGCGGCTTCGAAGGCGGGCAGATGCCTCTCTACAGGCGTATCCCCAAGCGCGGATTTACCAATGTCTTTCGGGAAGAGGTGGCGGTCGTTAACGTTAAGGATCTGGACCGCTTCCCAGCCGGTGCCGTTGTCACGCCGCAGCTGCTGCGTGATCACGGGTTAGTAAAGAAGCGCGACGTGAAGGTGAAGCTGCTCGGCAAAGGTGAAATCAAGCACCCGTTGACCGTTCAGGTGCACGCAGTCAGCAAAGGCGCTGCTGAAAAGATCGCTGCAGCGGGCGGCAAAGTCGAGGTGATCTAAGTGTTTGAATCCCTGCGGAACGCCTGGAAGGTAGAGGAATTGAGAAGAAAGATCGGTTTTACGCTGCTGATGTTCCTCATCTTCCGGATTGGGGCGCACGTTCCGGTACCCGGTATCAATCCTGAAGTACTGGAAAAGCTTTTTGAAGGCCAGTTGTTCGGGATCTTTGATGTAATCTCCGGTGGTGCTTTCCGGCGCCTGTCTGTTTTCGCCATGAGCATCACCCCTTACATCAATGCCTCTATTATCATGCAACTGCTGACCATCGTTATTCCCCGCTTGGAGCAGTTGTCCAAGGAAGGGGAAGCCGGGAGAAAGGTGATCGTCCAATATACCCGGTACGGCACGGTCTTGCTCGGATTCATTCAGGCCATCGGGATGGCCATTGCCCTTGGACGCCCGATGCAGGGAATGCCTCCGGCGATCAACAATCCCGGGATCGGTACTTATCTTATGATCGCCATTATTCTGACTGCAGGCACCGCATTTTTGATGTGGCTGGGTGAGATGATAACCGAAAAGGGAATCGGGAACGGGATATCTTTGATAATTTTTGCGGGAATCGTTTCCCGCCTCCCTTCAGGAGCGGCGAGCATCCTGCAGCAGTTATCGGCAGGGGTAATACCGATTACCAGCGTCATTATCCTCGTCGTGCTGGGGCTCCTGATTATTGCCGGGGTCGTTGCCGTCAACGAGGGGCAACGCCGCATTCCGGTTCAGTATGCCAAGCGGGTGATGGGGCGTAAGGTCTACGGCGGGCAGAGCACCCATATTCCTCTGCGAGTAAATCAGGCGGGGGTTATTCCCATTATCTTCGCCATGTCGCTGATGCTCTTCCCCGTCCAGATCGCCAGGTGGATCGATCACCCGTGGGCACGGGCGGTGGAATCCGCACTGGGCTTTGGAACCGCTTTGAACTCGGTTCTCTACGCCCTGCTGATCATTTTCTTTACTTATTTTTATACGGCGATCATTTTCAACCCGATGGATGTGGCCGACAATCTCAAAAAGTACGGCGGTTTTGTACCCGGGCTAAGGCCCGGCAGACCGACGGGAGAGTACATCAACCGCGTCCTAACGAGGCTGACCCTGGCAGGTGCCGTTTTCCTGGCTCTGATTGCCATTCTGCCGAATTTTATGATCACCTTTACGAAAATCCCGACTCTCTATTTTGGGGGAACCGCCCTGCTGATCGTCGTTGGTGTCGCTCTAGAAACCATGAAGCAGTTTGAATCCTATCTTCTGATGCGGCACTACCAGGGCTTTATGAAATAAACTGTGGAGTGGAGACAAGATGAGGATTTTGATCATGGGACCGCCGGGTGCCGGTAAGGGAACCCAGGCTGTGAAGATAGCATCATTTTGCGAGATCCCTCATATTTCTACCGGTGATATTTTCCGGGCGGCAATCCGGGAAGGTACCGAGCTGGGCAGGAAACTCAAGGGATACCTGGATGAGGGGAAACTGGTTCCGGATGAGGTTACCGTGGAGGTAATCCGGGAAAGGTTGCAGAAGCCCGACTGCGCGAAGGGCTTTTTGCTCGACGGGTTCCCCCGCACCGTTCCTCAGGCAAAAGCCCTTGACGGTATGCTGAAGGAAATGAATACATCCCTGGATGTCGTTCTGAACATCGAGGTGGCTTCGCAGGTGCTGCTGGAACGGCTGACGGGGCGAAGAGTCTGCCGCCATTGCGGCGCTACCTTCCACGTGGTCTACCAGCCGCCGCGTAGGGAAGGCGTTTGTGACCGGTGCGGAGGAGAGCTCTACCAGAGGAGCGATGACACCGAGAGAGTCGTCTCCGAACGCCTCGAAGTCTACGCCAGGCAAACCGCTCCCCTTCTCGAGTATTATCAGGAGCGCGGCCTGCTCCGAAAGGTCAATGGAGAGCTTTCCATCGACGAGGTCTGGCTGGAAATCGAAAAGATCTTAAGGAGCCTTGTTTGATGATTATTTTAAAATCCAGGCAGGAAATCGCCTATATGCGGCAGGCGGGGCGAATCGTTGCTTTGACATTGCAGGAGCTGGGGAAAAGGGTGCGCCCTGGGGTAACCACAGGTGAACTGAACCAGTTTGCAGATGACTTCATCAGGCGAGCCGGTGGTGTTCCTGCTTTTCTCAATTACCAAGGGTTTCCTGCCAGCATCTGCACCTCGGTTAATAACGAGGTTGTGCACGGGATTCCTGGTTTAAGAAGGTTGGAAAACGGGGATATTATCAGTATTGATGTTGGAGCCTTTTATCAAGGGTATTGTGGGGATTCCTCCTACACCTTTCCGGTGGGAGAAATATCGGAGGAAGCGCGGCGCCTGCTGGAGGTGACCAGAGAGGCGCTGGAGCGCGGGATTGCCCAGGCCGTACCGGGGAACCGGATCGGGGACATCAGCTTTGCGATCCAGAGCTTCGTTGAAGGGCATGGTTATCAGGTTGTCCGGGATTTCGTTGGGCACGGTATCGGAAAGAAGATGCACGAAGAACCCCAGGTGCCGAACTTCGGAAAGCCCGGCCATGGACCGCGGCTGGAACCGGGGATGGCGCTGGCCATTGAACCGATGGTCAATGCCGGAACCTATGAGGTAGCAGTCATGCCCAACCACTGGACTGTGGTGACAAAGGACGGCAGCCTTTCCGCTCACTTTGAGCATACGGTGGTCGTGACCGAGGGACAGCCAGAGGTTCTGACCCGGCTTTGAAAGTGAGGTTGGCGGCGGGATGGAGAGTTCTCTGAAGATCGGCCAGCTGGTCTGCTCTAAGCGAGGCCGCGATCGCGGAAGGTTCTACCTTGTCCTGGAGATAATCAACGAGACCTTTGTTTACCTGGTTGACGGTGAAAAGCGGAGAATGGAAAATCCCAAACCGAAGAATGTCAAACACTTAAAGGCATATCCTATGGTTGCCGAAAACCTGGCTTCCCAGTGGGAGGCAGGTCAGTATTCGGGAAACAGTGAGATACGCAGGGTTATTGCCGAATTTAAGCAAACCCTGCTGAACCAGGAATCCGAAACAAGGGGGTAGAGAAATGATATGCCCAAGTCCAAGCCGAATGTAATCGAAGTGGAAGGTACTGTTATTGAAGCACTGCCTAACGCTATGTTCAAAGTTGAGCTTGCCAACGGGCACAGGCTGCTGGCGCACGTCTCCGGGAAGATGCGGATGAACTTCATCCGGATTCTGGCCGGTGATCGCGTCACCGTGGAGCTTTCACCCTATGACCTGACCCGGGGGCGGATCGTCTATCGTTATAAATAATGTAACCTTCATTTTGATTTTCATGCGTGGCGACGGCAGTCAGGGAGGGAGGTATGGTCCATGAAAGTGCGGGCCTCTGTGAAGCCCATTTGTGAGAAATGCAAAGTGATCAGACGCAAGGGGAAGGTAATGATTATCTGTGAGAACCCCAAGCACAAACAAAAGCAAGGTTAGCTGGTTAGGAGGCTGAAATATGGCAAGAATTGCCGGTGTCGATTTACCGCGTGATAAACGGGTGGATGTGGCCCTTACCTATATTTACGGGATCGGTAGAACCTCCGCGCAGGAAGTCCTACGAAAAACGGGCGTCAAACCGGAAACCAGGGTTAAAGACCTCACCGAAGAAGAGGTCGGCAAGCTGCAGGATGTCATCGATCGCGAATACAAGGTCGAAGGCGACCTGCGCCGCGAGGTGTCCATGAACATCAAGCGCCTGATTGAGATCGGCTGTTACCGCGGGCTGCGCCACCGCAGGGGGTTGCCGACGCGGGGGCAGCGCACGCGCACCAATGCCCGGACGCGCAAAGGCCCTCGCAAAACCGTTGGCGTCCACAGGAAGAAATAGTGAGAAGGGAGGAATAATGTGGCAAGGCCGAAAGCAAGGATTAAGCGGAAAGAGCGCAAGAATATCGAGCACGGGATTGCCCACATCAAGTCGACCTTTAACAATACCATCATTACTATTACAGATACTAACGGCAATGCCATAGCCTGGGCGAGCGCCGGTACTATGGGCTTTAAAGGAACCCGGAAAGGTACCCCTTTTGCCGCCCAAATGGCTGCTGAAGCGGCTGCAAAAGCCGCCATGGAACATGGTATGAAACAGGTTGAGGCTTATGTCAAAGGGCCCGGCGGTGGCAGGGAGGCTGCCATCAGGTCGCTGCAGGCTGCCGGTTTAGAAGTCAACATGATCAAGGATGTAACCCCTATTCCACATAACGGCTGCCGGCCTCCGAAGCGCCGGCGCGTCTGAGCAAATTTTTATGATCAAGGAGGGACAGTAATACATGGCAAGATACACAGGCCCCGTATGCCGTCTTTGCCGCCGGGAAGGGATCAAGCTGTACCTGAAAGGGGATCGCTGCTATTCGGAGAAGTGCGCCATTGATAGGAGAAGCTATCCTCCCGGGCAGAAGGGCTTTGCTCGTAAAAAGATTACCGAATACGGCCTGCAGCTCCGGGAAAAGCAGCGGGCGCGCAGGATCTACGGGGTTTTGGAGCGCCAGTTCCGGCGCTACTTCGAAATGGCGGAGAGGCAAAAAGGGGTCACCGGTGAAAACCTGCTGCGCTTGCTGGAGCGGCGTCTTGATAATGTGGTCTACCGCCTTGGCTTTGCCAGGTCGCGCCCTGAGGCGCGCCAGCTTGTGCGGCATGGGCATTTCACTGTCAACGGGAGAAGGGTGAACATACCGTCCTATCTCGTTCGTGTCGGGGATGAGATTGCAGTTTCTGAGAAGAGCCGGGAGATACCCCTTTTTAAGGAGATTGCAGAAACGATTGCCCAAAAAACACCTCCCCCCTGGCTGGAAGTCGATGCCGAAAGGATGCGGGGGCGGGTGGCCGGAATTCCCGCCCGGGAAGATATCGATGTCCCCATCCAGGAACACCTGATCGTTGAGCTTTATTCCCGTTAATCCGTTCGGGTGGACGGGGAAGGAGGTTGTTGTTGTTGCTCGTCGAGATTGAAAAGCCTCGTATTGAGTGTGTAGAGAAGGACGAGAAGGATACTTACGGTAAATTCGTGGTGGAGCCGCTGGAGCGCGGCTACGGGACGACGCTGGGCAACAGCCTGCGCCGGGTTCTCCTCTCTTCACTGCCAGGAGCGGCCGTAACCTCGGTGCGGATTGAAGGCGTGCTCCACGAGTTCAGTACCATACCGGGTGTGCGCGAGGATACCACCGATATCATCCTGAACTTGAAGGGTCTGGCCCTGAGGATGTACGGAGAGGGGCCTGTGACCATCCGTATTGAGGCCCAGGGGGAGGGAGTGGTTACCGCCGGAGATATCATCACCGGCCCGGATATTGAGGTGGTGAATCCTGAGCTTTATATAGCGACCCTGGAGCCGGACGGCCGCCTCTTTATGGAAATGACCGTAGAGAAGGGGCGCGGGTATGTTCCCGCGGAAAGAAACAAGAAGGCGGAGCATGTAATCGGAGACATTCCGGTTGATTCCATCTTTTCCCCTATTCGCAAGGTCAATTACACTGTGGAGAACACCCGGGTGGGGCAACAGACCGACTACGACCGGCTGATCCTGGAGGTGTGGGGTAATGGCGTCCTGACGCCGGAGGAGGCCGTCAGTCAGGCTGCCGATATTATCATCAAGTACCTCAAGCTGTTCACCGGTTTGACCGAAAATACCGCCGAACAGGATCCGGAACCGGAGGAACAGGTCGATGAGAAGAGCAAGATCCTGGAAATGCCGATTGAGGAGCTTGAGCTATCGGTGCGCTCTTACAATTGTTTGAAGCGCGCCGGAATCAATACCGTTGAGGATCTGACCCAGCGTACCGAGGAAGAGATGATGAAGGTACGCAACCTGGGTAAAAAATCGCTGGAGGAAGTTGACAGAAAACTGGCCGAACTGGGACTTTCTCTGAAGAAGAGCGAGGATTAGAAAGAGGTGAATTGGCAATGTACCGCAAGTTGGGTATGCGGAAAGACCCCCGGCGGGCGGTCCTGCGGAATATGACTACCTCCCTTTTAAGGGAAGAGCGCATCGAGACGACCGAAACCCGCGCCAAAGAAATCCAGCGGCTGGCCGAGAAGATGATTACCCTGGGTAAGCGGGGGGATCTGCACGCCAGGAGGCAGGCACTGGCTTACCTCCTTGATGAAAGCGTTGTCAAAAAACTGTTTGATGAGATAGCTCCCAAATACAAGGAGCGCTCCGGTGGTTACACGCGGATTATGAAGACGGGGTACCGCCGGGGGGATGGAGCACCCCTGGCCTTGATCGAACTGGTCTAACAATTAAAGATCATGCGTCGCGTCAGGTTATGCCTGGAATATGACGGGACGAATTTTGCCGGTTTCCAAAAGCAAACCGGCACCGGGCTGCGCACGGTACAGGGTGTTTTGGAAGAGGCCCTGGCCCGTCTCACCGGAGAAGGAATCAAGATAGTGGGAGCGGGGCGGACGGATAAGGGCGTTCACGCCTTGGGGCAGGTGGTGCATTTTGATACCTGCTCCTCCATCCCTGTGGAGCGTTTTCCGGCGGCTTTAAACGGTCTCTTACCGCCCGATCTGGTTGTGCTGAGTGCGGCCCTGGCCGATACCTCTTTTCATGCCAGGTATGGTGCCGTTGGGAAGAGGTACAGCTATCTGATTCTGAACAGCAGAAGACCCACCGCCCTCTGGCGCAGCCGCTGCTACCAGTACCCCTATTCCCTTGACCTGACTGCCATGCGCTTGGCGGTACAGTTCTTTCACGGAGAGCACGATTTTCAGGGCTTTTCGGCTACCGGCAGCAGTGCTCAAAGCACAGTACGGCGTATTTTTTCTTTTGATATAGATGAGCAAGGGGATTGGATCTGCTTTTCCGTTACCGCCGATGGTTTTCTCTATAAGATGGTGCGTCTGATGGTCGGCACCCTGCTGGAGGTCGGCCGGGGGAAAATGCGGCCGCAACAGGTTAAGGAGATTCTTGACCGGGGTGAGCGGGGAGAAGGAGGCCCTGCGCTTCCCCCGCAGGGGCTCTACCTGGTAAAGGTTTACTATCCGGGCGAGGAGAAAGGAATGTTCCTTGACAGGGTGTGGCCGATTTCCTAGAATAAAAGCTGTTGGAATGGAAATGTCGAAGGAGGTAAACTCTTATGCGTACATATATGGCTAAACCGGGGGAAGTAGAGCGCAAGTGGTATCTCATCGACGCCACTGGCAAGACTCTCGGCAGGCTGGCAAGTGAAGTGGCGCGTATCCTGCGCGGCAAGCATAAGCCGACCTTCACCCCGCATGTGGATACAGGGGATCATGTGATTGTCATCAATGCCGAAAAGGTCAAAGTTACGGGGAAGAAATTTCACAATAAGCTCTATATTCACCATTCCGGCTACCCCGGGGGTTTGAAGGTGACGAACTTCGCGACGCTCTTTCGGAACAGGCCGGAAAGAGTGATTGAGAGGGCCGTCTGGGGAATGATTCCCCACAACCGCCTTGGCAGGCAGGTTATCAAGAAGCTGCGGGTTTACCGTGGGCCGGATCACCCGCATGCTGCCCAGCGGCCGGAAGCCTGGGAAATATCGGGATAGAAAGGGGGTATGACGCTTGGCGCAGGTACTCTATCAAGGAACCGGCAGGCGCAAAACCGCGGTGGCTCGTGTGCGAATTGTGCCCGGGGAGGGAAAGATCGTCGTCAACGGACGCTCTGCCGAGGAATACTTCCCAAAGCGCACACTGCAGGTGCTGATCCGGCAGCCGCTGGAACTCACCCGGACGGAGGGCCGCTTCGATGTCATCGCTTCTGTTAGGGGCGGCGGAATCAGCGGTCAGGCCGGAGCGATCCGTCTGGGACTGGCGCGTGCCCTTTTGAAGGCCGATCCCGACCTCCGCGTTCACCTGAAAAAGGCCGGGTTCCTGACAAGGGACCCCAGGATGAAGGAAAGAAGGAAGTACGGTTTGAAGAAAGCCCGCAAGGCACCGCAATTCTCCAAGCGCTAACCGTTGTCAGTGGCGGATTTACCTTCCGTCACTTTTATTTTTCAAGCCCCTTTTTTGCCGGCTTTAAGTCCGGATAATCCTTCATCTTTCCGCATAACATTTTTAGGGAGGGAAGAGGGGGGAAGGCTTTGCGGGGTTTTATTTTTTTACGGGTGTTCCGCCTGAAGCGGCAGGTTTTTTGGGCTTTGGTGCTCGCTTTGTTGTTTGCGGGGGCGCTGTACCCCTACTATGTTTCCTACCGGGAGCGCCAGGCGATTGAAGCGCTGTCCTGGTCTGTTGCCGGCAAGGTCATCGTCGTCGATCCCGGCCACGGGGGGATCGATCCGGGATGTGTGGGGAAGAGCGGTGTGCAGGAAAAGGATATCAACCTGGAGCTGGCCCGCCGGCTGGCCGTCTTCTTCAACCAGGCCGGGGCAAGGGTGATCTTGACCCGGGAGGGTGATTACGACCTGAGTGATGAAAGATACCGGGCACAGCTCAGGTTGCGCCAAAAGGATGATCTGGAGGCCCGGGTTGAGATAGCCAGGAAATACCAGGCGGATCTTTTTATCAGCATCCACGTTAATGCCATCTCCCTCTCCGACTGCTGGGGCGCCCAGGTCTTCTACCACCCGCAATCGCGGGAGGGCAAACGGCTGGCGAGTTTGATCCAGCAGGAACTGATCAAGACGGTGGGTGAAAGCTACCGCTGGATCAAGCCGGAAGATTTTTTCGTCCTCCGCAGTGTTGGCTGCCCTGCGGTCATCGTGGAGGCGGGGTTTATCTCCCATCCCCGTGAGGAGACCCTTCTTCAAGATCCTGTTTACCAGAACAAACTGGCCTGGTGCGTTTACGCCGGGGTTGTCCGCTATTTCAGCGGGGAACCGGAACCCAGAGAGCCGGATTATTAATTATCAGGAGACGAAGTGAACCTGGAGGTCGTGCGGGGCTGACGGGAAGTAGGCGGCGGGAGGGAAAGCGGACTGTTTAACTAACCGCTTCGGATCGTTGTCAGATATATTTATCAACATTTGTAAACATTATGGATTAAAAATAACAACAATGTTGGTGGTTGAGTTCAAGAGTCACCGGGAGGTTATTGAGTTGCGGAAGTATTTTGTGAAGCGGGTTGTTTTTCCTTTGATGGAAAAGGTCAAAGGGAATAGAATCCGCCATTATCTAAGGGAACTGCAGGATAGCGAGCGGTACGACGCCGATCAGATCCGCTCCCTTCAGATGGAGAAGCTACAGAGGCTGTTGATACACTGCCTCAAGAACGTTCCGGCATATAAGGAACTGGCCGGTTTGTTGACGACTGTGGAAAGGGATCCCCACCGGGCGCTGGAAGGGTTTCCGGTGCTGACCAAGAGTCACTTCGTGCGGCACGCGGACAGGTATTTATCCGACAACAGCGACAAATCCGAGTTGATCGCCAACAGAACCGGTGGTTCAACTGGTGAACCCGTCCATTTTTACCTGGATAGGGTGACGGTGGAGTATTACGAAGCTGCTCGCTGGAGGGGGTTGTCCTGGTGGGGTATCGAGCTGAGCGATCCCTCAGTGATGATCTGGGGGGCACCGCTGGAGCTGTCGAAAAACCAGAGCCTAATCTACAGGCTTAAGGAAAGATTTCTGAAAAACAGGATCATAATCCCGGCATATGGTCTGGACCCCCGGCAGATTTCCCATTACGTTCGCCTGATCGAATCCTTTGCTCCGGAATATCTTTACGGCTATGCCTCTGCTCTCAGCGCCTTCGCATCCCTCCTCGGGGAGCATAACCTCAGGATTAAGAGGCCTTTGAAAGGTGTGGTCTCCACCGCCGAAACGCTTTTTGACGAACAGCGGGCGGTTATTGAAAGGTATCTGGGGGGGCCGGTCATCAATGAATATGGAGCCAGGGACGGGGGGATCATCGCCTTCCAGTGCCCTTCCGGGAGCATGCACATATCTGAAGAGAACCTGATCCTGGAGATAATCGACATGCAAACGGGGAAAAGGGTCGAGGATGGGAGAAGCGGGTTGGTGGCGGTAACAGATCTCAATAACTATTCCATGCCGAGAATTCGCTACTTGTTGGGAGATGTGGCCAGTCTGTCGCCAGAGCGATGCCCGTGCGGCAGATCGCTGCGCACTTTGAAGCGGATCGAGGGGAGAGTCGACGATCTGTTCCTCTCCCTTGATGGTAAAATAGTCCATGGACATTACTGGAACCATATCGCCAGAAATATGAAGGGCATCAGGCAGTTTCAACTGATCCAGCACGACCCGGAGAATGTGACCTTGAAGGTAGTCAAAAGCGAGCTCTTTGATTCATCTGAAGTTAAACAATTTTTGGAGAAGATCGAGGATGTGTTGGGGCCCGTCAGGGTAAACCTGATTTACTGCGATTCTCTCGAACCCTCTCCGTCGGGTAAAATAAGATATGCCAGAAGGGAGTTTCCACTGCCGTCCAGACGCTGAGATTTTTTCATTTCGAGCGCCTTATCCGAAATATTGAAGGCCTTTTTGGGAAAACCTGAGAAGGAATCTTCTTGCCAAAAGGGAATCAGGTAAATAAGGCTGCTCATTATTTTCCAGGAGGATGGTGAGAAAGGTGTTTGTTTTCGCCGGATTATCCCCACACCCTCCGATAATTGTGCCGGAGGTGGGAGGGAATGAACTGGAAAAGGTGAAGGAGACCGTCAATGCCATGCGCAAGTGGGCCGAGGCCGTACGGGAGGCTCGCCCAGATTCCTTTGTTTTTATCAGCCCCCACGGCTGCTTCCTGCGGGATGCGGTAGGCTATCTCGGAACAGAGAAGATAGAAGGGGGCTTCGCCGGGTTTGGCGCTCCTCAGGTCTCCTTTCAGGTTGCCGTAGATCTCTCTCTGGCTGGCGCCGTTGCCAGAGAAGCGGCCGGAGAGGGGGTAGAAGTGGTGAGTGTCGATCCCGCCGACTGGTACTCCTACGATCCCGGAAGCCTCGACCACGGGATCACCGTGCCGCTCTATTACTTGAAGAGGACCGGACTGGACCTTCCCATTACTGCGTTCGGGATCAGCCTGCTTCCCTTGAGGACGCTTTACCGGTTCGGGCAGGCCTTAGGAAGGGTGTTGGAAAAGTCTCCGCAGAGGATTGCTCTCATCGCCAGTGGGGACCTCTCCCACCGCCTCCTGCCGGGAGCGCCGGCGGGGTATAATCCAAGGGGGAGCGAGTTCGACCGCATCATCAAGGAGTCTCTGGAGAGGATGGATGTCGAGCGTATTCTCAACCTTCCTGAGGACCTCATTGAAGATGCGGGTGAGTGCGGGCTGCGCCCGATCGTCATGATGCTCGGCGCCCTCAAAGATTATCGCGTAGAGCCGGAGATCTATTCCTATGAGGGCCCCTTTGGGGTCGGTTACCTGGTGGCAGGCTTCAGGCTGCAGGGGAAGCAGGGGGAAAGCGAAGCCGGTAAAGGGGAGGAGCGCGTTGAGGGGCGGCCGGTAGAGAGGTCCCCCCATGTTCGGCTGGCCCGGGAAAGCCTGGAATACTATCTGCGCACCGGAAAGATAATGCCCGTTCCGGACCCAGTTCCCGAGGGGATGGAGGGTAAGGCCGGGGTGTTCGTCTCTCTGAAGAAGCACGGTCAGCTCCGGGGCTGCATCGGAACCGTCGAGCCCTGCAGGGAGAATATAGCCGCCGAGATCATCCATAACGCCGTGGCTGCCGGCGTGGATGATCCCCGCTTCTGGCCGGTGAAGCTGGAAGAACTCCCCGAGATCGATTTTTCGGTGGATGTCCTGACCCCCTTTGAGCCTGTGAAATCGGAGGCCGAGCTGGACCCGAAGCGCTACGGGGTTATTGTCAAGAGCCGCGGCCGGACCGGGCTCTTGCTTCCGGATCTGGAGGGAGTGGACACCGTCGCCGAGCAGCTCAGCATCGCCCGCCAAAAGGCCGGGATCCCTCCCGGTGAACCGGTGCAGATCTTCCGTTTTGAAGTGGTCCGCTATCGATGAGGAGGATGGCCGGTGCAGGAAGCAAGGTACTATGAAAAGCTGGATGAGGATAGGGTCTGGTGCCACCTCTGCCCCCAAAACTGCAAGATTGCTCCCGGGCGCCGGGGTTTTTGCCGGGGGCGCCAGAACATCGAGGGAGTGCTTTACACCCTGAACTACGGAAAGATCACCTCCTGGGGGGTTGACCCCATCGAGAAAAAGCCGCTCTATCACTATTACCCGGGTGCAAACATCTTCTCCGTGGGCACCTTCGGCTGCAACTTCCGCTGCGGCTTCTGTCAGAACTGGGAGATCGCCCACGGAGACCCCGCCTTTCGCCAGGTAACGCCGGAAGAGCTGGTTGCGATCGCCATGGAGGCGCGGGAGCGCGGCGGGTCCATCGGTATCGCCTATACCTATTCGGAGCCTCTGATCTGGTATGAGTTCGTTTATGATACGGCGGCGAGGGCCCGCGGCAAGGGGCTGAAAAACGTCCTGGTCACCAACGGGTACATCCAGAGGGAGCCGCTGGCTGAGCTTCTCCCCCTGATCGACGCCATGAACATCGATGTCAAGGGCTTTACGGAGGGCTATTACCGGGAAATCTGCTCCGGAAGGCTGGAACCGGTCCTGCGGACGGTAGAAATGGCGAAAGAGTTCTGTCACGTGGAGATCACGAACCTGCTTGTCGAAGGGAAAAATGATGGTGAGGAGGAGATCGCCTCCCTTGTGGATTGGGTTGCCTCTCTGGATACCTCCATTCCTCTTCACTTTTCCCGCTACTTCCCCAACTACAAATTCGACCAGCCCCCTACCTCCCTGGAGGTGCTGCTCAGAGCGCGCGACATCGCCCGCCGCAGGCTGAAGTATGTCTACATCGGGAACGCCTGGGAGCTGGACGCCAACGATACCTTCTGCCCTCAGTGCGGACATCTCCTGATAGAGCGCTCCGGATACGGAGTAGAGATCAAGGGACTTGCTGGCGGAAGGTGCCGGAAGTGCGGGGAAAAGCTAGAGATTATTAATGAGCGCTGACCGCCGTTGCTCCTTCTTGTTGCTGCCTTGTCTGGCCCAGCCGGGCCTTTTTTCCTTCTGGAAACCACCATGCCGCCAGCGGCGGCACCAGCAGAGTATGAAAATACCCGAGGGGTCTACCGGCGAGCGACCTATGGAAGGCCGGTTAACAGAACAGGCGAAGCGAGGATGACTGGTCATTCTTTTTCGCCGAAAGTCTCTGGCCGCTTGTTCCCCGGTAAAGGGCGGGTTAAAATGCCGGTGTCGCCGCCGTACCGGGAGCTGGAATTAAGTTTTAGTTTCCTAAAAAGTTGCTTAAGTTTAATGAGATGTGGTTGTATTTTTATGCAATGGTATGTATAATAATAAGCAATGTTTTGTAGTGGGTCTCCTGTCTTAAAATATAAACCCTCCTAGGACTTCTCTTTCTGAAAAAGCGCTGTTTGGCGTTCTATGCCGGGGCTCCGGTAAAAGGCTTATCCTGCGGTTTAGGAGTGTCGCGGACAGAAGGTCTAACCTTGATTATCAGAGCATAGATAAGGGGAGAATGGGATTATGGGTTTGAAAGCAGGAATCGTGGGAGTAACCGGCTATGTCGGGGAGGAGTTGGTGAGGATCCTCTGCCGGCATCCGGAGATAGAGGAGATCAGGGTGGCCTCGCGGGATTTTGTGGGGGAGGCCCTCGACCGTGTTTTTCCCCATCTGCGCGGACATGTCGATCGGGAGATTTGGGGTATGGAGAAGCTTCCGGATCTCGCAGCGTGGGCAGATGTGGTGTTTCTGGCCCTGCCGCACGGGGTTTCCGCCCCCGTGGCCAGGGAGGTCCTGAAGAGAGGGAAAAGGGTGATCGATCTGGCTGCCGATTTTCGCCTTCCCGATGTGAAGCTGTACGAGGAGTGGTACCGAGTGCCGCACGGCGCCCCGGAACTGTTGAAGGATGCCGTCTACGGCCTGCCGGAACTCTTCCGCTCGTCGATCAGCGCGGCGCAGCTCGTAGCCAATCCGGGCTGCTACCCCACCAGCGCTCTCCTGGCCTTAGCGCCGCTTCTCAAACACGGGCTGGTCGACCGGTCGACGGTGATTGTTGACTCCAAATCGGGGGTTTCGGGGGCGGGAAGGTCGCCGAGCCTGGGATGCCATTTCCCCGAGTGCAACGAAAATATCAGGGCCTACGGGGTGGGAGTGCACCGCCACACGCCGGAGATCTCCTATTATGCCGGCGTCTTATCGGGCGGCCAAGTCGACGTCTTCTTTACCCCTCACCTAATTCCGGTAACACGGGGGATTTTGAGCACCGTTTACGCAAGAATGGAGCGCCCGATGGATGACGCATCCTTAAGGCGGATTTACGAGGAGTTCTACGCCGGTGAGGCCTTTGTGCAGGTTGCGGTCGCCGGGGAATGGCCGGAAACCAAGTGGGTCCTGGGAACGAACAGGTGCTTCCTCGGAGTCACCTCCGGCGCAGAGAGGCAGGCCGTTGTTGTGTCCGCCATCGACAATCTGGTAAAAGGGGCGGCGGGGCAGGCGGTGCAAAACATGAATCTCATGTTCGGCCTTCCGGAGGTGACGGGGCTTACAGGACCGGGGCTGTACCCTTAAAATCAGGCGGATATCCGGCTGCTGATTACTTATGGCCGTGCCAGGCTTTGATTGAAAATCTATCAGGAAAGGGGGTAGCCCGTCTTCCCGGTAGCAGGTCCCAAGGGTCCAATCTCTTTCCCGAGTCGGGGCCGCAATGTAGTAGGATTTAGTGTTGTTGACGGGAAACGGGAGTTGGCTTTGTACGATCAGAAGTGGAAAATGGTTCCTGGTGGTATAACAGCTCCGAAGGGCTTTTTGGCCGCCGGTATGGCGGCAGAGGTGCGTAAAAGGGGAAGGCGCGACCTGGCCCTCCTTTATTCGGAGGCACCCGCTGCGGCCGCTGCGCTCTTTACTCAAAACCAGGTGCAGGCAGCACCGGTGCTGGTGACGCGCGAGCACCTGATGCAGACGGAAGGGCAGGCCCGGGCTGTCGTTGTGAACAGCGGTATTGCCAATGCCTGCACCGGTGAGCGGGGGATTGCCGACGCCCGGCGCATGGCGGAGGTGGCCGGGGAGGCTCTGAAGGTACCTCCGCAGCAGGTTATTGTTGCTTCCACGGGGGTTATCGGTGAGTATCTTCCCATGGAGAAGATTGAGGCAGGCATCAGAAAGGCCGCTCTAGCCCTCTCCGTCGACGGTGGAGGGGCTGCTGCGGAGGCCATTCTTACGACCGATACCACTACCAAGGAGTGTGCAATCCGGCTGCCCCTGGGCGATAAGGAGGTAACCGTCGGGGGGATTGCCAAGGGTTCGGGGATGATCCACCCGAATATGGCGACGATGCTCGCCTTTATTACAACGGATGCGGTGGTAGAAGTGCCTGCGCTGCAGCAGGCCCTGCGCTGGGCGACCGACCGCTCCTTCAATGTCATTACAGTCGACGGTGACACCAGCACCAACGACATGGTGGTGCTCCTGGCCAACGGCAGGGCGGGAAATTCACCCCTCACTGCCGGCGATCCGGAGTTCACCCTCTTCAGGGATGCCCTCCTGGCAGTCTGTGTGGAGCTTTCCAAGATGATTGCCAGCGACGGGGAGGGAGCCTCCAAGCTGCTGGAGGTGCGGGTTAAAGGGGCACCAGGCGAAGCGGAGGCACGCAAGATTGCGCGAGCCGTGGCCGGCTCCAACCTGGTCAAGGCCGCCATCTTCGGCGAGGATGCCAACTGGGGGCGGGTCCTCTCGGCTGCCGGTGCCTGCGGTGTTCCCTTCGACCCGAACCTGGTGGATGTTTTTCTGGGCGATCTTCAGGTGGCGGCCCGGGGGATGGGCCTTGCCTTCGACGAGGAGAAGGCCCGCTCGATCCTGTCGCAGAGAGAGGTGACCATCACCCTGGATCTGCACTCCGGGGGTGGTCGGGGAACGGCCTGGGGCTGTGACCTTTCTTTTGACTACGTGCGCATCAACGCTCACTACCGGACTTAGAGGGAGGGGAAAGGGATGGTCCTGACTCCTTTAGAAAAGGCATCGATACTCGTGGAGGCCTTGCCCTATATCAGGAAATTCTCCGGACAGACGGTGGTCATCAAGTACGGCGGCAGGGCTATGATCAGCGATGAGCTGGAACGGGGGGTGATCACCGACTGTATTCTGCTGAAGCTGGTTGGAATTCATCCGGTTATCGTCCACGGGGGCGGGAAGGCCATCGACGAGATGCTGGAGCGGCTCGGGATGAAGACGGGGTTTGTGCACGGCCAGCGGATCACCGATGAGAAGACCATGGAGGTCGTGGAGATGGTGCTCGCCGGCAAGGTGAATAAGGAGATCGTCACCCTGATCAACCAGCTGGGCGGCAAGGGGATCGGACTCTGCGGGAAGGATGCCGGGCTGATCACCGCCCGCAAAAAGACCATTCCTGCACCCCCGGGGGAAGAGCCGGTCGACCTGGGGTGTGTGGGGGAAGTGGAGAGGATCAATCCGGAGATTATCGAGACGGTCAAGGACGAAGGCTATATACCGGTGATCGCCCCCATCGGTGTGGGGGATGACGGGAGGAGCTACAATATCAATGCCGATTATGTGGCGGGTGCCGTTGCCGCTGCCTTAAAGGCCAACAAACTGGTGCTCTTAACCGATGTGGAGGGGATCTTCGCAGACAGGAATGACCCGGGGAGCCTCCTTTCGGTGATCAGGGTTGATGAGGTGCCCGATTTGATCGCCAGGGGGATTATCGCCGGGGGGATGATTCCCAAGGTGGAGTGCTGTGTCCATGCGCTCGAGAATGGGGTCGGGCGCACCCACATTATCGACGGCAGAATTTTGCACTCCATCCTCCTGGAGGTCTTCACAGATGAGGGTGTCGGTACTATGGTAGTCAAAGAGTGATCGGGAAAGGGGCTGAAGGTTGTGACGGGGGAGCAGGTTATGGAGATGGGAAAGAGGTACCTGATGCAGAATTATGCACAGCTGCCTCTGGTCGTCGCCAGGGGGGAAGGAGCCCGGGTCTGGGATGCCGAAGGTCGTTGCTATCTGGATTTCGTGGGGGGACTCGCCGTCAATTCCGTAGGCCACTGCCATCCCCGGGTTGTGGCGGCCGTCAGGGAGCAGGTGGAGCAGCTGATCCATTGCTCCAACCTTTACTGGTTTGAGTCGCCTGTTGAGCTGGCCCGGGAACTGGCGCTCTTTAGCGGCCTTGACCGCTCCTTCTTTTGTAACAGCGGGGCCGAGGCCAATGAGGCGGCGATCAAACTCGCCCGACGCTACGGGTATGAGCGCGGCAAGGAGAATCCGGAGATCATCACCTTCACGCATTCATTCCACGGCCGGACCCTGGGGACACTCGCCGCTACCGGTCAGGAAAAATTTTCACAAGGGTTCACCCCTCTGCCTGCCGGTTTTCGCCACGTTCCCTTTAATGATGTGGGAGCGCTTTGGGAGGCGGTGACGCCGGATACGGTGGCCGTCCTGGTAGAACCGGTACAGGGGGAGGGGGGAGTCTATCCCGCTACCGGTGAGTTCATGAATGCCCTGGCGGAGCTGCGGGATAAGGATGGCGTTCTGCTGATCTTTGATGAGGTGCAGTGCGGGCTGGGGCGGACGGGGAAGTTTTTTGCCTTCGAGCACTACGGGGTGCGCCCCGACATCCTCACCCTGGCCAAGTCCCTGGGCGGGGGGCTGCCGATCGGCGCTGCGGTGGCGGGGGAAGAGGTCGCCCGGGCATTCCGGCCGGGCACTCACGGCTCCACCTTTGGGGGGAACCCGGTGGCCTGTGCGGCAGCCAGGGCCGTCCTCAAGGTGCTGCAGGAGGAAGGGCTCGTTGAGAGGGCGGCGAAGACCGGGGCTTACTTCAAAAAGCGCCTGGAGTCCCTCCGGAAGAAATTCCCCTGTATCCGGGAGGTGCGCGGTGTCGGCTTGATGCTGGGAATGGAGCTGGACCGGCCCGGCCAGAGCCTCGTGTCCCTCTGCCAGGAGCGGGGACTTCTCGTCAACTGCACGGCGGAGAAAGTGATCCGCTTCCTGCCCCCCTTAGTCATCGGGAAGGAGGATGTGGATCAGGCGTTGGAGATCGTGGAGCAGGCCTTGGAGGTTTTTCTTGCCGATGCCTGCTGAGCCGGGAAGGCACCGATAGTAGAGGAGGCGGGGGCAAGAAGAGATTTTATTCGATTTTAATCAAAGGGGGAAGAGAAGGATGACCGCTGTTTATCTCGACCAAAGTTTGAAAGGGCGGGATTTTCTGACCATATCGGATTTCACGGCGGAAGAGATCAGGTTGATTCTGGATGCTGCTCACTGCCTGAAGAAGGAGCTGAAAGAAGGGGTCCCGCATCCGGTTCTGAAAGGAAAGACCCTGGGGATGATCTTTACCAAACCCTCTACCCGGACGAGGGTTTCCTTTGAGGTGGGGATGGTGCAGTTGGGTGGGTATCCCCTGTTTTTGAGCGCCCAGGACATCCAGCTGCGGCGGGGGGAATCGCTGGCGGATACGGCGCGCACTTTGGAGCGGTACCTGGATGGGATCATGATCAGGACCTTTGCCCAGGATGATGTGGTGGAGCTCGCCCGTTATGCCTCCATCCCGGTCATCAACGGGCTGACGGATCTTGTGCATCCCACCCAGGTGATCGCCGATCTGATGACGGTGGAGGAGCATAAGGGCAGGCTGGCCGGTCTGAAACTGGCCTTCATCGGAGACGGAAACAATGTCGCCCACTCCCTTCTGGAGATCTGCGCCAAAATGGGAGTGCACATGACCGTTGCCTGCCCGCCCGGCTATGAACCGGACTCCGGGATTCTCTCAGAGGCACGCTCCGATGCCGCCGCTACCGGCGTGCAGCTGGAAGTGACGGAGGATCCTGAGGATGCGGTCCGAGATGCGGATGTGATTTACACCGACCTCTGGGCGAGCATGGGCCAGGAAGCAGAGCAGGAACGGAGGTCGAAGGTCTTCCGGCGCTACCAGGTGAACAGCGCTCTTTTGAAAAAGGCGGCTCCTGATGCAATCGTGCTTCACTGCCTGCCCGCCCACCGGGGTGAGGAGATCACCGATGAGGTGATGGATGGGCCGCAGTCCGTTGTCTTCGATGAGGCGGAGAACCGCCTCCACGCTCATAAGGCGATCATGGCTCTCTTGATGTAGCGGCAGGAGAAGGCCTGTCGTTATCCCCTATTGCCTGATGTTATTCCCGGCGTTCCCGGTTACCCGCTTCTTAAAAGTCAAACCTTTCCATCCGGGAGGTGCGGGGAGGAGATTGCTTGTTGGAACCTGGGCCGCTTATTATAGGGCTGATCGTTTGAAGATTTGACTATAACTTTAAGCTGAGACTGAGACCCTAATAGAATCAAAGGAGGTGCGTGCCCGCTTGCCGCGGTGCTTTTCGGGAGTCGTTTTCCCGGGAGCTGTAGGGTGAGGAGAGGTTACTTCTCTGGAGGAAGGCTGCCGGGAGCGCCCCGATTCTGCGGAGGCCGGGCGTCATAATGCAGTTAAAAAAGGTCGTACTGGCGTATTCCGGAGGGCTGGACACCACTGTGGCCATCCCCTGGCTGAAAGAGAACTACGGCTGTGAGGTCATCTGTTTTGCGGCCGATGTGGGTCAGGATGAAGAGCTTGACGGGTTGGAGGAGAGGGCGCTCAAGTGCGGCGCCAGCAAAGTGTATATTCGGGACCTGACCAGGGAGTTTGTGGAGGATTTCATCTTTCCCACCTTGAAGGCCGGTGCCGTTTACGAAGGCTACCTTTTGGGAACCTCCTTCGCCCGCCCGTTGATCGCCAAGCACCTGGTGGAGATCGCCCACCAGGAAGGAGCAGATGCGGTTGCCCACGGCGCGACGGGGAAAGGGAACGATCAGGTGCGCTTCGAGGTGACGGTGCAGGCACTGGACCCCGATCTGAAGGTGATCGCTCCCTGGCGGTTGTGGGATCTCAAGTCCAGGGAGGATGAGATCGCTTACGCCCGCTCCCGTGGGATTGAGGTGCCTGTAGCCGAGAAGAGGCCCTACAGTACGGACCGCAACATCTGGCACCTGAGCCATGAGGGAGCGGATCTGGAGGACCCGGCCAATGCCCCGCCGGAGGACCTCTACCTGCTGCTAACCCCACCGGAGAAGGCGCCGGACAGGGCAGCCTTTGTCGAGATCGGCTTTGAACAGGGGATCCCCCGGAAGCTCGACGGTAAGGAGTACGATGCGGTTTCTCTGGTGCGCACCCTCAACAGGCTGGCCGGGGAGCACGGAGTGGGGATCCTGGACATAGTCGAAAACCGGCTGGTGGGGATGAAGTCGCGGGGCGTTTACGAGACCCCAGGAGGAACGGTGCTCTATGCAGCGCACCGCGCCCTGGAGAGCCTCACCCTGGACCGCAACACCATGCACTTCAAGGAAATCGTCGCCCAGCGCTATGCCGAACTGGTCTATGACGGGCTCTGGTACTCACCATTACGCGAGGCCCTTGCCGCCTTTGTGGATGAAACCCAAAAGACCGTCACCGGAACCGTTAAGATGAAGCTTTACAAGGGGAGCTGCGTCCCCGTGGGGATTACCTCACCCTATTCCCTCTACCACCAGGGGATCGCCTCCTTCGGGTACAGTGAGCTGTACGACCACAGGGACTCCGCAGGCTTCATCAACCTCTTTGCCCTGCCATTAAAGGTGCGGGCTCTCATGAGGAAGGAAGGGAAATGAGGTTGTCGGGCAGCGGAGGAAACCGGATGAAAGGGAGAAATCGTTTCACCAGCGAGGAAATCAACCGCATCAGGGAGCTTCTGGATTTGAGGAGCCGGGCGGGCGCGGCCGGACAGCAAAGGATTACAAAAGAACTGAGAAGATTGGGCTTTTACATCAGTGATTACGATCCTGCCCGGAGGGGGTTCGGGGTTGCCGACCTGGATGACCTTATCGAGCGGGGGGTAATCTCTATTACCGGCGATCCCGCAGAGCGGGAAGAAGGGGAGGAGAAGCCGTTCAAGCTTTGGGGAGGGCGATTTAAGAAGGGTACTGCAGATGAGGCGGCGAAATTCCTCGATTCTCTCCCCTTTGACCTCCGCCTCTACCGGGAGGACATCCGGGGCTCCATCGCCCATGCCCGGATGCTCGGGCGCCAGGGGATTATTTCCCCGTTGGAGGCCGACGCTCTGATCCGCGGCCTTGAGGAGATCTTAAAGGAGATCGAGTCCGGCAGAATCCGGCCGGAGGAGAGCGGATGTGAGGACATCCACTCCTTTATTGAGGAGCGCCTGGTGGAGAAGGTGGGGGAGGCGGGCAAAAAGCTGCACACCGCCAGGAGCCGCAACGACCAGGTGGCAACAGATTTTCGCCTCTATCTGAAAGGGGAGGGCCGGGAGTTGGAGAGCCTGCTTAAGGAGCTGATCTCCACCCTCATCGGGCGTGCCCGGGAAACGAAGGAGGTCATCATGCCCGGATATACCCACCTGCAGCGCGCTCAACCGGTGACCTTCGCCCACCACCTGCTCGCCTACTGCGAGATGCTGCGCCGGGATTGCTGGCGCCTGCAGGACTGCCGTCGCCGGATGGACCTCTGTCCCCTGGGAGCGGGAGCCCTGGCGGGGACGACCTTCCAGGTGGACAGGGAGTATGTTGCCAGGGAACTGGGATTTCAGGGGATCTGCACCAACACCCTGGATGCGGTTTCCGATCGGGATTTCGCCGTGGAGTTCCTCTTTGCGTGCTCCCTCATTATGGTACACCTGAGCCGCTTTGCGGAGGAGCTGATCCTCTGGTCCAGCGGTGAGTTCGGCTTTATCGAAATGGATGACGCCTACACCACCGGGAGCAGCATCATGCCCCAGAAGAAGAACCCCGATGTGGTGGAGCTTGTGCGGGGGAAGACGGGAAGAGTCTTCGGGCACCTGATGGCGCTGCTCACGGTTCTCAAAGGTCTCCCCCTGGCCTACAATAAGGACCTCCAGGAAGACAAAGAGGCGGTTTTCGACACGGTGGATACCCTTAAAGCCTGTGTCCGGGTGATGATACCCCTTGTGGAGACACTCGAAGTAAGGCCGGAGCGGATGCGGGAGGCCGCCGCCGGTGATTTCACCAATGCCACCGACCTGGCCGACTACCTGGTGCTCAAGGGGGTTCCTTTCCGGGAGGCCCACGGCATCGTCGGGCAGGTGGTCTTAAGGTGCATCAAGGAGGGGAAGAACCTGAATGATCTGCCCCTGGATCTTTACCGGGAGTATTCACCCGCTTTCGGCCCCGACCTTTATGAGCATATCGATATTGCAGCGTGCGTGGCGCGGCGCCGTCTCATCGGTGGCCCTGCACCTGAAAGCGTGGAAAAGGCCATTCAAGACTTCGAGCGGTGGCTCGAGGAGAACCGAAAGGAGTGCCGCTGACTAATCTTTCGCCTGCCGGAGATACGACCTGTAGCTGGAGCTGTCAGGGAACGGTCGGTGTTGCCGCATTTTATCTTTCTTGTTAAGATATAAAAAGCTGGTGGCGGCAAATACAAAGCCGGTTCCGGGAATGAATGCGGCCTGAAATGCCTTTTCCTACCTCTAACACACTTAACTCCATCCGCTTAAGGGGATTAACCTCTTCCGGTATTGGGGATCGCCGGGGAAAATGTTCGTTTGGCAGAGGGGGTTGTTATAGCCCCCGTTAGCTTGACGGAGTGGGGGGAACAGGTGCAAGGAGCAGTGCATAATTATTAGGCTAGGCAGACCCTCACGCCGCCTGGGGCGGCACCTACAGAGCATGAAAATACACGGACGGGTCTACCGGCGAGCGACCTATGGAAGGCCGGGTAACAGGACAGGCGAAGCGAGGATGACAGGTCGGGATGCGAGTACAGACACCTCACCTATTGAGCTGCGATGGAATGGATTTGCTGCGAGGCCAAACGCTGATTGGCAGAAGCAGTTCGCAACATGTTACGCAGCACCCCAGAGCTGTCCCGAAGCGAGCCGTCGTCCTGTTCAGCCTGGAATCGGGAGTCGAGCGGTAGACCGGCGGGGTATGTGATCTATTTTCATGACAAAAAAGGGAACGGTCAGGCCATGAATCATAAATTGCTCGCGAACCGTTACGAAATTGAAGAGGAGATTGGGCGCGGGGGTATCGGCACCGTTTACCGGGCGCGGTGCAACTTGCTGAACAGAACCGTAGCGATCAAGGTCCTGCATCCACACCTTTCCAAAAACGAAATCTTTCGGGAGCACTTATGGCGGGAGGCCCGGGCTGCGGCGGCGCTATCCCACCCCAATATCATATCCATTTTCGATCTGGTTCAAGAAGGGGAAGACTATTTTCTGGTAATGGAATATTTTCCGGGGGAAAGCCTGCGGGATCTGCTGCAAAGGGAAGGGCCGCTGCCCCCGGAACGGGCGGCGAACCTAATGGCTCAGGTCTGTTTGGCGCTGGCCAAAGCTCATGAGCAGGGCATTATTCACCGCGACATCAAACCCCATAATATTCTGGTGAACGCCGCCGGGCAGGTCAAGGTGGCGGATTTCGGCCTGGCGGCAAATATCCACGATTCCTCCCTGGTCGATCAAAAGGGGGTGTTGATCGGGTCGGCTCCTTATCTGGCTCCGGAGAGGATCCGGGGGGAAGAAGCCTGTTTTCAATCGGATATATACAGTGCAGGGGTCGTCCTTTACGAGCTGCTTACCGGAACCCCTCCGTTCACGGGGGGCTCCCTGAAAGAAATCACCGACAAACAGCTGTACGAGGAGCCGGTTCCGGTAGACGAGATCAACCCTCAGGTGCCCCCGCTGCTGGCGGCTGTCGTCCAAAAGGCCATTGCCAAGGATCCTGAGCGGCGTTACCCCACTGCCCTCTCCCTGGCGGGGGCACTGAGGCCGTTTTGTGAAAGCGGGGATGAGGCTGCTACCCGGATCCTGAGCCCTGCAGGAAGGGCTTCCCGGGTAAAGCCTTCTCCTTCATCGTTGTTCCTCCGGGCATTGCTGTCCAGACCTCTTTTCCTGACGGGAGCTGCCTTTGTCTGCCTGGCCTTTCTGCTTTTCCTCTGGTATTTTCGGGCGGGTACAGTCGTGCCCCAGGTTCAGGGGCTGACCCTTGCCGACGCTTCCCGGCAACTGGCTGCAGTCGGTCTGTCCGTCCGTCTTCGAGGGCAGCAGGACGGCGGCAACCCGGAGGAAGGGAGGATTGTTGACCAGTGGCCGCCGGCGGGGAGCAGGTTTTTGAAAGGTCTTCCCGTTTTTCTCACGGTCGATTCTTCACGCCTCGTCACGGTGCCCGACGTCAGGGGATGGCCGGCGGCAGAGGCGGTCGAGGAGCTGCAAAAGGCGGGTTTTCGCATTGCCGGAAATCCACCTGACGGTGTCGTCGCGGCAACCGCTCCTCCGCCTCGTACCAGCCATCCGGAGGGGACTGCCGTCGAGATCTCCGTCAGACAGGTGGGAGCCCCGGGAAGAAAAACGCTGATCACGGTGCAGCTCTTGCAGAGTTCGACCGTGCGCCTGGAGGTGCAGGACGGCGCCGGCAGGCGCACCGCCTACCAGGAGAGGATGGAGGCGGGGGAATATAAGATCCCTGTTTATACTTATGGCTCGGGTGTTGTTTTCCTCTACATTGACGGCCGACTGGTCAATTCGATTTCGGTCGGCTGAAAGGAAGGGGTCCGGAGGGCGGCAGTAACCAGGTGCAACCGCTGCGGCGGTAAGCGGTCGCCCTCCTCCCGGGACGTAAATCCCCTGCCAGCTCCGTTTTTGCCCGGTGAAGGCAGGTTAATAGAGGTGGTAGTCCTTTTAAGGTGTTGGAAAAGAGAGCCGGGTTAGAATGAGAAGGTGATTCTCTTTGAAATTGCTGCATACTGCCGATGTGCACCTGACCCCTGGGGCGCCGGAGAGGATGGAGGCCTTCCGCACCGTGTGCCGCATGGTGCAGGAGCTCGCCTGTGCGGCTCTGGTCGTTGCCGGGGACCTCTTCGACAGCCCGGAGGCCGCTCTTGATTTACGGGCGGAGGTAAGGGAGTTGCTGGAGTCGGTGGAGGGAGAGGTTTTTGTCATTCCCGGCAATCACGATGCGGAGGCATTTCGTTCCGGTGAGTATTACGGAAGGAACGTGCACGTCTGCTGTGGGCCGGAAGCCTTCCGGTGGGAGGTGGACGGCGTTCCGGTCGTCGGGGTTCCCTACCTTCCGGGGAGAGAGGGGGGGGAGGCCCTGCGGCGGCTGGCCCTGCGCCAGGAAAGCTCTCCGCTGGTAGCCCTGGTTCACGCCAATTTTTACAGCTCCTCCCTGTCTGCCTGTTACTTTCTAAAAGAGAACGGGCACTCTGGTGCGGCCTGCCTATGGGACCGTGACTTCGAGGATTTCCCCCCTTCCTATATTGCCCTTGGCCACTGGCACAACCCGACGCTTCCGGCGTTTGCCGTGAACGACGTCCGGGCCGCCTACAGCGGTACCCCCTATCCTCTGGCCCGGCGGGAAACAGGGGAGCGGCGGGTTTTTCTCGTCGAGGTTTCTCCTGAGGGGGTCTTCCCGCAAGGGGTGAAGATCCCCGGGGTGCCCCGCAGGGAAAGGGTGCCCTTTTTCTTTGTTCCCGGGGAGGAAGAAAAGACCCTGGAGGAGATGCGGCTCTTTCTGGAAAGGGGCGGCAGCGATCAGGTAATCCTCGACCTGGAGGTGGACGGCTGGGTGGCTAACGTCAGTGAAGAGGCCTGCGCAGGTGAGATCCTGAGCCTGGTGGACAGGTACCGCGACCGCTGGCGGGACGTCAATACGGGGACGCTCCGCATCACCGGGGTGTCCGCCCTGCCGGGGATTGCCCGCCGGTGTCTGCAATTTCTGCGGGAGTCGGAACCCCCTGCCGTCGACGCCCTGGAGGACTGCGGCGAACCCTGCCTGAGGGAACTGGCGCGTGAGGTGCGGGAAGACCGGGAGGGGATCTACCGTCAGGCCCTTTCCTTTATCATGAGGTATCTGGGAACGGTGAAGTAGCTTTGCGGATTCTGGAGATGAAGTGCCGGCCGGTCGGCCCCCTTTTAAAACCCGTCTGCTTCCGGTGGGGGAAGAACTGTACTGTCGTTTTCGACGACAACGAGGCGGGGAAAACGGCGTTGGTTGACATAATTGTAAACATGCTTTTCCGGAGGGGCAGCGCCCAGTCGCGCTTCTGCTCCCGGCGCTTTACGGAATACGATGGATATGTGAGGCTTGAGCACCGGGGGGAAGAGATGACCTGTGAGGGGAACGCCGATCTCGACAGGCTCCTCGGCCTGCCGGCTGAGTTTTCCAGGCTGCCCATTGTCCGGGGGAGCGACCTGGCTTTGCTCTGGTCCGGCAACAGGGAGAAGAAGGGGCCGCTGCTGGATGCCTGCATCCGCCACTTTTCCGCGGACCTCGAGGAGAATCCGGCGGGTCTGGTGGCGGAGATGCGCGCCCGGGCAGGTCTCCCCCCTAAGAGGAACTGCTGGACGAAAGGTAAAAGTGAAGAGCTCCGGAACCCTCTGGAACTCTGCCGCAAAAAAGACCTTTTTCTTTCCGCTCTGTCCGCCAGGGAAAAGGCTTCCCGGGAGAGGCAGGCCGCGGCAGGGAAGCTGCAATCGGTCAGGGAGGAACTGGCATCGCTCAGGAGAGAGCGGGAGTCCTTGAAGGAGGAGCGCCTGGCGGCGCTCTGCGCCGCCGCCGGTGAATTGGAGAGGAAACTTCAGGCCCTCAAACGGCGGTACGGGGAAGAGGGTTATGAACGCTGCTCCCGGGGGGATCTCCAGCTCTGGGCGGAACTCGCCGCCAGGGAAGAGATGCTTGTTGAGAAAGAAGCATCCTTGAAGGAAGGGGTGGAAAGGGCGGAGGCCGGCATTGCCGACCTGCGCGTGAGGATTGATAACCTGACCCAGCGCATAAGGGAAGCCGAAGGCGCCTCCGGCGCCGCCCGGGAGAGGCTGGAAGGCCTGCGCCGGGAGCTGGAGCGAAAAGGGAGGAGGCGCGCCGACACCCTGGCAGAAGCCGGGGCGCATTTGCATAATGCCAGAAGAGCCGGTGAACAGCGGAGCAGGATGAGGTGGCTTGCGGCTCTGGCTCTGATAATGGCCGCACTGGCTGCGGGATTGATCGCAGCCGGGCAGGTAATCCCCGGCGGGTGTGCCGCCGTTGCCGCCTTAGGGGTAGGTGTCGGATCGGCGGCGGTGACCGCTGCCTGCGGCAGGGCTGTGGAAGAAGCGGAGAAGAAGGTGCGGCAGCTGCTGCGGGAATGCGGGGTGCAGGCTGCCGGTTCCCTGGAGGCGGCCGTATCCGCCCTGGAGAGGCACTTTCAGGAAGAGGAGGAAAGAGGGGCGGAATTATTGAAGAGGGCGGATGAGGACTGCCGGGACCGGGAGGAAGAGCTGCGGAAACTCGCCCGGGAGCGCCTTCTGGCAGAGCGGGAGTTGGAGAACCTCACCGCCAGCCTTCGGGAGGCCCGGTCACGGTTGGCGGAGTGCCTGGGAGAACTCGACAGCGCCAGGAGCGCTCTTTCCGGACTGATGCAGAAAACCGGAATGCCCGACCGGTCCTCTCTCGAAGCCGCCCTGAAGGAGAAAGAGCGGTTGGAAGGGGAAATCGGTAAGATAGAGGCACGGCTGATGGCGCTGTTTGGTGAGGGGGAGGATTGGAGGGAGAGGCTCCTGGAGCTGGCTCCCTACCTGGAGCGGTTTCCGGCTCCCCGTCCTCTGGAGGAGCTGGAGGGCCTCATCGCCGACCTTGAGAAAAGAGGGGCAGAACTGGCAGGGGAGGAACAGGCCCTGCAGCAGCAGCACGATCACCTCCTCCAGCAGGAGGTGGAGAATGCCCGCAGCCTGTATGCCATAGGTTGCGAGGATGTGTCCTCCCTTGCCCAGAAGCTCGAAGAGGCGGCGCTGGTTTTGAAGGGTGCCATCAGGGAGGCCCTGGCGGCTCTTTGGGTGCAGCAGGCGATTGAGGCCGTCAAGGGGGAGTTTGCCGACATCCTTTTAATGCCCTTCACCCGGGCGGGGGAGATCTTCTATAGGATTACCGGCCGCTACGACACCCTCACCTTCACCAGGGAGGGCGGGGATGTGGTCTTCAGTGCCGCCGGGGAAGGCGTTGAATTCACCGAGGATTCCTTGAGCGATGGCACCAGGGCACAGCTGCTGCTTTCCCTGCGCCTCGCCCTGCTGGAAAGGGTGTTGGGGGAGGAGCAGGGGTTCCTGGTGCTGGATGACCCCCTGTTGAATTCATCAGCTGCCAGAAAGCGGAACGCAATTAAAGTGCTTCTGGACTACGCCCGTCAGGGGTGGCAGATTTTATACCTGACCGTGGACGGCTTGACGGTGGATATTTTCAGGGAGCTGGGGGGCGACCTGGTGGAGGTGAAGCGGGTTGCCGATTTCTACCAGTCGGGGTGAACACTTATTTTAATTCGCCGAAGATTTTGCTGAAGGTGCTGACGAGAGATTGAATCAGGGCGATAAGAAAGGGAACAAGCACCAGGGCGATGATGATGATTCTGCCTGTCTCCCGCCTGAAAGACGTAGTGGGAGGCTCCTCTTCATCATTTCGCCCGGCAGGAATGCTTACCTGCTTTAAACCGATCAAGGACCTGGCAGTTTCCAGGTATGATCCGGGAACGTAAAGGTCGAGGTCGTTTGCGGTTCCCAGATAGATCTCCATAAACTGCCCGGCTCCCTTGTGTTTTTTCAGGGCGGGGATTCCTTCTGACTCCAGGAGCGACACGAGTATATCCGCTTCCTGGCTGTTGCGGACATTTGTCAGGAACGACCACTTCCAGTCAATGTATTCCCGATCGGTTTTTTGGCCGAGGTGGTCTTGCGGGGGCTTATCTACAAGCGCCTCCTGGCAGTCCTTGCAAACGGTAAAACCATCCCTGTATTCGGCTCCGCAGCGGGGGCAAAAGGGCATCAGGGCTCCCTCCTCTACGCTAAATTCCTGTTTCATCTAATGAAATTATTCTCCATTTTAAGTTAATATCCTTTGTTTTCCCATCGCTGTGTGGCTCAACAAGGATGTTTAAATCAAAGGCAGGATGCCCGGTTGAATGCCATTAAACGGGAAGGGGCGGGAAGGAGATTTAGGGTGAGGAGTATAATTAAGCAGTATAATAATAAAAGCCGGTTGGAGCTCATGGTTTGATTCGTTTGGCCGAGAAAAACGGCGGCACCGCTTGAAGCATATAAACTGTAATCGGCACTTTCCGGGGGAGTTTTTGTGATGAGAAGAGTGATATCCCCTGTTGAAAAAGTCTTCCGGGAAACCCTGCCCAACGGGATCCCCGGCTACGAGGTGCGGGAGCAGCAGATCGAGATGGCTCTTGCCGTGGAGCGCGGGCTTTTGCAGGAGCACCATGTGATCGCCGAGGCCGGGACGGGAACCGGGAAGAGTTTTGCGTATCTGGTACCGCTTTCCCATGCCGTTGCGGATGATGCCCGGGGGATTGTCAGCACTGCTACCATCGCCCTGCAGGAACAGCTGCTGTGCAAAGACATTCCTTTCCTGGAAAAGGCGCTGGGGGTAGATTTCCGGGCGGAGCTGGCCAAGGGAAAGGGAAACTATCTCTGCCTGGTGCGCTATATAGAGGAGCTGCAGAACAAGGGGCTTTTCCCCGATGAAGAGGTGCTGGAGCGCCTCAGGGATTGGGTTGACACAACGGAAACAGGGGACAGGGCGGAACTCCCCTTTGAACCCGGGGAGACCTGGAGCCGGGTTTGTTGTGACGATACCTGCCCCGGGCGTAGGTGCTATCTTTATGATGACTGCTTTTTGGTAAGGGCGAGGAAAAGGCTGCAGGATGCCAGGATCATCATCTGCAACCATGCCCTTTTCTTCACCGACCTGCATCTCAGGGAGTGCAGCGGGGGGGTGGCCTCCCTTCTCCCCGCCTACCGCTATGTGGTTTTCGATGAGGCGCAGCATATCGAGCAGGCAGCACGGCGTACGATGGGGATTGAGGTTTCCGCGATGCGCCTGCCGGTACTGCTCTTCCAGCTGCGCAAGAGGGACGGATGCCATCTGGATGCCGTGCAAAGGGCTCTGGCCTTAAATGGCGAGTTCTTCGCAGCAGTGGCCTCATCCCGGAAGGGGACCGGCAGTAGCTTTTCCCTTCCTGCGGATGCGGATCTCCGCTCCCTCGGCGGGGAGCTTATAAAAGCGGTTGAGGATACGGTGCGTCTGTTTGACCCCGATCTGATCGGGGAGCGGGAGAACGCCATTTTTAACTGTCTGGAACGCTACAACCGGGATCTAGGGGAGGTTCTCAACGCGGCGGATCCCGAGAAGGTTTACTGGGTGGAAATAACCGAGTCCTCCGGGAGGCGCCAGCTGGTGACCCTCCACGCTACACCCCTGGACGTGTCAGAGACCCTGAATCGCCTTCTCTTCTCCAACGAGGAGCTTGCCAGTGCCGTGATGACTTCGGCCACATTGAGCATCGGGGGGGATTTTGCCTATTTTCGGGCTTCTACCGGGTGTTCCGGGGCACTGGAGGTTACCGTGGATTCCCCCTTCTCATATGAGGAACAGTGTCTCCTTTACCTGCCGCCGGGGCTCCCCGACCCAAGGGATCCTGATTTTTACGCCAGAGTCGCTCCCATTATTGAGGGGATTCTGCTGCAAACCGGGGGCAGCGCATTTGTGCTTTTTACCTCCTACAGAGGGATGAACGAAGTCTACGACCTCATCGCCGGGAAGATGCCTTTCAGGGTTCTCCGGCAGGGGGATCTTCCCAAGCAAAAGCTGATTCAGGTATTTAAGGATGATGTGCAGTCCGTGCTCTTGGCTACGGCATCTTACTGGGAGGGGGTGGATGTGCCCGGTGAGGCGCTCACCTGTGTGATCCTGGTGAAGCTGCCCTTTTCCGTCCCGGATGACCCCGTCATGGAGGCCAGGCTGAAGGCTATCGAGCGGACTGGGAGGAGCGCCTTCTACAGTTTATCCCTTCCGGAGGCGGTCATCCGCCTGAAGCAGGGGTTTGGGAGGCTCATCCGGACGCGGCAGGATCGCGGCGTCGTGGCCATCCTTGACCCCAGGGTGAGAACGCGCCCCTACGGGAGGATCTTCCTGGACGTCCTCCCCCCTTGCCGCACCGCCTTCACTCTCGAGGAGGTAGCGGCCTTCCTGTCATCAGGGTGAAAGCGCTCGTTTTTATGCGCCCTCTGGGTAGGGATGCGGAAGATCAAGGTAAAGTTGCCTTTAAATTTGAGAAGCCGGCTTATTATCTCGCTATGGTCAAGCGCAGGGATGGCGATGATCCCCGTGAAGGGTACTACGGCTGCAGATACTATAAGGCTACTTTATGTATAATAATGGTGACGAAGTAGATTTTTAAGATAGAGCCCAAAGAGACAAATCCGCTAACCCGATTGCCCTGCCGAGAAGTAAGTACTGCGGCGGGCGATCTCCGGTTGCGGCTTTAAAAGTATTGTGGGAAAGTTGGGAGATAGGGGTTAACAATACAATTTAGATAGAGGGAGTTGATTGAAATGCAAGAGGTTCTCAAATTCTTAACCGAAAACCCCACTTTTTACATTGCTACGGTTGAGGGGAACAAACCCAGAGTCCGTCCTTTTGGTTTTGTGATGGAATATGAGGGGAAGCTGTGGTTCTGCACCAATAATCAAAAGAATGTCTACAAACAGTTAAGGGAAAACCCGTATTTCGAGATCTGTACGGCATCACCTGACGGAAGGTGGATACGCTTAAGGGGGAAGGCCGTTTTTAATTCCACACCTGCCGCCAAAGCCAAGGCGCTGGAGGTGATGCCCTCTTTAAGAAAGATGTACTCGGTCGATGACGGTATTTTCGAGGTATTTTACGTGGAGGATGGGGAGGCCACCTTCTGCTCGCTGACAGGTGAATCCAAAACGATTAAGTTTTAAATAAAAAATTTCCCGACTATTGCCAGGGAAAATACAGGGAAAGATCTCCATAAACATCGTCAGTTAGATTTCTGGAGCAGAAGGAATTTTAAGAAAAAGGGCGAATATTGGAAAGGTGGACAGGGTCTCAAAAGGTTCGTGCTGAGCAACATTAAGACATTAAGCCCTGAATTGTTTTACATAACCGGTGCACGGAGTACCGGATTTGATGTCGACTGGAGCGAGGGGAATTCCCACTCCCCTGAGACAGGGCCGGTTTATCTCTCCTTTTTTGGGTGTTTACAGTGGCTTGGATTCGGCTTGAGGCGTCAAATCAGTTTGACCGGCGTAAGAAGCACAAAAAGGTTGTTAAATCTTGATAATGACGGAAAGCAGGCCACGAAGGTCTTTAGAGCCGCAAGGAGCGGTGAGAAGGCTGCGTGGCTTTTTCGTTTGGTTTAAGGGTATCTTCATCCCTTATCAGGGATCGGGGTGGAGAGAATGAAGCAGTATCTCCTGAAAAGATTGCTATGGCTGATTCCTGTGATGCTGGGAGTGTCCGTCATCACCTTTGCCCTCATCAATCTTGCGCCGGGGGATCCGGCGGAGTTGATGCTGAGGGCAGAGGGGATGGAGCCGACGCGGGAAGCGGTGGAAGCCCTGCGCCGCGAACTGGGGCTGAATGACCCTGTTCATGTGCGCTACGCCAGGTGGCTCTGGAATGCCCTGCACTTCGACCTGGGAAAGTCGTTTCGTACGGGCAGGCCGGTGGCGGAAGAGATTTTTTCCCGTTTCCCGGCGACTCTGGAGTTAACAGTAGCGGCGCTGGGGGTTATGGTGCTTCTTGCCGTTCCTGCGGGAATTCTGGCCGCCCTTTACCGTCATGCCTTGCTGGATCACCTCAGCCGCATCTGCGCCCTGCTGGGTGCTTCACTACCCGGATTCTGGCTGGGATTGATGCTTATATACCTCTTTTCGGTAAAGCTGGGCATATTCCCGGTCATGGGGCGGGGCGGCCTGAACCATCTGGTGCTGCCGGCGGTAACGCTCGGTTTTGGGATGGCTGCCGTCTACGCCCGGCTCTTGCGTTCCGGTATGCTGGAGGTGCTGGGGCAGGAGTACATTAGGGCGGCCCGGGCCAGGGGCCTCCGTGAAAGATGGGTGATAGGCCGTCATGCCTTGAAAAATGCCCTGCTCCCCGCGGTAACCCTTTTCGGGATGAGTTTCGGTCATCTGCTGGGAGGGTCGGTGATCGTGGAGACCATTTTTGCCTGGCCGGGGGTGGGCAAGTTCGCCGTTGATTCCATTTTTAACAGGGACTATCCGGTGATTCAGGGCTATGCCCTCTTTATGGCGGTCGTCTTCGTGGTGGCCAATTTGATGGTGGACCTTGCCTATGGGCTGCTCGATCCGCGCATCCGCCTGGAAGGGAGAAGATGAGATGAGCGGTTCGCCTCGGAGAGGGGAGGGGGCTGTGCCGGCCGGTGCCCCCGCCGGGGTGATGGCAGAGCCCCCAAAAGAGCTTGTGGAAGAGGGGCTTATGCGGTCGGCTGTAAGGAGGTTGGTCGGAGATAAGCTGGCTTTGCTGGGGCTGATTATCGTTGCCCTGGTAGTCCTGGTCGGGATCCTGACCCCTTACCTGATGCCCCACGATCCCCTCAAGGTGGCCCTGGACCAGCGGCTGTCTCCTCCTTCCCGTGCTTATCCCTTGGGTACCGACCACCTCGGCCGCTGCCTTCTTTCCCGCCTGATTTACGGCACGCGGATTTCTCTGGCGGCAGCGGCTATGGCTCTGGCAACTATTATGCTTATCAGCATCCCTTTCGGTACCTTTGCCGGCTATTGCGGCGGCCGGGTGGATAATCTGCTCATGCGGCTCGTTGATATTCTCCTCGCATTTCCCGACCTGATTTTGGCCCTTGTGATTGCGGGGATGCTGGGGCCCGGTCTCTTTAATGTGATGCTTGCCGTGGCCTCAGTGTGGTGGGTTGGTTACGCGCGCGTTATCCGGGGGATGGTTTTATCTGTGAAGGAAAAGGAGTTCGTTCTTGCGGCCCATCTTCCGCACCCTGCCATTTCATTAAGAAAAAATTTTTAAAAAAATTTTCAGAGCAAGGAGGAATTCCAGAAAATTCCGCGAATTTTCCCCTAATGACAATAATCGGGGGAATTTCGAATGAGAAGCCTCATACCCAAATTCAAGATCCTGAATGCCGGTGCTGCCCCGTTGGTTGCAGCCTTTTGCCGGGAGATTAAACTCAGAGACATCATCGATGAGATGGTTACGTGGGATCCAAAGCAGTGCCGCCTGTCTCCCGGTACACTGATTGAGGCGCTCGTCATCAACGTCCTGACGGCCAGAAAACCTCTCTACCGGGTGGAAGAGTTCTATCGTGAAATGAACCTCAGCGTGCTCTTCGGTGAGGGGATAACCGCTGATGCGTTCAATGATGATGCCCTGGGCAGAGCCCTTACCAAACTGGCCAAAGCCCATCCCAACAGGGTTTACCTGGCTCTGGCCTTATCGGCCATTAAAGTGCACCGGATTGAAACCAGAGTTGTTCATGCCGATACCACTTCCATCTCAGTTGCCGGAGAGTACGACTGGGAAGATGAAGATAACCATTTACTCGACATCACCTACGGCTACAGCAAAGACCGCCGCCCTGACCTGAAGCAGTTTCTTTACGGCCTCATCACTACCGGCGAAGGGATCCCCATCTTTGGGGAAATGCGTGACGGCAACATGAGCGATAAGAAATGGAATAAAGAGGTCCTTGACCGGCTGCAAGCCATGCTGCCTTGCGATAGCGGCAAAAGAATCTACGTTGCTGATTCAGCCCTGGTCACCAATGACAACCTTGATCTCCTGTTTGAAAAGAAGATTCCCTTCATTTCACGGCTGCCGGAAACTTTCAGCATCTCCGCCGAACTGAAAGACTGGGCATGGTCGGAGAACCGGTGGCAGCACCTGGGCAGTCTCGTACAGAAAAAGGATGCCGCAGTTTACAGGATCCAGCAGGCGGTCAGGGAACTCAACGGCCACACCTACCGGTTCATCGTAGTGCACTCCTCATCCCTGGACAAGAAGAAAGAGAAAAGCATCAAGAAGATGATCGAAACCAGGAAGTCGGAGCTGCTTTCTGCCTGTGATGAGCTTGCTAAAAGGAAATTCTTCTGCGAGGCCGATGCCAAAAAAGAACTGGAGATCTTTTTGGCAAAGCACGCTTCACCGCTCTTTGAATTGAAGACCGAAATCAAAGAGGAGCAGGTGATCAAGCGCCGGGTGGGGCGGCCTCGCAAGGGTGAGCCGGTGAACTATCAGACCTATTATCGCGTGGTTCCCTCTCTGGTCTCTGTCAATGAGGAGTTTGTCAAGGAGCTCAAGGCAAAAGCCGCTACTTTCGTGTTGATTACGAACATTCTTGATGATAAAGAGCTTTCTCCCGCTGATGTGCTGCGGGAATACAAAAACCAGACTGCAGTAGAACTGTCTTTCCGCTTCCTGAAGAATCCGGTTTATGTGGATGGGATTTACGTCAAGAACCCGGAACGGGTGGTGGCTATAGGCTATGTCTTCCTGATGGCCTTACTGATTTATGCCCTGCTGCAGCGCCGGGTGCGGCGTAATCTCGCCAAAGAAAGTAAGCCTTTGGCGATCCCCGGGAAGCGCAAGTCTTTCAGCCCAACGGGGACAATGCTGCTGGAGATGCTGAAACCCCTTACCATAGCCACTATTGAAACCGATTCCGGTTTTATCCATCAGGTTCCGGAGAACCAGTGGACCGAAGATATCCGCCGGCTTTTGCATCTTGCCGGTTTCAGTGAAGAGATTTACTGCGGTACGAATTATGGGAGGTCTCCTTATGCCAACTAGCTTTTATTAGTTGCCATTTTTAGCCATCATAAAATTAAAGGTCGTTTTCATTTCAGGGTGCGAAATGTGGGTTGCGGCAAGGGCGTGCGGAACATCTGAGTTCGGTATTGTCATCCGTCACATTCTGCCCAATGTTCTTTCACCTGTGATCGTGCTGGCCACTCTGGATATGGGTAAGCTGATCCTGGCCATCTCCGGGCTTTCCTTCCTGGGCCTCGGCGCTCAGCCGCCCACGCCGGAGTGGGGGGCGATGCTCAACGACGGCAGGCCTTATATGCAGGTGGCTCCGCAGCTGATGTTATACCCAGGCCTGGCTATCATGATCGTCGTGCTGGCCTTCAACCTGTTGGGGGACGGGCTGCGGGACGCCCTCGACCCCAGAGAAATTTTTAAAGATTGAGGGCCAGTTGCAGATTAAACCATTTCGGTTGAGCGTTGAGGGGGTACGGCCTGGATGCCTTGTGAACCTGTGCTGGAAGTTGAAGACTTGAAAACGATTTTTTTGACCCGGCACGGGGTGATTAAGGCCGTGAACGGAGTCAGCTTCGCAGTAGAGGCCGGTAAAACTCTGGGGCTGGTGGGGGAGAGCGGCTGCGGTAAGACCGTTACCTCCCTTTCACTGCTCGGCCTGATCGCCCCACCGGGGAAGATCTTGTCCGGGGAGGTCCGGCTGAACGGATATGATCTGCTCAGCCTGTCTCAAAAACAGCTGCGCCGTGTCCGGGGCAAGGAAATATCCATTGTTTTTCAGAATCCGATGACTTCCCTGAATCCGGTTTTGACCGTCGGCACTCAAATAATCGAAACAATTATCTCTCACGAAGGGGTATCCCGGGCAGAAGCGCGGCAGAGGGCGCTTGACCTGTTGGCAAGGGTAGGCCTGCCCTATCCGGAAAAACTGTTGAAACGTTACCCTTTCCAGCTGTCCGGAGGCATGCGTCAGCGTGTAATGATAGCCATAGCTTTGGCTCTCCGTCCCAAAGTTCTCATTGCCGACGAGCCTACCACAGCCCTGGATGTTACCGTTCAGGCACAAATTCTTACAGAACTGCGGCGGTTGCAGGCGGAGTTCGATACTGCCATCATCCTGATTACTCACGACCTGGGAGTTGTGGCGGAAATGGCCGATGAAGTGGCGGTGATGTATGCCGGCTCCATCGTGGAGTACGGAGGGGCGATCGAAGTCTTCGAAAGCCCCGGCCATCCCTATACCCGTGCGCTGCTGCGTTCCGTGCCGCGCCTGGATCGAAAATGTGAAACCCTTGAACACATTCAAGGCCAACCGCCCAGCCTCCTCAATCTACCCGACAGGTGTGCCTTTCTCCCGCGTTGCCCTGTAGCGGTCGATGCGTGCGACGGCCCCAGGCCTCAACTGGAGGCCGTTGCCTCAGACCACCTGGTGGCCTGCTATCAGGCACAGAGGATTCGGGCAAAGGAGCCCCAGCCGGTATGAGCCTTCTTGAGGTGCGCGACCTGTTCAAACACTACCCGGCAGGAGATGGTCTTTTCTGGGCAACGCGGGAGAGAATACGGGCAGTTGACGGCGTTTCCTTTACCCTGGAACGGGGTGAGACCCTGGGGCTGGTGGGGGAGAGCGGGTGCGGCAAGAGCACATTGGGGAAGTTAATTGTCAGGCTGGAGGAACCCACCGCAGGAAAAATTTACTATGACAACCGGGAAATCACCTCTTTGTACGGAAGAAAGCTGCGGGAACTCCGTTGCAAAATTCAGATCATTTTTCAGGATCCATATTCCTCCCTCAACCCCCGGCAGACCGTGGGGTCGATCATCGGTGAGCCTCTGGCGAACTTTAAGTTGGGAACGAGAGAGGAACAAATGCAAAGGGTAGCCGAGCTGCTGGATACGGTCGGCCTCGATCCCGAGCACATCTCCAGGTATCCCCATGAGTTCAGCGGTGGCCAGCTTCAGCGCATCAACATCGCCCGAGCGCTGGCCTTAGAGCCGGAGCTGATAGTCTGCGATGAACCAGTTTCCAGCCTGGATGTTTCCATCAGATTGCAGATCTTAAACCTGCTTCGAGATCTGAAAATACGGTTTGGACTGTCGTATATCTTTATTTCCCACGATCTGGCTGCCGTGAGTTACCTGGCGGATCGGATCGCTGTGATGTACCTCGGAAAGATTGTTGAGGTGCTGCCGACAGGGGACCTCTTGTCCGGCGCCTGCCATCCTTATACCAGGGGTTTGCTGGCGGCGGTGCCGGAACCTGACCCGCGGCAGAGATATAGCCGGCAGGTTACAGTCAAGGGCGAGCCGCCGAATCCGGCAGATCCTCCGCCGGGCTGCCGTTTTCACCCCCGCTGTCCCGAGGCCCGGCAGGTATGTCGGGAGAAGGAGCCGATGCTGCAGGATGTGAATGAAGGGCATCTGGTGAGTTGCCACTTGAGTTCGAGATGAACAAGTTACTTCTTTGCCCCTGGCCGCCGGTGCAGCCACCGACCGACAGAGTATTGGTGAGTATCCCGATTGACATGAAGGCGGGCTTATAAAGAAATCAAAAGGCAAATATCTCCTTGCCCTTAATGGTAAGGCCGGGCAAAAGGTGAGGTTGCCAGCTGTCTTCTTCGCCGTAAACTCCGGTTTTTACGTAATCAGTATCCTTCCAGAGGTATACCGTCACTTTTCGGGCGTGGGGGTCCACGATCCAATATTCTTTGACGGCATGGCGGGCATACAGCTTTTTTTTCAGGTCAAGGTCTCTTTCGGCGGTAGTAGGCGATAAAATCTCGATGATCAGGTCGGGTGCTCCTTGAATGTTATTTTCCCCTACAATTGAGAGGTTTTCGCGGCTCACGAAGAGTACATCCGGCTGCACCACATCGTGATGGCTGAAAAGCACATCGAACGGCGCCTCGTAGATTTCTCCCAGGCCGTTGGCTTTAACGTAGGACCACAAGATGGTAGTTAGGTTTCTGCTTACTTGTTGATGCACCCGCTTGGGGGAAGGGGTCATCAAAAGTTCGCCTCCGATGATTTCATACCGCCTGTCTTCAGGCAAAAGCAGATAATCTTCATAGGTAAACTTGAGGTGCTCGGGGATGGAAGGCATGAAATCACCTCCGGGGCGATAATTTTAAAAGTGAGGAGCGGCAGCGCATCACTCCTCTCAGTAAAAGTATACCATACGCCTGTAAAAAAGTTAGAGCCCATTTATCATTCATTTTTCTCTAGAGAAGTAATTTTTTTACGGCATCCTGCGCAGGAATTTTCTGTTTCGTGTCGAAGTAAACTCAGCAAAAAGAGGCGGCAGAAGCCGTCCCTTGCTTGTGGTTTTTGAACTGGCAGCATCAAGAATATTGTCGATAAGGGACCACGAAGGTCTTGTGCCCTGCCGGAAGGGGGAGATCTTCGTGGTTTTTTATTTCAGTGCCTACTCCGCAAGGGAAGGGGTAGGCGGGGGCTTTTTTTAAGCTGTCAGGTGGGGTGTTTGATAGTGGATTCCAATTTGCTTCTTATCAGGAACCTGTCGGTGGAATTTCCGGGTCCCGGGGGTTCAATCCGGGCAGTGGACAAGGTTGACCTCAAAACCACCCAGGGGCTGCTACAGTGAAAGGATGTTGTGAAAGTGGAGCTTGAACTGGGTAGCAGCATGGCAACAGAAGCATGAGGAGTGTTTTTGGACAGTGAAGCTCCTCACGAAAGATGATGCCGTGTATGTCGAAACTGCGTCAACCACATAAAACAGAATTGAAAGCGATAATAATAGAAATTACTAGAAAACAAGAAAAATATAGAGACTTATCCAGATATCACCTATAGATTGGACAACAAAAGATTTTATTGCGATAAATTTTTATGATACAATTTGGCCAAATAAGAAGACCACGAAGGTCATCTGCCATGCAGAAGGATGGGCAGGGCTTTCGTGGTTTTTGTTCTTGAAAGGGGTGAAAGATGGAGAATTTCTGTTTTTGAGATGGGATCACCCGAGAACTGATGTTATTTTCAGGGAGTGATTAGGATGCGACGATCTGGCAGGCATTTGCTGTCCATTATTCTTATTATAGCAATTGCTTTTTCGGTTGCCGGTTGTAAGGGAAAACCGGTGGCCAGGCAAGCGGAGACAAAAGATGAACTGGTTATTGCTTTGGACAGGTATACAGCTAAAAAACCGCCGGAAGGTCTTGGAGTTGCAACTTGTACACAGGTCTTTGAACCACTTCTTTTTCTTAATAAAAAACTGGAAATCCAGCCAGGGCTTGTCACTTCTTGGGAACGACTGGATGATCTAACCTGGAGATTTAACCTGCGTAAAGGGGTAAAATTTCACAACGGCAAGGAATTTGATGCTGAGTCAGCCAAGTTTGCTTTCACCGTTTATCTGGATATGATGAAAAAAGGTTATGTATACGAAAGGGTCAAGGAGGTTGTGGATCATAACTCCTTTAAAATTGTTGATAAGTATACTCTGGAAATAAAAACACTCAGACCTTATCCATTCCTGCCGTACTTGATGACACATCCATCTATTGTGGCCATGGATCCGGACGCCTTTAATAAGGGCGAAATCGTCGGTACCGGCCCCTTTAAATTTAAAGAAGAAGCAAAAGACCAGTATGTAATTGTAGAACGCAACGAAAACTACTGGGGCGAAAAACCCTTTTTTAAGAGGGTAGTGTTTAAAATCGTGCCTGATCCAAATACAAGGATATTGGCTTTGAAGACAGGAGATGTTGATGTAGCTGTATATCCTTCTCTTCCATCTCTCAAGGAATTGGAAAAGGAATATAACACCTTTTATGCTTTTAAAGGCCTTCCGTTTTTAATGTTTAACTTTAGTAAGCCATATATAAAGGATATCAACTTTAGGAAAGCACTGTGTATGGCTGTCGATAAGGAAAATATTGCAAAGGAGATCTATTACGGAACCGCAGACCCTGCTAACTCATTAATTCCCAAAGGACTGCTGTATTCAATTGAAGACGAATATCAGGGATTTCCATATAATCCAGTAGAAGCCAAGAAATTGCTTGAAGAATCCGGTTACTCCGATAGCAATAATGACGGTTACATTGATAAAAACGGTAAGAATATAGAAATAATATTTCCATATTTTGCATCTGAAGCAGAATATAAAAGTATTGCAGAAACAATTGCCTCTAGCTTTGAAGAAATCGGCATTAAAACAAAGATCGTAACTTTAGAAGCCGCAGCTTATGACGAAGTAATTTTGGAAAAAGGAAATTACGATGTATGTTTAGATGCTACAGGAATTTTTTGGGGTAGTTCAAGCACCATGCTTTACGACCATTTTTATAGTAAGAGCGGTTTGCTGGGATTTCACCGGATTAAGGACGCCGAAGTTGATAAACTCATTGAGAAAGGAATGGAACTGGAATCCAGAAAAGATTTCAAGGGAGCAGCTCAGAAATACAAGACGGCCCAAAAAAGAGCTATTGATGAACTCGTAGGCCTCTATCCTGTAGTCTTTCAAAAACATGTAGTTGTAGCCAAGAAAAACGTAAAAAACTTTTCTCCGTTCCCGTATTATGGGATGTTTTACAATGGTGACTCTGATAACTTGCTGGTCAACGTAAGATGGGAAGAGTGAATAAAAGGTTGAAGATCGCAGATAAAAGATTTGCAGTAAACAACCAACAGAAAGGGGGTGTTTAAAGTGGAATGGAGGCTAGAATTGGAAGAATTCAACTTTGCAGGGTGCATGCATAATCACAATTCAGGGGTTTCAGGAGCAATGACTCAGGTAGAAATGTCGGATCCAGAAGAAGACTGAACTCTGAAGGGGTGGGGGCAATCTCCACCCCTCCCATACTTCATTTGACGGCCCATGAAGGGGGTGTTCAATTTGTATATTCCAAAGAGTCCTTTAATGTTGTGCATTGAACTTACTTCTCAATGTAATCTTGATTGTCGACATTGTTCAGCAGATGCGAATACAGAAAAAAACGTCTTTCCGTACGAAAAACTTATTTCAATTATAAATGCCGCAAGAAACATGGGGGTTAAAAGATTAATATTCGGCGGTGGTGAGCCTCTTCTTTACGAAAGACTGTTTGATGTATGTGAGTATGCTCTAATTGGCGGGTTTAAAGTGTCTTTTGTAACCAATGGTACGCTTGTTCCTGAGATGATGGCAGCTTTTACAAGAATTTTGAATTACCGCGATTCTTTTGAGGTGGGCGTGAGCCTTGATGGTCACTCTCCGGAAATACATGGCTATTTTCGTCCGGCATATACATTTTACACCGCAGTTGAAGCAATAAAGTTGTTAAAAAATGCCGGATTCAATGTATCGGTATCCTGTGTTTTAAACAAGAAAAACATAAAAACCATTCCAGAGTTTATACAATTTCTTTTGCCTTTTAATCTCTATGGTATCAGGTTTTTACCGTTTGCCCCGTTGGGAAGGGGAAAAAATTGTACCGAGAACATGTTTTCGCCAGACGAATTTCATAATCTTATTAGAGAGCGACAAAGTTGGAGAGAAGCTTTTCGAAATAATATCAGCATCCATTTTCCCTGGGAGTTCCTTTTTCTTCCTCCAGAAAAACGACGACCTTCCCCATGCGAAGCTGGCTATCTGCGTCTCTGGATTAACTCAAGCGGAGATATTTTCCCCTGCTCGTATCTGGAGGAACTTCCAATCGGAAATGTTTACCGTGATTCTATCAGCGATGTCTGGAACAATTCCCCAGTGCTGAAGGCGCTGCGCAACCCGGCACTGCTTAAAGGAACCTGTGCTTCCTGCGAATACCGGGATGACTGCCGGGGAGGCTGCCGCGGCCTGGCTTATTTTCTGGAGGGGGATTATTTATGTTCGGATCCTTACTGCCCGATTGTTGTCCGAAGCAAAAGTGTGCAGATGTAATGGAGCGTCAGGAGGACGATAAACTGGTCCTCTATCGTGGGCACCAGCTTATTGTGCTGGGAAGCTATGCTGCTGAGATCTGGCATTTATGTGATGGTAAACATACAGTAAATGACATGGTTGAGTTGGTAATTAACAATTATGCTGTTCCGCGAGAAAAAGCCTACGAGGAGATTTCAGACTTTCTTAATCAGCTGGCAGGAAAAGGACTGGTCAAGCTTTAGAGAAATTCCCAGGGGGAAGGCGTTTGCCATGGGATTAGGCCTGCACCTCGTGACAATTGAGATTACCGGGAGATGCAATTTATCTTGCAGTCACTGCTACCGGGGTAATGATACTCCTGAGGATCTTCATGACTTTTCACTGTTATTAAAACAACTTGCAGAGATCAAGCCGCACTTCATTACAGTTTCAGGTGGGGAGCCGCTGCTGTCAAGGGATGTATTTTACCTGGCACGAGAACTCAAGGGAGTTTGTCAAAAACTTTTGCTGACCACCAACGGTACCCTGGTCAGGGAATTTCCCCGGGATTTCTTTGGCGTCTTCGATGAGGTCCAGATCAGCCTGGATGGCGATGCGGACACTCATGATGCGATTAGAGGGACAGGTGTTTTTGAAAAAGCGGTGGATGCTGCTCGCTATTTGAGAGGGAGCGTACCGGTATCCTTTCTCTGCACCGTAAATCAGTCCAATTACCGGCAATTAAGTTCTATTGTTCGGATCGCTAATGATGTAGGCGCGGTGCCTAAAATGGGGCGCATGTGCGGTTTCGGTTGTAACGGTCTTGATCCGTTGGATGATCCCCTTATTTGGAAGGATGTGCTTAGGGAGGCCATGAATTACGGTATACTCAATGACGATCCCTTGAGCTTCTGGTTTAACGAGAAAAAGAAAGAGAACCGCAGACCGAATAAAATAACTGGTGGATGCACCGCCGGAGTTGCCGGTATTGGCATTTCCCCCGAAATGGATGTTTACCCCTGTGTAAAGTTAAGAATCCCTGCCGGCAATTTAAAAGAGCAGAGTTTAAAAGAAATCTGGCTTAACTCCCGTTTGTTTGAGAGCTTGCGCAATTGGCATAACTTAAAAGGAAAATGCTCTGGCTGTGAATACATTAGCATCTGCCGTGGGTGTCGTGCCGATGCCTGGGCACGAACGGGTGATTATTTGGCTTCAGACCCCTTGTGCTGGCTGGAAAGGTGATAGTGGATGCAGGATGCAATACTTAACCGTCCTTTTATTCTTGCCCTTGCCTTGAATGAATTATCAATGTTACCCTTGAGGACCAAACCTTTGAGCAACCAGGTCTACCGCTGCGTTTGCGATTATATTGAATCAAGCAATGACAAAGGTGTTCTCGTCTTAACCGGAGGGGAGCCGTTTTTAGATTTGCGTTTTGGCGAAATCATTTCTCTGGCCAGGAACAAGGGGTGGCTCACATCGGTGGATACACTTTGTGTCTTTCAGGAACGGCCGCGGCTGGATTATGTTCAACAAGTCCGCTTGCGTCTTTTTTCATTGAATCCTGACCTGCATAACCGGATCACCGGTGAGGAGCACAGTTTCTGGAAGACAATCGAATTCGGCGAATGGCTGGCCGAAAATTATTCCGGTGAGAAAATTTTAGTTTTTCCCGTTTGTAGAGAAAACTCCGGGGAAACAACGGCTGTACTTGACTGGTGTCACAGGTTTGACTTCACACCAAACATCTTTGTTGTCCCCCGGCAGCATGAGTATGCCCTGGATGTCCAGTCTTATCATCTGGTGCTTAAAGAACTTTGCAGGCTCCCTTTAACGGATATCATTATAGATGTGCCCTTGCTAGGTTTAATGGGATGGCCCAATCTGTGTCCTGGCGGCAGGCTGGCCATGTTCATCGGAGCAAAGGGAGAAGTGAAACCGTGTCCCCATTTTCCCCATCCCTTTTGCTGGCTGGAGGAAGACATCGCAGGAGCATGGAGGACAGTTCGGGAAAAGGTAGCGGCAATGAATGAGACCTGCCGTATTTGTGAGCTCTTTTCTATCTGTGGCGGGGGCTGCCCGGCCAATAAGACTGTATCTGGGAAGGACTACTACTGCCCCTACTTTTCCTCTGGAAGGTTGTCTGAAAAATGAAGGTGCTGGAAGTTAGAGGCCTGACCAAATATTTCAACGGCCAGAAGGTGTTGGACGACCTCAATTTTGACTTGAATGAGGGAGAAGCGCTGGGTTTTCTGGGGCCCAATGGGGCCGGAAAGACTACTACCTTAAGGATTATTACCGGCCTCTACAGGCCATCCGCCGGACGAGTCTTTATTGCCGGAATCGACGCCGTGGCAGACCCCATCAAAACCAAGGGCCTTTTTGGAGTCTGCACCCAGGACTTCAGCTTCAACGCCCACTATAGCATCGAGCAAGACCTCTACTTTTACGCCCGCCTGTACGGCTTACCCCGCAGGGCAGCAATGGAGAAGGCGCGCCGTGCCCTGGAATGGGCGGATCTTCTGGAGCACCGCAGGAAAAACGGAGACCACCTCTCCGGTGGGATGAGAAAGAAGATTCTTTTTGCCAGGGCGATGATCAACGATCCTCCTTTACTTTTGCTGGACGAGCCCACCACCGGGCTGGATGTGCATGCCCGCCGGGAACTCTGGGAAATGATCAGAGATCTAAAGAGCCGCGGTAAGAGCATACTGCTGATTACCCATTACCTTGAGGAAGCGGAGCAACTCTGCGACAGGATCCTGATTATCAAGAAGGGAAGGCTGGTTGCCGAGGGTGGGCCTGGGGAACTGCGCCAAATTGTTGATGTAGCACGGCTTCTGACCGTGGACCTCTATCGTCAACTTACCCTTGAGGAAAAAGAATGGCTGTGTGCTTTCCCGGGCGTGAAGAACTGTAAGAGCCGTGGGACAACAGTAGAGGTTGCCCTTGATAGTAGCCCGCAACGGGTGGGTGATTTTGTCCAAGAGATCTGCCTAAGGCTCCAACCTTTAAGTATTTCTTTAAGGGATGCCTCACTGGAGGAGGTCTTCCTGGAAGTGACCGGGAGGGAGGATTAAGGCTTGCGCAGATCTATTCGTGCCATCGGTGTTACCTGTGAATATGTGCTCTATGATTATCTGATCCACTTTCCCTACTTTGCTGTCCGGACACTGCTTTCTCCCGCTTTATATCTTTTTGGCTTTGGCCTGGGGGTGGGGGCACTTACCCAGGCGGGTGAGAGCGCCTATTTTGAATACATCTTCCCCGGTGTACTGATGATTTCCGTAATGCAGGCCAGCTACACCCACTTCAGCACGGAGATCTGGATTTCCAGGCAGGTAGACAAGTACCTGGAGTTGTTGATGATGGTGGCCCCTATCTACCCTCTGGAAGCAGTAGCGGGCTACCTGATTGCCGGGACACTGATTTCTCTTTTTGCTGCGGGCTGCTTTGTGCTGATGGCCATGCTCGTGGTACCCGGTCTTACAATTTCCCTGGGATGGCTCCTTGGTTTTACGGTTGGACTGGGAATTTTCTTTGTATCCCTGGGAATAATCAGCGGCGTCATCCATACCGATCCCCACATTTTCAGCGCCACCAATACATTGATTATACTGCCGCTTTCCTTCCTGTGCGGGGTGTTCTTCCCGCTGGACGTTTTCCCCCAGGCCATCCGTTTTTTGCTGGAACTCATTCCTCTGACACAGGCTGTGGAGGGGATGAGGAGCAATGCCCCTTTCCTGCACTGCCTCTATGTGTGGAGCCTGGCTGTGATTACGGCGGTAATTGCAGCCGGGGTTTTTAAGCGCAAAATTGTGTCTTGATGTGATTGCTCTTTTAACTCTATCTATACCTGTGGCTTTTACTTGCCGTTGCAGATAATGGTCGGGCGCTTTATCCTTACGGGAACGGATAAGTTACCAGGGGCATTTTTATTTTGCGGCAGAGTTGTGCTCTTAGGTGTTGCGCTGCCGGCACCGACTGAAAAATATCGGGACGGAAGCGGTTTTTTTACGGCATCCTGCGCAGGAATTTTCTGTTTCGTGTCGAAGTAAACTCAGCAAAAAGAGGCGGCAGAAGCCGTCCCTTGCTTGTGGTTTTTGAACTGGCAGCATCAAGAATATTGTCGATAAGGGACCACGAAGGTCTTGTGCCCTGCCGGAAGGGGGAAGATCTTCGTGGTTTTTGTTTCATTCAGGTGTTGCTTTAAAGCGTTTCGGTTGAGCGTTGAGGGGGTGTGGTTTGGATGCCCGCTGAACCTGTGCTGGCAGATGATGATTTAAAAAAATGTTTGCTTCGAGAGCTGGAAAGGCGGTTTGGGCTGTCGTACATCTTTATATTTCACGATCTGGCCGCCGTGAGTTGCCTGGCGGATCGGATCGCTGTGATGTACCTGGGCAAGATTGTAGAAGTGCTGCCGACGGGGGACCTCTTGTCCGGCGCCTGCCATCCTTATACCAGGGGGTTGCTGGCGGCGGTGCCGGAACCCGACCCACGGCAAAGATATAGCCGGCAGGTTACAGTCAAGGGCGAGCCGCCGAATCCGGCAGATCCTCCGCCGGGTTGCCGCTTTCATCCCCGCTGTCCCGAGGCCCGGCAGATATGTCGGGAGAATTAGCCGGTGCTGCAGGAGGTGGGAGAGAGGCATTTGTTGAGGTGCCACTTGTTTTTAGAGTACTTTTCGTAACGATCCGGATGTACAAAGGGCAATAACTGGAGTAAGGGGTGCAGAAACGTGAAATATTTAAAGCAAATAGTGTCTTTCTTGGTCATTATAATGTTGGTTGCCGGGTCTGCGGGTTGTGGTGGGCAACAAAGGGAAGGTCAGGTAAGCAAAAAGGAATTAGTTGTGGGCGTTGGAGCTGATGGTTATACCCAAAGGGACAGCGAGTTAGGAATTTATTCACTAAATGCCAATATTTGCGAGCCCTTAATTCGACTTACGCCTGAGTATCAATTAGAGCCACTTTTGGCCACCAAATGGGAATATAAGGGGAGCAACACTTGGCGCTTTTACCTGCGCAAAGGCATAAAGTTTCATAACGGTGAGGACTTTAATGCTGCAGCTGTAAAGTATACCTTGGAAAAAGGTATTCCCTCCAGTGGAAAATCCATTTTGAAAATCAAAGAAGATGTAGTCAAAATAATTGACGATTATACGGTGGACATTGTAACTACAGAACCTAATATGCGCGTTCCAGAAATCCTGGCTCACCCAAGTTTTGCCATACGAATCAAAGAAAATGAAGATAGCCAGAAACCTATTGGTACCGGCCCCTTCTGTTTTGCCAGGTACGAGCAAGATAAAGAGCTGGTTGTTGAGCGTAACCCTGATTATTGGGGGGAACCTGCAAAAGTGAATAGGATTGTTTTTAAATTCATTCCAGACCACAACAGCCGGCTCCTTGCATTGCAGGCAGGTGAAGTTGATGTTATTACAGAAATTCCTCGTGAAATGATTGGACAACTTAAGACAACCCAAGGGATTCAGGTGTTGCGCGGAAAAACTGGTGCTTATGTGGCTCTTTACCTTATGGTTAACGGGAAACAGCCCTTCGACATTTTGCAGGACAAAAGGATACGGCAGGCCATTGGCTGGGCCATCGACCGCGAGGCTATTATCCAGAAGGTATGGGAAGGTAATGCTATAAGCAGCCAGACCATAATTCCTCCTGACATCTTGAGGGAGCATAAGGATTTAGTCAGCGGATTTGCCTACAACCCAGAAAGGGCCAAAAATCTCCTGGAACAGGCTGGATGGAAAGCCGGGCCTGACGGCATCAGGATCAAGAACGGGCGGCGATTGGAACTTACCCTTGTTTCCGGTTTTCCTTCGGCTAGTGTGCTTGAACCCCTACCGGAAATCTTGCAGCAGCAGCTTAAGGAAGTCGGAATTGGAGTTAAGGTGGTGGAAGTTGCAGATCGTGGGCTTTACTTCGATAAATTGAAAAAGGGAGAAGGTGATCTCTGGCTGGAGCGGGGCAGCCAGAATGACGGTGACCCTACTTTCTTGCCGCAGCTTCTCTTCCATAGCAAAGGGTATTATGAAGCCAACTATAATAAAGCGTTCTGGCCAGGCAGAAAGTTTGACAATTTGATTGATCATGCCCGTAATAATCCTGAAATAGTGGAAGCAGCACGACTGGTGGCGGAGGCCATTCATGTTCTGATAGATGAAGAAACAACTGCTGTACCAATTGCCTCGTTATACACGATCTATGCCGCAAAAGAAAAGGTTAAGGGACTTACTCCTCATCCTTCAAGCATTAACACGAGATGGGACACTGTCTATATAGAAGAATAGAAGATTCAGGGAGGGAGCCTTATGATAACAGAAAAGCTAAATCCCGAAGGGGGAGCCACGAATTGTTCACGGTATCCGTTAAAGGATCCCCATTTCTGGACAGAGACGTGGAACGAGGCGCATCGCCATTCCCTATCTGCCAGGCGACGCCCTGACCTGAACCCTATAGAATACTGGAACCGGCTGGCCGGGCAAGTTGAACGCTGGACCGATCAGGCGAACGCCAGAGGGCGTGTTGACCGTGTACTAGCCTGGCTCGAGCAACAGGGAGTACTGCACCCGCAAATGGAGGTACTGGACATCGGTGCCGGAGCGGGTACTTTCACCATACCTCTGGCCCGGCTGGTAAAAAGGGTGGTGGCCCTGGAACCGGCCCCGGCCGTGCTGGCCGCCTTGCAAAAGAGGGTGGAGGCACAAGGACTGGCAAACGTCCACTTTCTTGACCGGGAGTGGGAAAGGATTGACCCGGCGCAAGAAGGCCTGGCCAGGCGGTTCGACCTGGTCTTTGCCTCCCTCACGCCTGGCGTGCGGGATGCGGAAACCCTTCAAAAAATGATGACCTGCTCCCGCCGGTGGTGTTTTCTGTGCGACTTTGCCGGGCGGCGGCAGAGTACGGTGCGGGAGGAGCTGTGGCGGATGATCTTTGGCGAAGAAATGCCTCCGCCGGGTCACGATATTATCTACCCCCTCAACTACCTCTACACCTCGGGTTATTATCCTTCTTTTCAGGTCTGGGTGGACGATTGGGAGCAAGAGTTGCCGATAGCAGAGGCAATAGCTGATCTGGAGGAACTCTTTCAGTTCTATACAGAGGTGACTCCTGAGGTTAAAGAAAAGATGACTGATCACGTAAAGCGACGGGCAACTAATGGAGTTTTCCGGAGAAAGGATCGAGTGCGGTTGGGGATGATCCTATGGAGAGTAGATGACAAATGGGAATTGGAAACAGGTGTTGTTTGAGGAGAATGTCAGGTTTCGGCAAGCGATGCGGTGGAGAATGCTGGGTAGTCGAGCCCGGATAATGGCGAGACCTGCGGCAACATCCGGTGGGTGGTGAAGAATTCGACCGTTTATTCGAGTAAGCCTTAAAGAGCCCGGATGGTTTGAACGCTGGGCCGGCCAAGGAGCGCACCAGGGTCTTCACCTTTCAAAATTCATTTTTCTCCAGCTTGTTAATTATTTTTTGTAGGAATTGAATAATTGCCCCGATACTTTTCTTAAAAGCCATCCAGACATCCTGTATATTTAGGGCCAGATGCTCTATCTTTTTCCATCGCAGCTCTTTGGTATAGGCATGACGGTAAAGGTGCCTGAATGCCTTGTAGTCGCTCAATATCTCCTGCAGCTCAGCCGAGATTATAGCCGGCCTAACACCGGGCGTTTTCCGCGAACTAACATAGAGCAATTCCGAATGCCAGTCCCCAGAACGGGGCATGTAGCCGTCCACTGTTTTAATTATCCGCGCTAGAATGTCTTCTATTCCGGTGTAAAAATGGTGCAGGTAACCGGCCAGGGCCATTAACTTTTCCTCGGGAATCTTGCCAGAAATACGGCTTATTTCCTGGCCCAGAGAATTAATTTTGCGGGCAATGTTCTCTATGAAGGACATCTTATCTTCCAGGTCACCTATTAAACTCAGGTAAGCACTAATCTTTTCCTTGCTCATAAATAATCACACCCTGGCTGAATATTTTTCTCTTCAAGGATAACGGGGCTTCTTCCAGCCGGATTACATCTACCCGGAAGGGACGGGCGATATTTTCGGCAGCCGTTAACGTTTTTAAGTGGTCCTTCTCATCCAGGCCTTCCAGGGCAATGTCTATATCCGAGAAGGTGGAAAAGTGCCCATTGGTCAAGGAGCCAAACAGATAAATGCGGCACAGCGGGAATAGAAGCGGCAGTTCTTTTGCCAGTCGCTTTGCCTTTTTCCAGGCCTCTCTTTTACGGGCAACGAGAAATTTTTCTTCCATCCAGGCTCGCCTTTTGTGGCCTGCCAGGTATTCTTCAAACTGGGGCGTTTCATTATACCCGCCGTACATTCCGGACACCTGCCTTTTTACATCGTTTCTATCTTCTTTAGTTTACACCAGGTGGCAGGAGCTGGCAAGAATTTGCGAATTCAACAAGAACAGTCGGCAGCATACCCTCATTTAGCTGGGGAGAAGGGAGTAGCTTACCTTTTCATCAGCCACGAACCGGAACTGGCAGGGATGTTCTGCCACGGATCTGCCGGCTGAGTGAAGGGAAGCCGGGTGTTTGTCTTCCTGCTAATATTGAGTCTACAGGGAGGTTACCCCGGGAAGCTGCCCGGCCTTTAAGCAAATAGGGAGGTGCGCTGCCGGCACCGACTGAAAAATATCGGGACGGAAGCGGTTTTTTTACGGCATCCTGCGCAGGAATTTTCTGTTTCGTGTCGAAGTAAACTCAGCAAAAAGAGGCGGCAGAAGCCGTCCCTTGCTTGTGGTTTTTGAACTGGCAGCATCAAGAATATTGTCGATAAGGGACCACGAAGGTCTTGTGCCCTGCCGGAAGGGGGAGATCTTCGTGGTTTTTTATTTCAGTGCCTACTCCGCAAGGGAAGGGGTAGGCGGGGGCTTTTTTTAAGCTGTCAGGTGGGGTGTTTGATAGTGGATTCCAATTTGCTTCTTATCAGGAACCTGTCGGTGGAATTTCCGGGTCCCGGGGGTTCAATCCGGGCAGTGGACAAGGTTGACCTGGAGATTGAAAAAGGGGAGCGGGTGGCCCTGGTCGGGGAAACAGGCAGCGGCAAAAGCGTCCTGCTTCTCTCCCTTCTCCGCCTTCTGCCGGCCGGGGCCCGGATTTCCGGGGAAGTCTGGTACGAAGGAAGGAACCTTCTCCGTTTATCCGAGGATGAACTCTGCCGGATCCGGGGGCGGGAGCTGGCCTACATCCCGCAAGGGACAGGAAACGCCTTGAACCCCGTCTTAACCGTGGGAATTCAAGTGGCCGAGCCTCTGATCGTCCACCTGGGCTTCAAAAAGAGGCCCGCTCTGGCAAAGGCGGTTTCTCTGCTCGGGCAACTAGGCATCCCCGAGGCTCAAAAAAGAGCCTTCGAGTACCCGCATCAGTACAGCGGGGGGATGAAGCAGAGAGCGCTGGTGGCCATGGGGGTAGTTGCCGAGCCCGAGGTCCTGCTGGCCGATGAACCGACAAAGGGAGTGGACTGGGAGAGGCGGGAAGAGATCTTGAATCTCTTTCAGAGTTTGACTGGAAAAACCATCTTAACTGTTACCCACGATCTCTGTTTTGCCGAAAAGTTTGCCGAAAAGGTGGCAGTAATGTATGCAGCCCAAATTGTGGAGGTGGCTCCCCGGGCGGAATTCTTCAGACAGCCGCTTCACCCTTACGCCCAGGCGTTGCTGGCCGCCTTACCCCCCCGCGGCTTGCGGCCGCTGGCCGGCTACGCCCCTGAGCACGCCAGCTATGGAGAACCTGGCTGTCGTTTCAGGATGCGTTGTCCCCGTGCCTTCCGCCGCTGCCAGGAAGAGCCGCCTCTTTTAGAAGAAAACGGTCGCCGGGTGAGGTGCTGGCTCTATGTTAGTTAAAGCAGTTGCCCTGAGCAAGACCTATAAGATCGGGTGGCTCAAGAAAAGGTCCATTAAGGTGATCAAAGAGGCCGAGATCTTTATCGATAAAGGGGAGACCGTAGGCCTCGTCGGGGAGAGTGGGAGCGGCAAAACCACCCTGGGGCTCCTTTTAACGGGTCTTTTAAAACCTGATGACGGTCAGATTTTCTTTAACGGGAAGGAAATCACCAGACTGACTCCGTCAGAGAATAAGGATTTCCGGCGCCGGGTCCAGATCATCTTCCAGCACCCCGAGGCGGCCTTCAACCCCAAATGGAGATTAATCCGGAGCCTGGCCGAACCTTTTAGGCTGCACGGGATTCCATTCACGGAAAGAGCTCTTTTGGAACAACTGGAAACCATCGGCCTTTATAAAGAGCATCTGGACCGTTACCCCTCCCAGTTGAGCGGGGGAGAACTGCAGAGGGCAGCCATCGCCAGGGTCATGGTGCTCGAGCCAAAGTTTCTCGTCCTGGATGAACCTACCAGTATGCTGGATGTCATTACCCAGGCGCAGATCATCAGGCTTTTGCAGGAGATTCAGAAGGAGAAAGGATTGGCCTATCTCTTCATCACCCACGATTTAGAGCTGGCCCGGTTGTTCTGCCGGCGGATTTACTGCCTGGTGGACGGGAAACTACAGGAAATGTTGACGGTGCGTTCAGCCTCACGAGAGAGTGATTTCTGAAGAAAGGAGGCGGAGGAATTGCGGCGCTGGAAATGGATCCTGCTCTTGTTCGCAGTTTATCTCTTTGCCACCTGTTTTGCCTCTCCTGCTCTGGGGCAATCAGATCTGGGTGTCTTCCGCTTTGACGAAAAAATCAAGAAAGAAACCATCGATCCTGAAAGATATCCCAGTCGGGAGGCCTATGCTGCAGGAGAAAAGCTGGCCCGGGAGGCTGTCAAAAAGTTCAAAGCGGAAAAGGGAAGTTATCCCCCGCGGGTAGCAGCAGTGGTATGGGGCAAAGAGACGGCGGGGAGAGAAGGGCCGATGGTTTCCTTTGCCCTTGCCCTGCTTGGTGTCAGGCCCCGGTGGGATCCATCTGGAAAGGTGATTGGCCTGGAGTTGATCAGTTCCAGTGAATTGGGCCGGCCGCGCACAGATGTCATAACAATCACCACAGGATTGTTTCGTGATCTTTTCAAAGACCAGGTGATTATGCTGGACCGGGCGCATCGCTTGGCCCTGGCGGCCTCTTACCAGAGCATCACCTCGGCCTATCCCGAACTTCAAGTGGCCCTGGATGCTTCCCTTGCCCCTTTAGAAAAAGCCGGTCTGCTCGTAAAAGGGAGGGAACCGCTAGACTCCAACTATGTCGCTACATGCTGGATAATTGCTGTCCACGAGTTCCTGGCCAAAGGCCACCAACCAGAAGAGGCAGGTGAACTGGCAACGGCCAGGATCTTTGCTCCTCCTGCAGGAGAGTTTGGCTCTGGTGTTACATTGATCGGGTCTCCGCAGGACCCGGAAAAGGTGGCCGACCGGTTTGTGAACCGCCTGGGCAACATTTATTCGGAAACGGAGTGGGGCACAAACCGGCCCGAAGTTTTCAAAGAACTGCTGAAGGCGTGCAAGGTGCTCTTCCACTGTTACAGCGAAAGCCCCATCCTCGACCAGGATGACCTGCCCCTGGAATACACTTACGTGCCGGGGCTGAAGGTGGCCCTGGAAAAATGGGGAGGAGGTGAGGTGGAAAAGATTACGGGAACAATCCACGGCCTGCAGGGAGGCGGAACAGGCGAAGAGCAAGGGCAGGCTGAGGGCTCTGGAACAGGCGGAGAACAGGAGAAAGTTGAGGGTTCGCGGGTCCGGCTCGGGGAAAAGGGAGCTACTCCTGTGGCTCAGAAGGAGTCATCAGCAGAAGGAAAAAAACCGGTTCAGACGAGCTCTCAGCAGCAGGCAAGTTCAGCACCTTCGTCGCTCCGAGCGCCTGAGGCTCAGCCAGGGGCGCGGATCTTTGAAATAGAACCTGTTCCATCGCCTGCCACAAATTCTCAGGAGCAAGCCTCCTGCTGGTCTACTGTTGGGATCCTTCTGGCCCTGTTTGCGGTAGGTGGAGTAAAGGGGCTTCTCCGGCACAGGCGAGAATTTGCCCAGGTGCATCTGATTAGTTTCTGAGGAGGGGTTGAAATTGGATTTGTTGCACGGATTGAGGGAAGTAATGCACCAGGTTTCTGCCATCCTGCTAGCTCCCACCATCGCTGTTCTCCTTTTCTTCATCTGTTTTGCTGTAATCGAACTGGGTAGCCTGCTGGTGGAATGGCTCTTTTCGAGGCGCGTTGCTTTAACCGATGTTTCTGATTTGGTGAGGAGAATCAAAGCGAGCAGGGACCGGGCAGAACTGGAAAGGTTGATTAAGGAAAGCAATATGCTCCGCAGGCAGAAAGAAGCACTGGGGGCGCTGCTGGCGCAGGCAGAACTGCCCCACGCTGCCTGGGAGGCTCTGGCACGCAGAATGCTTACCCAGGAGGAGCTTTTTTACGAAAAGATAGTGACCAAAACAGACCTTGTGGCCCGGTTGGGCCCTATGCTCGGCTTGATGGCGACCCTGATTCCTCTCGGCCCAGGACTGATTGCTCTGAGCCAGGGGGACACCGAGATTCTTGCGGAAAGCTTGCTGACAGCCTTTGACGCCACCGTGCTTGGTCTGGCCTCGGCTGCTGTTGCCTTTTTTATTTCCAGGGTTCGCCGGCGCTGGTATGAGGATTACATGAGCATCCTGGAAACCGTTACTGAAGCTTTGCTGGAGGTGAGCAGGAGCCGTGAAGTCGCTGCGGAAAAAGAAGGGGCTGCTGACTGCGGCTGAGGAAGTAAATCCCTTGGAGGGAGCAATTAACATTGTGGACGCCATGCTGGTCTTCGCCTGTGGCTTGATGCTCGCTCTGGTGATCTACTGGCAAGTCCCGATCGCCCCTCAGGGGGAAAGAATCGAATTGAAAAAAGCAAGGGAAGTTTCTCATCTCCCCGATGTGCGGCGTGACCTGGTCGAGAGGCAGGAAGGGGGCAAGGTTTACGAAAAGGTAGGGACGGTCTTCAAAGACCCTGAAACAGGGAAGCTTTTTATGATAACTACAGAACAGTTGAGATAGGGGGGAACAATGGTGGTGAGAAAAGCCAAGTTTTTTATCCTGGCGTTTTTGTTCCTTTTTGCCGTAACCCTTTTAAACGGGACGGCCCTGACTTATGCGAAGGATTTCAGCGTCGAGGTCGACGGCAGGCAACTGGTATCGGGCGCATCACTGCTTAGTGAACAGGGAAGAATTATGGTTCCTGTTCGTGTCCTGGGAGAGGCGCTGGGATTAAAAGTCAGGTGGTACGGAGACGAGAGGATGGTCATCCTGCAAAAAGGGGACCTGCTGTTGAAGCTCACTGTCGGGAGCAGGGTGGCTGAGAAAAATGATGGAAAAGTTTTTATGGATGTTGCGCCGAAGATCGCAAACGGCAGGTGTTTTGTCCCCCTCCGCTTTGTCGCTCAGACCTTTGGCTGCCAGGTGAGGTGGGACCAGGAGAAGCAACTGGCTGACGTAAAGAGCGGTATGGTGAAGGAAATATCGCTGGGGACACTCAGCCCTCTGGAACCGATGAACATCTTGAATGACCTTGGTGCCTGGTACCGGATGAACCACTTCGGGTTTACCCATGTCCAGCTCGTTCAGTACGACCCGCAGTTGCACATCGTGCCCTGTCTTGCTGAAAAGTGGGAGGTCTCTCCAGACGGGAAAGCGGTCACCTTTTACCTGGTGAAAGACGCCCGGTGGCACGACGGGGAGCCGGTGACAGCCGAAGACGTGAAGTTTACCTTTGAATACAAGCTCAAGCACTTGAAAGAGCTGGCCCGGTGGACGGTGGCGGCGATTGAGAAAATTGAAGTTGCTGACGCTCACACGGTCACCTTCTACTTGAAGGAACCACTGGTCTATTCCCTCTTTAAGGACCTGGCCATCGGCATTGGGATCATCTTGCCGAAGCACATCTGGGAAGATGTCAATGATCCCAAGAATTACACTGCCAGGGAGAACCTCATTGGTTGCGGTCCCTTTATTTTCGAGTCCTACGACCCCGCTTCCCAGACCGCCACTTTCAAGGCCAACCACGACTACTTTGCCGGGCAGCCGAGCGTCGAAAAGGTCAAGGTGAAGTATTACAAAAATGTGGACGCCCTGGTGATGGCGCTCAAGAAAGGAGAGATCGCTGCGACCTACGACTACGCCATGCCGATTCCGGCTTCCTATGCTCCTGCCTTGGAGGGAACACCAGGCTTGGATCTGGGCGTGATTTCCGATCTGGGAATAATGATCTACATGGCCTTCGGGCGAGAGTACCCTGTTACAGAGAAAGCCTTCAGAGAAGCAGTATCCTACGCCATTGATTACGAGATGCTGGTCAAGGCAGTAGCGGGAGACTATGGCGAGGTTCCGGGGCGCGGGATCGTGCCACCCAGCCTCCCGGCGTACGACCCGGCACTTCCCAGGCTAACACAGGACCTGGCGAAGGCCAATGCCCTCCTCGACCAGATCGGCCTGAAAGATAAGGATGGGGACGGGATCAGGGAGCTTCCGGACGGCTCGAAGCTGCGCATCCCGGTTACACCCGCCACAAAGAAGGGGAAGGAGACGATGATGGTGCGGGCCGCGGAGGTAATCTGCAGCCACCTGAAAAAGGTTGGGATCGATGCCTATATCGACCCTGAGGTCCTCGGTAACGAAGAGAAGTGGCAGCAGCGGGTCTGGAACGACCGCGACTACTGGATCTACCTGGGCTATGCCACACCGGGTGCAGTCATTTACGATGGAGGTTTGATGTACTTTGTGGATGCCCAGGGGGCTTTCGGCACCTGCGCCGATCCGGAATACGTGCGGATCTACCAGAAAGTCAGGCAGGCGCGCAACGACTCCGAGTGGACTGCTGCCTTAAGAGAAGCCCAGCACTACCACGCCCGCGAGCTGCCGGGGCTTGCCCTGATCTGGGGGAAGGCCCTGTATCCTTACCGGACGGATGAGTTTACCGGGTGGGCGATTCGCAGCGGGTTCGGTCCTGTAAACTACCAGACCTGGTTTGCGCTGCGTTCGCGTTAACCCGGTCTAGGTGTAAGGAGGAGGTCGTAAAGGTGGAGCTTGACTGGGCGGCCGTGTGGCACCAGAAGCGCGAGAACTACTTCTGGACAAAGAGGCTGAAAGAAAAGGGGCTCACCAATGAAGACTACTGGGACAATTACCCTGATGAGCTGTATTTCGGCTACGAGTACAAAAATTACCCTGGGGCCATCTTGGAAAAGATGAAGCGTTACCTTAGCCCGAACTCTACGGTTCTAGATATTGGAGCAGGAGACGGAGCCTATACCGTTCCCCTGGCGAGGCTCGTCAGGGAAGTCACTGTTGTCGAGCCCTCGAGGGGGCAGATCCGGAGGCTGCTGAAAAGAGCGGAGGGGCTGGAGAACATCAAGATCATCAACAAGCACTGGGAGGATGTGGCGCCGGAGGAATTGCAAGAGTATGATCTGGTCAACGCCGCCTACTGCTTTGCCATGCCTGACATCAAAGATGCCCTGATGAAGATGTGGGATTGCACCAGAGGTGTTCTTTTCCTGGTCACCCAGGCCGGCAGCTCCCTGGCCGCGGTGTACCCCCTCTTCGTGAGCGACTACGAGCCCCCTCCTGACTATATTGTCCTCTATAATGTGGTCTACCAGCTGGGGATCAAGGCCAACGTGGAGATCAACACCAGGCGCTACCTTTACCCCTGGGACCTGCTGGTCAAGACCTGGCGCCACGATGAGGAAATCACCCCGGAAGATGAAAACAAAGTGCGTGCCTTCCTGGAGGCCGAAGGAAAGCTCGTCACCAAAGAAGATGGGACGCTGTGGGTCAAATGCTGGTATCGGGATGCGGTGATCTACGCCGAAAAAGAGCAATCCCGTCTGGGGTGATTAAGGGCACTATTGGGAGCTTTGAAGCTGTTTGAGTTGTAGACAGAAAATGCAGTCAAAAAACAGCAGTATTTTCCAGGAATCAAGAGATTTATCCAAATTTCGCCTGCACATTGGGGCGAGGGGAGGCTTTTTACTAGTGGTGTTTTGTGATATATTGTGATATATTTTGACAAAAAGCAATAGTGATGTAAAACCATGAAACAACAGAATATGTAAGAAGAGAAACCGCGAAGGTTTCTACCTGCCGTGAAGGCAAGGAGGATCTTCGCGGTTTTTTATTTAGGGGGTGGGCAAATTTATACACCATTGGTGGTGACCGTGGAGCTGACCAACCAGTGCAACCTCAGGTGCCGCCACTGCTATGCCAGCGCCGGGGAGAAGCTGGAGAATGAGCTGAGTCTGGATGAGGTCAAGCGGTTGCTCAGGGAACCATCTCAGGTGGGCACAGTGGAGGTGGAATTCAGCGGTGGTGAGCCTTTGCTGCGGCCCGATTTGTTTGAGATCATCGAATATGCCAAGGGCCTGGATTTTTCGGTTGTTTTGATAACCAATGGGACCCTTGTCGATCGGGAAACCGCCAAGAGGCTGGGCAGCTTGGGCCTGAAGCACGTCCAGGTCAGCCTGGATGGCTTAAAAGAAAACCATGAATATTTAAGGGGGGATGGGACATATGAGGCTGTTTTAGAGTCCGTAAGGTTGCTCGCTGAGGAAGGAGTCAGTGTGGCCGTGCGGACTACCGTGACCAGGCGAAACGTTGGAGAACTTGAGAAGATAGCAGACCTCGCGGTCAGCATGGGGGCGAGGAAGCTGGGTTTTGTCCGCTTTTTCCCGGCCGGTAGGGGGATGGGCTATAAGGAAGAACTGATGCTCAATGCAGAGGGGATGCGTTCCTTCCACCTGACCGGGAAAAAGATCAAGGAGAAATACAGAGACCAAATTGAAGTCTTAGCAGACCCCTGTGCCTCCCTAACGGATGAGGCCTACAATAAGTATTTGCAACAAGGGAACATTTTATGCCCTTGTGGCAAGACGTGGTGTCTCGTTAAATCAAACGGTGTGGTGAGTCCGTGCGAAAATATGGTTTTTTATGCCGGCAACATAAAAAAGCAGAAATTTGAGGAAATCTGGAAAGAAGCTCCTGTTATGAAGACATTCCGGGAATTTGACCCCGACTTACTCAAAGGAGCTTGTGCAACCTGTTCTCTCAAAAAAGTATGTGCAGGTTACTGTCGGGCTCTGGCGGTCCTGCACACTGCAGATTTCTACGCTGAGGATTTTACCTGCTACCATGTTTTAAAAAGACAAGAGGGGGGCCGGTGAATCAATCGTGTAGTCGCGTCTCTACGTACCACCTGCACTGATTACAAGCAAATATTCGGTACCTTACGAGGAATACCAGGGACCTTAATTCTGGCTAATATTCTGATTGCAATGGGCGCGGGTCTGGTAAACCCGCTGTTTACCCGATATCTCGAGGCGTTGGGGGCCACTCCCCAGGTTGTCGGAGGGATAATGGCGGTAGATTATGTGCTGCTTTCCTTCGGGCTGGTAGGGGGATATGTTGCCGACAAGATCGGGAGAAAACGGTTTATTGTCCTCACTCACTGTTTTTTCCCCTTGATCCTGAGTCTCTTTCTCCTCGCAAGAAACTGGGTCTGGGTCTTGGTTGGGATGTGCCTGCTGGGGATTCGGGTAGCTGCTCTGCCGGCACTCGATGCAGTGATGGCAGACCACACGGCCAATAAAGAGCGGGGGAGGATATACTCCTTAAACTGGCTCGCCGTAACTGGAGCCACCATCGTTTCCTCTTTTGTTGTGGGTGCGGTTGTGCATCAGCTGGGAGTCTACCAGGGGACGAGGCTCGGTTTCCTCATTTACATTGGTTTGGCCCTGGTGGTGGCGATCCTCTTCTGGGTGAGGCTCAAAGATAGCAACCGGTCTGAGCAAAAGTCAGTTTTCAGCCTGAGCCATCTCTTCCGTCAGCTGGCCTGTGCTGCCAGAAGCTCATCCCCTGTACTGCGGCTGTTTGTGGCTTACTATCTGCTCTACACCCCGGCTGCGGGAATGCTGACCACTTACTATGTGCTCTACCTTGTGCATGTGGCGGGAGTGAGCGACAGCGTGGTGGCAGTAGCTTACGGTATTGCCAATGGGGTCTACTTAATCACCCAATTGCTGTTGGGGCCGTTCGCAGACAGGCTTAACCGAGTGCTGGTGTTAGTCTTGGTGCTCACGGTGATACTTCTAAGCTCGCTCATCTTAGTTGCCTTTCACGAGCTGGCGGCTGTAGCGATCTTGAGCACCATTCTGGTCTTGAGCGGGATCTCCGTAGCTCTTTATCTCCACAAAGTGGTTTTGGCTGACTTGACCGACCAGCAGCACAGGGCCACCTTGTTTGGTGTGCTTTCCACGTTGGTGGCTGCTGAAGGGGCGTTGAGTTTAGTTGTGGGAGGCAGGTTATTCAAGCTGAACCCTCACTACCCTTTTGTGTTGTCGGCCTTCTGCCTCTTGCTTGCGATCTTCACGCTAAAGAGGACCCTCTTGGGTTGCTACAAAAGCGAGTATCAAGGCTAGCCGTGAGAATTTAATCCAAAAGATCAAGAAGGTTTGAAGGGGATTTTGATGAAGAAAAGTTTTTCCCTGAAGGGCATTTCCTTTTTGATGGTTTTTGTTCTGCTGATGTCTTTGTTTCCTGCTCTTGGCCATGGAGGGGCGGTTAGGGAGCAGGGAATTCAGGTTTATCTGAAGCGGGTCTTGACATGCAGCTAGATTGGGTCGGTTACCCATCTCCTGGCGGGGTAACCCATCCGACATTTAACTTCTTTTCAAAATCATTGTCAAAGGAACAGATACTTTCTTCCTGTGCTCGGGCCAGCGCGGCAAGGTAGGCATCTGCGAAGTCGACGTTTTTTTCCGCCATATCTTGCAGGGCCTGGATAAGCAAGGCGGGGTTTTCAGGGTAAATTCCGTCGGCACTGAGAAAGGAGATTAAGGTTTCGGCGATCTGGCTTTTGGCATACCTGTAAAAAGAAGACAGCACCCAGACGATTTCGGCTACTACCAGGTGAGATACCCGCAAGCCGATTTCTCCTTTTTCAGCACGGCTCATTAGCTCCAGGGCTTGAGCGGCCATTTCGGGTGGGTCGCCGGTGAGAAAGCGCAAGACAACGTTGGCATCAACCCACAAATAGACCATTACGTTTCTTTCCCCTTGTCCAGTATCTGCCGGGCGAGTCCACCAGCCACCTCTTCCCGGACTTCTGCCTTGCCGGGGTAAGGTCTCTTCGCGGGCAGGGAGGCATAGAGCTCAGTTAAGCGTTTGCGCTTCAGGACCCTTATCTTAACTTCCCCGCCCGGGTCGAGATCGAACACGAGCTCGTCTCCCGGTTGCAGGTTAAGCTTGCGGCGGACGATTACGGGTATTGTTACCTGTCCCTTACTGGTTAACCTTGCTCTTAACATTTAAATTCCTCCTTACACCTGAATATAATCCTTACGTCAGTTCCTGTCAAGGGTAGTTGCCTGAAGGTGGTTTGGGGTTTAACACATTTGCCCATAAATCGCCATTTTAATCAAAAACTTATCTTTCAGCAGGAATTGCCTTATTCTTGTCGAATAGGTTGAAAGCAGAAGGTGTCTCGTGAAGGGACGCGCGCGGGAAAATCAGGGCAGAGCATCAAAACCACGGAGGTTTTCATTCTTGCCACGAAGGCAGGAAAGGAGAATTTCTGTGGTTTTTTCTTTTGGGGGTGTCAGGGAGTAGCTGATGAGGAGATTTTACTTATCCTTGAGGTTGGTCTGGTATTTATTAGCTTTTTTCTGCGTGATCACTTTAAACTTTTTTCTGATCCGCTTCATGCCCGGAGATCCTCTGGTTCATCTCTTGGGTGAGGAAAACTACCAGTATCTCTACGTTCATGAACCTGAGACCTTGGAGGAGTTGAAAGCCAGGTACGGACTGGACAAGCCCTTGCCCGTTCAGTACGGCATTTATCTTGCCAACTGCCTGAAAGGGGACTTTGGCTGGTCCTATCAATACGGGCAGCCTGTTTTCAAGGTGATCCTCTTCCGCATCAAGTGGACGCTTGTCCTGCTCCTGCCGGCGATTATTCTGGCTGCCATTTTAGGGGCTTATCTGGGAACTCTGGCGGGATGGAGGAAGGGCCAGAAAGTTGACTTCATCTTTACTCCTGTGCTCCTGTTCTTTTACACAGTGCCTACCTACTGCTTCGGGATGCTGCTGCTCCTGATTTTCGCCTTTTACCTCGACCTCTTTCCTTTAGGTGGGATGGTCAGCGGGGGTCTTTCCGGCCCTTCCAGGCTGGTTGATATCTTGTGGCACATGTGCCTTCCCCTGACGGTTCTGGTTATCCACAACGGTGCCTACAACTACATCATCATGCGCAACTCTGTGGCCCAGGTAAGGAAAGAGGAATACGTGCTGACTGCTTTTGCAAAGGGTTTAAGAGACAGGCAGGTTCTCTTCAGGCACATTTTCCGCAATGCCCTGCCGCCGCTGGTGACCGTGGTGGCTCTTGACTTCGGATTCCTGTTGGCTGGGGCTTTACTTGTGGAAGTGGTCTTTTCCTGGCAGGGGATGGGCACGTTAATCTATGATGCGGTAGTCTCCAGGGACTACCCCATGCTCCAGGGATGTTTCCTGGTTTTGACTTTTTGCGTGATCTTGGCCAATTTCCTGGCTGACCTCGTCTACGCCTTGATTGATCCCCGGGTCAAGGAGGGGGAGAACCGTGCTTAAAAACAGGCTTGCTGTTTTGGGGCTTGTCATCCTGCTGCTTTTTTTGGTGACAGCGATTTTTGCTCCTTTTTTATCCCCTCATGATCCCTGGGCACTGGGCACTCCGTACCTGCCGCCAGGGGGAGAGCATCTTCTGGGTACCAACGACATCGGGCAGGATCTCTTGAGCGAGTTGATTTACAGCACCAGGATCTCCCTGTTTATCGGTTTCTTTGCCGCCTTTCTGGCTACTGTCATCGGTACCCTGGTAGGGCTTGCGGCAGGTTATCTGCGGGGAACCCTGGATGAGCTGCTGATGCGCTTTGCCGATCTCTTTTTCCTGATCCCCACTTTACCGCTGGTGATCGTGCTGGTGGCTTACCTCAAGCCCAGCATTTGGAACATCATCATCACCATCTCCCTTTTGGGCTGGGCGGGGACGGCCCGCGTGGTTCGCTCAAGAGTATTGCAGATCAGGGAAATGCCCTTTGTCAGGAGTGCCCGCGCCTTGGGTGCCGGCAGTTTCTACATCATGCTCCGGCACATTCTTCCAAATACCTCAGAGGTCGTTTTTGCCAAGGCTTCCCTGGCGGTAGCCGGTGCTATGCTCACGGAAGCGGGGCTCAGTTTCTTGGGGCTTGGCGACCCGACGCAAAAGAGCTGGGGGATGATGCTTCACTACGCCTTCACCCACGGGGGGATCGTCAATGGCTACTGGTGGTGGTACCTTCCTCCGGTGTTCTGCATTTCCTTTGCGGTCTTGGGGTTCGTGCTCTTAGGATACGCCGGGCAAGAAGAGGGGCCAGAGTCCCGTTGGTTCCACGGTGTTCCAGGCGAACACGTATTTCCTACCAGGCCAGCTAGGAAGGAATTGATAAGGGGGGTGAAAGACATGATTACCTGATGAAGGGAACATTGAAGAGTGTAATTTTTTGAGAAGGCAGAGAGGGAGGGCAGAATGATGAAGCCTGGGAAAAGGTTTTTCTTGCTGACGGGGATTTTGTTGCTTGTAGTCATGCTGACAAGCCTGCTTGCAGGCTGTGGGAAACAGGAGCCTGGAACAGCTCCACAGGTCAGGGAGAGCACTCTGGTAATTGCCCCCCGAAATATGAGGACGACAATTTAAACCCCATCCTAGGCTACGGCAAATATGGAGGCTCCAAGTTTTTCAATGGTCTGGTAAAGTTTGACGAAGATCTCTCAATGTGGTTCCGGACCTGGCCGAGTCCTGGAAGGTCTCTTCTGACGGAAAGATCTACACTTTCCATTTGCGCAGAGCGGTGAAGTGGCATGATGGGAAGGAATTTACTGCTGATGATGTAAAGTTCACCTACGAGAAGATCCTCGACCCCGAGGTGGCATCTCCCCTCAAGCCCTACTTTGAGTTGGTGGAGAAAATCGATGTTGTTGATGACTACACCTTAAGAATCCAGCTTTCCAAACCCTATGCTCCTTTTCTAGAGAAGCTGGTAGTAGGGATTGTTCCCAAGCACCTTCTGGATGGAAAAGACATCAAGACTGCCGAGTTCAACCACAACCCCGTGGGCACTGGTCCTTTTAAATTTGTAGAGTGGAAAAAAGGAGAGAGGCTGGTCATGGAGGCAAACCCTGATTACTTCCTGGGGAAGCCGGAGGTCGATAGGGTCGTAGTTACTTTCATTCCGGATGAAAACACCCGTCTTCTCCAGATAGTCAAAGGTGAGGTTGATGGGGCTTTCCTGCCTCCAAAGCTGGCGTCGAAGGCTGAAAGCAGTGAAGTCCAAGTATTTACTGTGCCCACAGGTGAGTGGTGCGGTATTGCTCTTCCCTATGAAAACCCGCTCTTCCGCGACCGAAACCTTCGGCAGGCCATTGCTTATGCCATCGACAAGCAGGCTATTGTTGATAATGTTCTCGAGGGCAAAGGAGAGCCCACCAGCATCCCCTTCCGGAGCAACCACTGGGCCTTCAACCCTAAAGCCAAAAGATACAGCCCTGACCTGGAAAAGGCAAAGACTCTGCTGGCTGCTTCCGGCTGGGAGGACACTGATGGTGATGGGATTCTGGATAAAAACGGAGAACCTCTCTGCTTCATCTTGATGTATCCGGCAGACGATGTCTTACGTAAAGACATCTGCACTGCCGTGAGAACAGATTTGAGAGAAGTCGGCATAGATGTGGAGCTGGCCGGGCTGAGTTGGGAGCAGATCAAGCCGCGCATGTATCAGGATGCCACCCTCTTTTTCTTTGCAACAGTGTACGACCCTGATGATCAATATCCCATCTGGCATTCGGAGTTTATAGGCCAAGGCTGGTGGAACCCTACCTGCTTCCGGAACGGAACGGTTGACGAGCTTCTCGAAAAGGGGCGGGCGACCATGGATAAACAAAAGCGCCGGGAGATCTACGGGAAGCTGCAGGAGATCTTGGCCGAGGAGCAGCCGATGGTGTTCATCGCCTTCATGGATCATACTTATCTTTGTAGCAAGAGGATTAAGGGAATCAAAATTCATCCTGAAGGCCACAGTGGTTACTTGACCGAAGGGATTTGGTGGAACCTGGAAGAGTGGAGCTTGGAGTAGTAGCCGAAAGGAGAGCCGACAATGGGTTTGCGAAGTTATCTCTTGAGGAGGGGGAGCCAAGTTCTCCCCCTCCTTTTCGGGATCAGCATCCTTGCTTTTCTGATCATTCATCTTTCACCCATTGATCCTGTTGAACTTTACCTGGGCAAAGAAGAAGCTGGATTACTCTCTCCACAAGACCGGGCGCGGCTCCGGGCTTCCTGGGGTCTGGACAAGCCTTTGCCTGTTCAATACCTTGTTTGGTTGGGGCAGCTCCTCCATGGTAATTTAGGAAGATCTCAGCTTACTGGGGAGCCAGTGGCCGAGGTTATTGGGGAGCACCTGCAGGCTACACTGGCACTCATGGGAATAAGCTACCTCCTCATTGTGGTTATCAGTATTTATTTCGGAGTGGTATCTGCAAAAAAGGCGGGATCGCTTCTTGACCACGCGTTTACAGCCCTCGGTTTCGCTCTTTACGCTACTCCAAACTTCTGGCTCGCCCTGATCCTGATCTACGCCTTTTCTCTCAAGCTAAATATTTTTCCTGTATGCGGGACCGGTTATACCCGGGAGGCTGCTTTTTCTCTCATGGGGTTCCTTCACCACCTTGCTTTACCGTCTCTCGTGCTTGCGCTAACTACTGTTCCCTGGTATTCGAGGTTCCTTAGGTCAAGTTTGCTGGAAGTGCTCACCTCCGACTTTATTCTGGTGGCAAGGGCGAAGGGCCTTACGGAGAGGGCTGTCCTCTTACGGCATGCTCTTCGCAACGCCCTCCTGCCCTTTTTGACCCTTTTAGGTATGGCTTTTCCTCATCTCGTTGGGGGGAGTGTGGTCATCGAAACAATCTTTGCCTGGCCGGGAGTAGGCCGTTTGTTGGTAGAAAGCGCTCTTCGGGCTGATTACCCTGTTCTGATGGGGCTTGTTCTCTTAATAAGCACCTTTGTTGTCCTGGGCAACCTTCTTGCCGACGTTGCTTATGCTGTTGTTGATCCCAGGGTGAGGTATGGTGGTGAGAGCTGAGTGCTGAAGAAGTTTGTCTTTGGTGCTTGCTTTCTTTTTATGGTGTTGCTCTTGGCTGTCTTTGCCCCCCTAATTTCTCCTGATGATCCTGGAAAAGTTTGCCTTACCAGGGTCAGTCAAGCTCCTTCTTGGGAGCACCCCTTTGGGACAGACGACCTCGGACGCGATGTCCTGAGCCGGTGCCTTTACGGAGCTCGGGTTTCTCTGGTGGTTGGGTTCCTCGTGGCCGCAATCACTACAATGTTGGGGGTCGCTATCGGCCTTGTCTCTGGGTATTGGGGAGGCGTTCTGGACAACATCTTGATGCGCTGTGTAGATGTTTTTAATTCATTACCAGATATCGTTGTTTACATTGTCCTCCTTGCCTTTTTAAAACCAGGCTTTCTCAGTGTGGTTCTGGTTTTAGCCCTTACTGGTTGGACGGCCACAGCGCGGGTGATCCGGAGCGAAACCCTCTCGCTGCGGGAAAGAGAGTTTGTGCTGGCCGCGCAGGCCCTTGGTGCTACAGGGTGGTACCTTGTCATCTTTCATATTTTGCCGAATGTGCTCGCTCCTGCTCTTGTGGCTGCCACCTTCAGTGTGGCCCAGGCCGTTCTTGCAGAGTCAACCTTGAGCTTCCTTGGCCTTGGTATCCCTCCACACCAACCAAGCTGGGGAAACATCATCATGGAGGAAATGGATGACTTGATGGTCGGGGTTTGGTGGACAGTTCTCTTTCCGGGGCTGGCCATCATTTTTACTGTGTTGGCAGTGAATTTTCTGGGCGAAGGCTTGAAGGAAATGCTTGAGGCGGGAAGGGGAACCAGGGATGCTTAGGGAACGCAATATCACTCTGTTCAGTATCGCGATTTTTTTGGCCCTTTCGGGACAGGGCTTTGTGGTTCCCTTTCTTTCTATTTACGCTCGCCAATTGGGAGCAAGTTATCTTGAAGCAGGGTTGCTCTTCGCTGGGCTTGAGATTTCTTGGGCCCTGGCAGTCCTCCCCCTGGGGCTGCTAGCTGACAGGTTGGGGAGGAAATGCTTTGCCTGTGCTGGGTTTGCCCTGCTTCCACTGACCCCGGTGGCCTATGCCTTCTCCAAGCACCCCTGGCAGCTTATTGGTTTCAGGTGCCTCCAGGGAGTAAGTGAAGCCTTAAGTTTTACCATTGGTACGGCGTACGTGGCTCGAATGGCTCAGAAGAAGGGGCAGGCGGTTGGTGCCTACCAGTGCCTCGCCAATCTTGGGTTTGCCATAACACCTTTGTTTGCGGGTTTACTTATCGATCCCCTGGGGATTAAAAGCGTCTTTTTAATTGGAGCAGCAGTGATGGGGATGGGTTTCCTGGCTTCGTTGCCTGTGGAACGTGATGAGCCTTCCGGTAAGCAAGGCAGGTCTGTGTGCCTCATGAAAAACTGGTTGGTCTACTTGCTCTCCTTGCTGGCTGTTTTCCCTGCTCTCACAGTAGGTTTCTGCAATGCCTTCTTGCAAGTCTTCTTTTACGAGTTGGTTCCTTCTGAGAAAATTGTCGGCTTTGTTATCACTGTCTATTTTGTCAGTTACAGCCTGGCTGTCTTATGGGTGGGGTATCTTACAGACTCCTTTGGGTGGTTGCGTCCCTTGCTTCTGGGACTGTTGGGGAGCGGGGTTGTTTTTGCTGCTCTGGCTCTGGCTCGGAACATCATCTGGGCAGGTGTGCTCGCGGGGATTCTAGGGCTCACCCAGGCCCTAGCCTCTGTTCCGCTTACGGTGAGGTTGACTGAGCTGTTTCCAAGGGACACTGCTGGCAGTTTGGGTGTTTTAACGGTTTTTCGGATGGCTGCCCTGGTCGGCGGTGCTTTTCTAGGTGGGGTGCTCTCCCAGTTAAAAGGGTTGAGACTGGCCTTTTTGTTCTGTAGCTTGGCCGTGTTTTTAGGAGGAGTAATGCTTCTTTTTTTGATCAAAAGAGGCTCCCTGCAGAGGTAGTTTTTTGTGTAGCTCTGGAAGGGATTTTCTGTCCGGTGTCGAAATAAATTTAAAGGGATCTAAAGCTGTTCCAAGAAAGCAGGCCATGAAGGTCTTGCGCCTTTCTGAAGAAAGGGAGCCTTCGTGGTCTTTTTCATTAATTTAATTGATCTAGGAGGGAGAAGAAATGGGGGTTTTGGCACCGCGCAAGCGGGAACAGGTGATGCCTTTGCCAGTGGTTTTGATTTCCACAGTGGGAAAAGATGGGGTGCGCAATGTTGCCCCCTGGTCATGTATTACTCCAATATTGAGGCCTTTTAACGACCTTCTCCTGGCTTCGTGGATTAAGCGAGACACGTTGAGCAACATCCGCGAAACAGGGGAGTTTGTTGTCAATGTTCCCCCTGTCGAGCTCGCTGAGGCAGTGATGATCTGTTCCCGGAATTATCCACCGGAAGTTGATGAGTTTGAAGAAGCTGGCTTGAAGCCGCGTCCGTCCCAGGCAGTTAAACCGCCCGGGGTTGAAGGTTGTTTGGCCTGGGCAGAGTGCACGCTTGTAGAAGAAATCAGGCGTGAACGCTACTCACTGGTCATTGGTAAAGTGGTTCATTTGGAGGCTGATGATCGCTTCTTCAATGAAGCTGGGGAGATGGACTATGAGCGGGCCAAACCATTGACCGTGATTCTCGGTGATGGCGGGATGTGGTTTACCCGGCCGGTTTTCGCCGGCAGATACGCAGATTATGCCGAAATGTTCCTGAATAAAAAGGATGAAGCCCCTGCTTTTGCTGATGAGAACGGGTAGAGGGGGAATTGCTGTGAGGCACAAGTGGGCTCCTGGCTGTGTTTCCGGTTCCTGATCCACGGCAGATGTTATTTGATAGCCTCAATGTTGGTTGGCTGACGGATCCGCACAAACCGCAGATAGAATGGGTGCGTTCAATTTCCCTTCCAGATGGATCGGTTGGAGACAGATCTTAGCGATCTTCTTTGTGTTCTATGGAGTGATGATATTTTTATCTAAGATCGAGACTGTTGTGTTTCTCAAATATAGTGAAAAGTGGCGAAGTGTCCGGAAGGTGTGCCAGTTCTTTCTCAATTGCCTTGTCATCACGCCGCCTGGGGCGGCACCAACAGAGCATGAAAATATCAGACAGGTCTGATCTCGGACACGGCCAATTTGTAAACATTCTCAAGTACCAGTGTACCAACGACTATAAATATTCTCAGGGTTGGGGCATCAACACTTGCGGGAGAAGGAGTGAGCCCCGCATCGGCAGGCATCCTTCGATGAACCAGAATCCCACGAATTCATTCGTGGGCGTATGTCAAGGCTGTGAAAAATTGATCAGATTGAAGGGGAGATTCGATGAGGGCAAAAAAAGTTCTTGTTCTCTTGACGTTGGCGGTTTTTTTAGTGATGGCGTCGGGATGCGGGAAAGGGTCATCCGCTCCTTCACAGAAGGAAACCAAACCCCTGACCGTAGGTTGGGCGCAGTGGTGTACAAACCTCGACCCAGGTGATGGGTATAACGGTTGGTATACTATGGAATTCGGCATGGGAGAAACCCTGGTCAGAGTCGGTGAGGGAATGAAGATCGAGCCCTGGCTGGCCGAGTCCTGGACAAGGGTTGATGAAAAGACATGGAAGATTAAGATCAGGGACAATGTCAAGTTTCACAACGGGAAAATTTTAGATGGGGCAGCTGTGAAGGCCTCTCTGGAGCGCACTATAGGGATTAATGAGAGGGCTCCTGGCCTTTTGGATATTGCTTCCATAGAAGCTCAAGGGAATGAGGTTATTATCAAAACCAACAACCCCAACCCGTCCTTTATGACATCGCTGGCCGATCCCTTTGCTACCATCGTTGATGCCGAGGCCGCTGAGGAAATGGGGGATAAATTCAAGGAAAATCCTGTTCTTACCGGGCCGTTCAAGTTGAAGGAATATGTGCGAGATGAGCGTGTGGTGGTGGTCCGAAATGAAGAGTACTGGGGTAAAAAGGCTGAGTTAAAAGAGGTTGTGTTTAAATACATCCCCGATGCCAACACCCGGATAATGGCACTGCAGTCAGGTGAAATCCAGGTGGCAGATAAGATTCCTGCCGAACAGGTGGAGCTGCTGGAAAGGAATAAAGAACTGAAGGTATTAAGCGAGTCTTCGGGGCGGGTGCACATGCTCGTTTTCAACCTGGAAAGGCCAGGCCTTGATGATATCAATGTCCGGAAGGCGATCAACATGGCCATCAACAGGGATGACCTTGCCCAAAAGGTCATGTCGGGGACGGGCATTCCGGCCATAGGTCCTTTTCCACCGGTGCTTCCCTTTGGGGGAAGTGAATTGAAAGGATATCATTACGACCCTGCGGGGGCGAAGAGACTTCTGGACGAAGCGGGGTGGAAAAGGGGGAGTGACGGCATCCGCCAGAAGGGTGGTAAGAAACTTGAGTACACCTTCCTTTCTTATAAGAGCAGGCCGGAATTGCCGGTGATCATGGAAGCAATTCAGAGCCAATTATTAGATATCGGGATTAAGATCGAAATCAACAATGTTGAGAACATTTCTGAGGCTATGAAGGGTGGAGATTTTGATGCTGCTATTTATAGCTTCAGCACCGCTCCTACCGGGGATCCCCAGTACATGCTGGAAACCGTCTTTTTAACAGGAGGGGATAATAACTTCGGGCATTACAGCAGTGAGAAGCTTGATGCTCTGGGTAGAAAGCTGCAGTCTACGTTTGACACTGAGGAAAGAAAGACCATAGCTAAGGAAGCGCAGCAGATCCTCATTGATGATGCAGCGTTTGCCTTTCTGGTCTACCCCAAAATCATCACAGCCGTACACAAGGATGTGGAAGGGGTGGTCATAACTCCTACAGAATGGTACTTTTTGAATTCAAATGTGGGTTATAAAGGTTAACTGGCTGTACAGAATGGAGTTTGACTTTGTTGCCCGGCAGGGCATAAAAATGAAGGAGGAATGTTACATGACAAGTTTTCGTGATACTACTCACCTTGTTGTTCAGGGGCATGAGGGGTGGCTGGAGTTCAGGTCCAGCCATGGGCATCGCTGTTCACCTGTAGAACTCCTCTTCAAATGGGGGCACAACATGAAGGTCGATGGGTTGTGCCGGAAGGAGATACTGAAATCCTACCTTATTGAACCCGACGGGAAGAAAAGCGAGCTGTCTATTGGTGGGCCGGAGGAAACAGCTTATAAGATCACATTTATACCCGAGCAAACCGGTTTTTACAGACCGGTGGTGGAAGCGGAGGGGGTGTTTACGGTAACCGTTGACGGCCAATATTTGAATGTCCCCAAAAAGGACTGTGAGTTTCCCCTGGAGTCGGTCGCCTATACCCAGTACGCCGGGGCTGTTGTTCCGGTAGGGCACGACCTGGAAGGAGCGGTGCAGGCTGTGGGAGGCAATCTGGAGCTGTTGCCTCTTTTCTGGAAGCCCTGGAAGGTCGGGGATACCATCGAGCTGCAAGTCAAGTATAAAGGGGCGCCTGCAGCCGGCACCCAGGTAGCCCTGATCAACGGTATGGCTGACGACAAGGATGAACCCCAACTAAAAGATACGAACGGTGCAGGAAAGGCTGCCTTCACCTTTGATAAACCGGGTTTTTATCTGGCGCTGGTCAGATACATAGATAATGATGATGTTCAAGAGGGGTACTACGACCGCAGGAACTATACAGCTACATTATTTATAATGGTGACAAAGTAGATTGGTTTCCGCGCCTTCAGTGCGGTGGGACGGTTCTGCTGGTCGGTTGGTGAGGTTAAGCAGCTTCATACAAAACCCTTTGGGGTGGTGGGGGTTCCATTTGAAGCTGCTTCCTTTTTATCGTTGATCGATTTCCCCCTCATACAGAAAACATACCACTTCTGCGATCTGTTAGTTTTGCAGTAAGCTCTTAAGATCTGTCCAATTGAATGAAAAATATTGCAGGATTTTTTGCTTTATCTGTTGAATAAAAAGTCCTGTGTAGAACGGGTAACTGGAGTTATCCTGTCAAGGCCACGGAGGTCTGTGACCCTGTTGAAACGGGGGGGCTTTCGTGGTTTATTTGTCTGAGGTGATCAGATGAAGACCATTATTGCTGCTCTGCCTGTTCTTCTCGATCTCTGGAAAAGCGTTCTTCCCTTGATGTTTCTGGGTTGTTTCCTGGGAAGGCTTTCTTTGAACACTGCGCTGATCCGGCAGCTGGGGAGAGTAATGCGCCCCCTGGCCCGCCTCGGCAACCTGCCTTCAGTGGTTGATGCGCCCCTTACCCTGTGTCTGGTTAATGAGGTTGCTGCCTATTCCATGCTTGCAGAACTAAGAAACAACAGTATTGTCAACATGAAAGAAGTGGTGCTCTTTTTTCTCGTTTCCAATCTCCCTAAGGGATTATATAATATGGTTTTCTACATGGCTCCTGTGGTTTTGGGAGCCCTAGGCATGCGCCTGGGGCTGATTTATCTGCTGATGTACCTCGGTGTATTTTTCAGCGCTGGGTTGGTGGGGCTATTCTTGGGGAGGTTGCTGCTTTCTCCTCAAAGTGCTCGGCATTCGTCTGAACAACTTCCCCAGCCGACCTCCGATCCCCTTCGTAAAAGGATCATTGATGCGGCAAAGGGATCCCTTCCCAGCTTTGGGCGCCTTGTCGCCATATTTGTTCCTCTTACCTTTCTTGTGATCACCCTGATGCAGACCGAGACAGTTACAACATGGCTTTCTCTTGTAGACCCTGTTCTCCGCCGGTTTGGTCTCCCTGCCCCGGTGCTGATCGTGATCACTACCGGAATGCTCAGCATGGTAGCCGGTATCGGCACTCTGGGGCCTTTTTTAAAGGCCGGTATCGTCACCCCGGTGGAGGCAATAACTGCCTTGCTCCTGGCTTCATCCATCCATTACTTTCTCAGCTTCTGGTCCAGTAATCTTCCCTTAAGTGTCTCCTTTTTCGGTCCACGCCTGGGCAGCAGAGCAGGTATTGCCAATTTGGTGGTCCTGGAAGGAGTGACCTGTTTGGTGCTGGGTGTGGTTGTGCTCTTTAAGTAAACAAGGCATCATTGAATTAGGCTTTGGAGGAAATATGCCTTTTATGGCGAATAATGCCTTACAAGTAATGTAATCCGGAAAATAAAGAATCTTCTACGCAATAGGACCACGAAGGTCTTCTGCCTTGCAGCAGGGGTAGATTCTTCGTGGTTTTTTATTGGGAGGTGAAAGATTGGGAAATTGCTTAATGTGTTTTTGGGGTTCCGTCAGGTAGATGATGGCTTGTCAGCAGTGCTCTGGCCAACCGCTGGCCTTACAAAACCATTGCTGAAATTATTCAAGCGGAGCTGAAAAATTTTGGCTTGGATGTGGAGATCGTGATGATGGAAGCTGGGGCCTGGAGCGAAGCATTGAAGAGCGGCAACTATCATATGAGCCTTTCCCCCTACACCCTTATGACCGGTGACCCTGATTTTTACTTCGGCCGCTGGATTTATTCAGACGGGCAGATGAATAGGGCTCGGGGGGTTGGTTACAGGAGTTCCGAGGCCGACAGGCTGGTGTTGAATGCTGCTCGGGAGACCGATGTTGCGAAAAGAAAAGCCCTCTATGGGGAGCTGCGGAAACTCGTTGCAGAAGATGTTCCTGTAGTCCTCCTCGTAAGATAGTTTTTGTAACACCAATTGATCCAGCCCTTAAAAGAAGCCCGGCTTGGATCAAAAATGCTCCTTGACAACTGGAAATTGGGTATTCACTTTTGGCGGTGTTCCAGGCAAAATGTAGTCGTGAGATTATGTTCTGGGTAGGTGTTGTCCTCCTTGAGGTCCGACCTCTTAGAAAGCCTGACCCCCAGCCCATAACCTGTACCCCTGACACGTAAGTTGCGCAACTTGTCAAGATCCTGTCCAATGGTAGCAGGTTGGATAGAACAAGGTCCTGACAGGAAAGCGTTGTTTCCGGCGAGGCTGTTGACCGGTTATGGTGCCTGGGACCCCGCATAATCTTGCACAATTCCTCCCTGGGAGGGGGTGAAACTGATGAAACTGTTTGTCGGTATCGATGTCAGCATGAAAGATTTCAAGGCCCGGATGTTCGACGCAGAGGGCGAGGAGATCGCCAAGCGCATTCGCTGCAAGAACGACGATCCGGGTGCAGAGTCCTTTGTTAAGTACCTGGTGGAGATCTGCGGCGCCAACGAAGTTGATTCCCTGCGGATCGGCATGGAGTCCACCTCTGTCTATGGCTGGCACCTGCAGATGCGCCTGGCCGGTGAGCCTTTGCTGGCTTCCTTTCACCCCCAGGTGTACGTCTTCAATCCCAAGGTGATCGCCAACTTCAGAAAACAGTACGTCGATATTCCAAAGGATGACTGGTTCGACTGCCTGGTGATCGCCGACCGGCTCAGGTTCGGACGGCTGCCCGAGAGCTGCCAGGTGGACTTCCGCTACCTGCCCCTCCAGCGGCTGACCAGGTTCCGTTACCACCTGATCCAGACCATCACTCGGGAGAAGAACTACTTCCTGACCAACCTGTTCCTGAAGTTCAATACCATCTGCCAGGACAAGGTGCTGAGCGACATCTTCGGGGCCACCTCGGAGGCGATCCTGACCGAGTTCCTTTCTCCGGAAGAGATTGCGGCACGACCGCTTGATGAGTTAATTGACTTCCTGATGGAGAAGGGAAAGAGTCATTTCTCCAACCCCGAAGCTACGGCCAAGGCCTTAAAGCATGCCGCAGCCTGCGCTTACAGGCTGCACGGAAGCCTCCTGGAGCCGGTGAACCTGATCCTGGCCACCAGTTTGCAGACCATCCGTACCCTGGAACAGCAGGTCAAGAGTATTGACAAGGCGATTGAGAAAGAACTGTCACACTTTCCGAACACTCTGCAGTCGATGCCGGGCATGGGGCCTGTCTGTACCGCCGGAATAATCGCCGAGATCGGCGACATCCACCGGTTCGACAACGAGAAGGCAGTCGCCAAGTTTGCCGGCCTCACCTGGCGGAAACACCAGTCAGGCGAGTTTGAAGCCGATGACACGCCGCTTACGAAAACCGGCAATGTGTACCTGCGCTATTACTTTGTAATGGCCGCCGACAGCGTGCGTAAATGGGACCCCAGGTTTGCCGAGTTCTATGCCCGTAAGTTTAAAGAGAGTTCCACTCACCACCATCGCCGTGCTTTGGTTCTGACCGCACGTAAACTCGTGCGGGTGGTTGATGCTCTGCTACGCAGCAACCAACTATACGTGCCCCAGGGGCAGAGAAAGGTGGTTTAGGTTTAGTCTGTCGGGTGGCTCTTCTGCTAATAGCAACAGCTTCATAATACCGTAGTATCGACCGTCCAGTAGGGTTTATCCCGAAAGACCACAACGGATAAGACGCTACAGTGCATGGAGCAGCATTCATATCACCCACCTGACTATTGTCTCTTAACCAATAATCCATTTATGTTGCTTTTTTCCATTTACCTCTGGAAACAAGCTTAGTTTGGTATGCGCTTTTTTAGAAAATTTTCTTAGAAATTTTGGTCCTTGGATCTTGACATATTACCGTAAGGCTTTTCAACGATGTCTCTCTTTATGCCGTACGCAAAGAGGTCAAGGGTCTAAAGTTGGATCCGTTCTTTAAACCGTCTTTGGAAAAGGTTTGGTTGAGTGAGTAAAAGAATTCTGCCGGATGTTTTGCCATCATTTTATTGATCCGAGAGAGGACAGAATTTAGATAGGGTTGGGGGGATTCAGGCGGTTTCCCAGCCCTTTTTTTAAAGAACCCTGAAACCGCGATTGTTTACATCCACCGGTTCCAGTTCAATAAGGCTCAGCTGTTCTTCCACTGATAGTGCCCCAATATCATGCACTAAAGCTGCTAAAAATATGTCTTTCGTTTGTTCGCCGGAGAATTCCAGTTGTTCACATAAGCGATAAGAAAGATAGGCTACCTGTTGGTGGTGTCTTGTGATAATAGGCGAAATAAAACTTTGGGCCCTGGAGAGACAAAGCAGGATATCTCCGATGTTAACCCGGATCTTTTCCAAGCTGAGTTGCACCCTTTCATCGGTTAATTTGGGTTGAAGTGGAGGAGCCCTGCGGGATGCTCTCTTAGCGCCTGTTTGGAAATATGTTATCATAAAATTTGCCTCAAAGTCAGTCCAGAAGAAGAGGACGCAATCTGCTTTCCGGGGCTGCTTTCCGGAATTATGGTGAACCATCCCCGAGGAGGTAGTTACCTTTATACTTCCGGCTATTGCCCCTCGCTGCAGGTCTGGATGGATGCCTGGGAGGAAGAACTTCCTGTGGAGGAGGCCGTCTCAGATTACAGGGAGTTCTTTGCCGGATATACTGCGGTGACCGCTGAGATTGAGGAGCTGATCAGGAGTTATGTGCACGATCGCGCTGTGAACGGGATTTTCCTTGAGTCCTTCCGGGTGCGTTTTGGGGCTCTGCTCTGGATGGTCGGAGAAAGGTTTGGTTGAGGTGCGGGCCTGTGCAGCCGCTGTCAATGGGTGAATAAACACGAAAAGACTTCAAATATCTTGAGATAATCACTTATAATAGAGATACCGGCAGTCCTGCCGCTAGATTATCAACTCCCGGTTGGTTTTGTCCTATCTGGCATCAGAGGTTGCTTGAAAACAGATAACCGCAGTTTGGTGCTTCTCAACTACGGCAATGAGGGGTGAGGGGATGTTCGACGACTTGCAGATCGAAGTGACGGAGGAGATGCTGGCAAAGAGGGCCGGAAGCCGCGGCGGCGTGAGTGAAAAAATCCTGGAGCAGTGCCGTAAGGCCATGGAGATCGGAGAAAAATTACTTGAGCCGCGGACCATCCACGATGTATTCACCATTGAGAAGATCGGTGAAAACCGGCTCTTCCTGGAGCAGGGGTGTTATTTTGAGAGTGAGCACCTGACCAAACTGCTCGGCGGGGCCGACAGGATCGTGGTGATGTGCTGCACGATCGGCTCCGGCGTGGAGAAAAGGGTTGGTGAGTTAAACAGCAATGGTTACCTGGCAGATGCCTACTTCCTGGATGTTTACGGTTCGGTAGCTGTGGGTGTTCTGGCGAGAAAGCTTTATCGAAAGATCAGGGAGCAGTTTGCCGGTTACGGGGCCACCGTCTATATGGAACCTGGCCAGCTGGACTGGAATGTGCGTGACCAGCAGGTGGTTTTCCGCCTCATTCACCCCGAAAAAATCGGCGTTACCCTGAATAGCGGCATGATGATGAACCCGGTCAAGTCCCTCACCGGTGTTTTCGGCATCGGGGAGCCGGGAAGGGTCAAAGCCGGTGACTTCTCCTGCGAGTTCTGCCCCAAAAGGGAGAGCTGCACATTCCGGCATGAGGCGGAAGAGATGATGGAAGCCCTAGCCTGACAAAAACCCCCAGATGAAAGGTTGACACCTGGGGTTGTCCTTTTAAAGCTGTCAGAGCGGCTGGACGTTAGCTGCCTGCTGGCCGCGGGGGCCTTCGACCACTTCGTATTTTACTCTTTGGCCTTCGTTCAGCGTTTTAAAGCCGGGCTCCTGGATGGCCGAATAGTGCACGAAAACGTCGTTGCCGTCTTCACCTGTAATAAAACCGTAGCCTTTTCGTTCGTCGAACCATTTAACTGTTCCTTCCAAAAGTTATACCTCCTTGTGGATAGTTGAGTCTGTTAATAGTATGCTACCTGCTGTGTCCGGCTATCACATGTATTTTTCCCCATCGGTGTTTTGGGATCGCAGGTGGTTTACAATAAAGGGACGGTAGTTTTTGGGCAGGAGGGGTTTATTGGATGAAAAAGGACGGTCTAGCCCTTTTGGCCGTCGTCTATCCCCCGGAGGATATTATCATTGAAGGGGTTTTGCAGACGGCAGGGATCAGGGCTTTTAAGATGAGGGAGTCCATCGCTCCGGTGGAGGGGATCACTATTGGCCCCCTGGCGGAAGTGAAAATCTATGTTTCCGGTGAGCAGCTGGAAGCGGCAAAGGATATCCTCGCCTGGACGAAGGAAAGCGCTGCCGATGTGTAGCCTCCGCCTATAAGCAAACAGGGCAGACGAGAGGATGGTTTCTGATGTCTGCCCTGAAAATAGATTGCATACCCTGCCGGTCTACCGCTCGACTCCCGATTCCAGGCCGGACAGGACGACGGCTCGCTTTGGGACAGCCCTGGGATGCTGCGTAACATGTTACGAATTGCTTCTGCCAATCGCAGCGTTTGGCCACGCAGCAAATCCATTCCGTTGAAACTCTTAAGCTCGCATTCCGGCCTGTCATCCTCGCTTCGCCTGTCCTGTTACCAGGCCTTCCGTAGGTCGCTCGCCGGTAGACATTCTCTGATGGTGCCGCCGCTGGCGGCATGGTGGTCTACTAGAAAAAGCCGCCTTTTAATCCTGCTCCGCAAAAGCATTGTTGGCGCTGATCAGCGGGCGGGAACCGGAGACGTAGTAAGGAATGCGCAGCACCTCTTTCAGCTCCTCCTCTGTAGCCCCCAGTTCCCTGGCGCGCTTGGCCAGGGCCATTACCCCGCGCTCCGATCCGATGTAGGCGTCAAGCGCCAGACAGATGAACACCTTGGTCTTCTCATCTAACGCTCCCGGCTTCATGGCCACCTCGATGACTTTTGTCACCGCTTCGTAGAGCTCCGGGTCGCGTTTCTCCAAGGCCTGCACAAAGGGTGGGAAATTAGGCAACTGGTTCACCTCCCGGGAAATTCTTCATTGTTAGCTATTCTCTAACATTGTCTTCAATTCCTGCAGATGAGTTAGAGCCGCGATCAGATCTGCGGTAACCCGGGAACCGTTGCCGCCGGTAAGCGCTGCTGGTAGTTGTAGACGATGCGGGAGATTTCGGCTATGTTGCGAAAGCCGGTATCCTCATCCGGAATCCCTTTGGAAAGCACCACCAGGATGTAGGGGCGCCTGGAAAAGACAATTCCCACATCTGTGGCCACTCCGTTGATGCTCCCCTCCTTATGGGAGACCACCAATTTCGGAGGCAGTTTTCCCGGCAGGCCTACATGGTAAACGGTATGGGCGAGGTCGTTCAGGAGACGGGCTCCCTGCTCCGGCTCCCTGGAGGCGAAGTCGATTAACTCTTCCAAAAAGGCTCCCATATCCCTGGCCGTGGTGGAGGCGCTCCCGAAGGGGCGGGTGGTGTCCGGCCCCAGCCGCCTGATGAAATTCATCACGTTGTCGTAACCCAGGTGGCGCACCAGCATGTTGTGGGCGATGTTGTCGCTGATGACCATGGAGATGGTGGCCAGGCAGCGCAGGCTGTAAGTGTCCCCGTCCCTGGCGGTAAATTGCAGGTCTCCCGCCCCGTCCTGGTAATCGGTGCTCTTGCGGTAGCGGACGCGGTCGTTCCAGTCGAGTTCACCCTTTGCCACCTGTTCGTAAAGATAGAGCACCACCGGCAGCTTGATGGCGCTGGCTGGAGGTATGGGTACTCTTTCGTTGATCCCGAACTCCTCTCCTGATGCCAGGTCCTTGAAGTAAACGCCGTAAGTTCCCGGCAGCGTTTTCAGGTGATCGGCGAGCTCTTTCCGCAGCTCCCCGTAGTCCGGCCTGGAGGCCAGCGGTTTCAAGGCCTGTGGCCCCACCATCCTGCCCACTGCAAATGCCAGCATGACCAACGCGAGCAAAGCCACGACGGCAAGAATCTTTCTCCTTCCGGGGGTTGGAGCCTTTCTATCTCCGGGCATTGCTCTTTACTCACCCCTTTTCCCATAAAATTAAATGAGATTCCGCTGCGGCCCCGCTTTTTCCCCTGGTCCGCCGCCCCAGCTGCTCCTGGCCGGGGCTATGCCGACCGGGTCCGGCATAAAGAGAGGCTTTTTGCAGCAGACCATGCCTTTATATAATATCTCCCGGTTAAGGAAATGTGATTCCTGGAGAAATCATCCCGGGCGCTGCAGGGGATCGAGAAAATTGCCGCTCAAAAGAGGGTTTGCCTTGTCTTCACCGGTTGGGACAGTTATAATTATAACAGGTAAACTATTTGAGTAAACCGGGTATACCAACCCGTCTGCTGCGTAGTTTGTTCCCCGGAGAGGAGAGCGAAATTCCCATGGGAAAGTTCAAGCCTTTTCTCGTTGCCGGGTTCCTTCTTCTGCTGGTGGGGTTTTGTGTCTGGGCCGGTTACAGGTATTTTTCGCCGTCATCCGAACCCCTGCAGGCCACGGGAACCATTGAGGCCACTTCGGTTGATCTTACCGCAAGAACGTCCGGCACCATCCAAAAGATTTATGTTGAAGAAGGGGATTCCGTTAAGAAAGGGCAGCTTGTCGCCGAGCTGTCTCGCAGCGATCTGGTTGCCCAGCGGGAGCGGGATGCCATGGCCCTGTTGAAGGCGGAAAGGCAGCTTGCCAATCTCCTTTCCGGCGCCCGAGAACAGGAGAAGGAGGAGGCGCTGGCCAACGTGGAGGTGGCCAGGCTCAATCTGAAAAAAGCCGAAGATGAGCTGACGCGGAGGGAACTGCTTTTTGAAGAGGGGGGAATCTCTGAGGAGGAGCTGGAGAGGTATAGGCTCCAGAGGGAGCTGGCGGTGCACCAGCTGCAGGCCGCCGAAGCCAGGCTGAGCCTGCTGGAGGCGGGGAGCAGGCCGGAGGTTGTCGCCGCGGCCCGGGCGGAAGTCGCCCGCTGCAAGGCGGTGCTCAGGGCCTCGGAGGCTCTGCTGGAAGACCTGAAAGTCCATTCCCCTCTCGATGGTGTTGTCCTGAGCAGAAACTATGAGGAGGGGGAGTACGTCCAGATGGGCGCCCCTCTGGCAACCGTTGCCGACCTCAAGAACCTGTGGATTAAGGTTTACCTGCCTACCGACGATCTCCCTGCGGTGAAGGTCGGGCAAAAGGTTCACTTCACGGTGAGCGGGGACAGGCGGACTTTTCAAGGGATCGTCGACCAGATTGCCACAAAAGGGGAATACACACCGCGGTCGGTGCAGACAAAGCAGGAAAGGGCCAACGTGGTTTTTGCGGTGAAGATCCGGATCGACAACGCAGATGGTGCCTTGAAGCCCGGCATGCCGGCGGACGTGACCTTCCCCAGGGATGGTTCCCGATGATCAGGGTAGAGGGGCTCACCAAAGCCTATGGCGACAAGGTGGCCGTAGCGGATGTGAGCCTGGAGGTCCAAAAGGGGGAGATCCTCGGCCTGGTGGGGCCCGACGGAGCGGGGAAGACCACCCTGTTGCGGATGGTCTGCGGTCTGCTCACACCGGACGGCGGGGAGGTGTTTCTGAAAGGGAAAAATCTCCGGGAAGTGGAGAGAGGCAGGGAGGACCTGGGCTATATGCCGCAGCGATTCAGCCTTTACGAAGACCTCACCGTCATGGAGAACATCCTCTTTTTCGGTTCCCTGTACGGTCTTCCCCGCCGGACGATTCTGGCCAGGGCGGAGGAGATCCTGTCCTTGACCGCTATGCTGGAGTTCAAGGCCCGCCTTGCTGCCCACCTCTCCGGGGGAATGAGGCAGAAGCTGGCCCTTACCTGCGCTCTCATCACGAGGCCGGCAATCCTGGTGCTCGATGAACCGACCTACGGAGTCGACCCGGAATCCCGCAAGGAATTTTGGAAGATCCTCTATTACCTCAACAAGGAAGGGATGACCCTCCTCATTTCTACCCCTTACATGGATGAGGCGGAACTCTGCCACCGGGTGGCCTTTATCAACGAGGGCCGGCTGGCGGTGACAGGGATGCCTCAGGAGTTGAAGGCTTCTTTCCCCTATCATCTGCTGGAGGTGCGGGCAGCCGGTATTGAACCGGACTTTTTTAGGGAGATCGCAGGGATCGAGGACGTTTCTTATTACGGGGATCGCTTCCGGCTGATGGCGCAGGACCCTGATGCCTGCAGGCGGGAGATTGCCGCCCGTCTGTCGTTGCCGGAGCAGGAGGCCGAACTGGCGATCCGGGAGGTACCGCCCGGTATGGAGGACGTTTTCGTCTGGCTGGCAGAGCGGGGTGGGAAGGTGTGAAACCGGTTGTGGTCACCCGGGGCCTGACCCGGGTTTTCGGCGATTTTACTGCAGTAGACGGCCTGACTATGGAGATCCGTCCCGGGGAGGTCTTCGGACTTTTGGGCCCCAATGGAGCCGGCAAGTCCACGGTGATCCGGATGCTCTGCGGGATCCTGACGCCCACCTCGGGGAGCGGGGAGGTGCTCGGTTATGACCTTTTCCGGGAGAGCGAAAAGATCAAGAAAAGGATCGGTTATATGTCCCAGAAGTTCAGCCTCTACGAGGACCTGACCGTACGTGAGAACCTGGAATTTTACGCCGGGGTCTACGGCATCCCCCGACGGGAGAGGGAGGAGCGGATCTGCCGGTTGGTTACCCTGGCGGGCCTTGCCGGTAGGGAAAGGGAGCTGGTGGGCCATTTGAGCGGCGGCTGGAGGCAGCGGCTTGCCCTTTCCTGCGCCCTGATCGGAGAGCCGGCGATGGTGTTCCTGGATGAGCCCACAAGCGGGGTCAGCCCCACCGCCCGCAGGGAGTTTTTCGCTATCATCAGGGGACTGGCGGCAGCCGGGACCACCGTTCTGGTCACCACCCACTTCATGGACGAAGCGGAGCGCTGCACCAGGATCGCCTTTCTCTCCGAAGGGAAACTGCTGGCCCTGGATGCACCCGGCCGGCTGAAGGAGAACGTCCTCGACGGCTGCCTGGTGGAGCTGGAGGTGCCGGACCCGGTGGAGAGGATGCGGGATGTGGAAGCTCTGGAATATGTGAAGGAGTGCAGCCTGCACGGTCGCCTCCTGCATGTGCTGCTCGCCGGTGAGGAGTATCTGGGCATGCTCTCCCGGTTCACCGGGGGCAGAGTGAACCGGATTACCCCCTCGCTGGACGATGTCTTCGTCGCCCTTGCCAGGCGCCGGCGCAGAAAGGAGGGGGGTTTGTGAACAGGATCCTGGCCGTACTGAAAAAGGAATTTATCCAGCTGCGGCGCGACCGCCTGACCGTGGCGATGGTTTTCCTGATCCCCCTGGTGCAGTTGCTGCTCTTTGGCTATGCCATCCAGACCGAGGTGCGGCACATCCCAACGGTCGTCTTCGACCAGTCCCTCTCCCCGGAGAGCAGGGAGATGCTGGAGGCCTTCACCGCCTCCGGCTACTTCGATGTTACCTGGATAGCCGGGAGTTATGCCGAGGTCAACAGAATGATCGACAGCGGTAAGGCTCAGGCAGGAATTATCTTCCCCCCGCAATTCGCCAGAGACCTGAAGCGGGGTACGCCCGCCCAGGTGCAGGTGATTGTGGATGCCAGCGACAACATGGTGGCCAACCAGGCCATCGCCATCGCCAACGCCATCGGCCTCGTCAAGTCGCAGGAGATCATCTTCGAGAAGATCCACTTAAGCGGTGGTATACCTTACGATGTCCGGGTGCGGCCGTGGTACAACCCCGACGGGATCACCGCCTATTATATGGTGCCGGCCCTCCTGGGGATTATCGTCACCATGACCATGGTGCTCATGACCTCCATCGGGATCGTCAGGGAGAGGGAGCGGGGAACTCTGGAGCAGCTGCTGGTTACCCCTATCAGGCCTTATGAGCTGATGATCGGGAAGATCGTGCCCTATATTCTCCTGGGATACGTACAGATCACCGTAGCCCTGTTGGTGGGGAGCCTGGTCTTTCACGTGCCGATCCGCGGCAGCATCCTCGACCTCTACCTGCTCACCCTCTTTTTCATAACCGCCTCCCTGGGGCTGGGGATCCTCATCTCCAACATCGCCAGGACGCAGATGCAGGCCATGCAGATGTCCTTTTTCGTCCTTCTCCCTTCCATTATGCTGTCCGGTTTCCTCTTCCCGAGGGCGGCCATGCCCAAGGTGATCTATTACCTGAGCTGCCTCATCCCTCTTACCTATTATCTGGATATTATCCGGGGGATCGTCCTTAAAGGGATCGGCTTCTCCTATCTGGTGGGGCAGGTGGTAACCCTGCTGGTTTTCTCTGTGGTCTTCCTGACGATCAGCAGCCTCAAGTTTAAGAAAAAAATAGGCTAAAGGTGGTCGGTTATTTTGAACGTCCGGGACAGGGTTATTGCTGCGGTAAAGGAGCTTGCCTGTGAACGTGGGCTTCATGATATCACCGTGGATGAGATGGCAGCCGGGGCGGGCATCAGCAAGAGGACGCTCTATCGTTACTTCGGCAGCAAGGAGGGGGTCATCGAGGCTGTTCTTGATTCAGTCATTGAAGAGCTCACCCAAGAGATCAGAAGCCTGGTGGATCGAGAAAAGGATATCGCCGGTGTTTTGACCGGGGCTATCAGGTGCTTTTTGGAGGACGGCAGATTCCTGTTCAATGCCGGATCGATAAGCGATCTGAAGCGGTGCTATCCTCAACTCTGGTCCAAAATCGAACGCATCAGAGCGGAGAACATCCGGTGGATTATTCAGACTATGGCCAGAAGAGGGGATCCGGTAATCCGGGATCTGGACCCCAGGATCCTTACCGCCTGTGTAACCGCCTCCGTCCAGGCGGTGCTCAACCCCGATTTCCTACTGACCAACAACCTGACTGTCGAAGAAGCGGCCGTACAGCTGCAAAGGTTTCTGCTGCGTTCTTTTTGACTGGCGTCATCCCCGATCTGTTTTGCTTATTCCCGGTGAGTTGGCCACCTCTACGGGCACAGCGGCCATTGACGAAAGCGGAGAATGATTGCGGCAGGAGGAAAAATGTCAACCGCTGTCGAACCTTACAAGGTATTCTAACGGCATGCGGGGCAAGTCCCGTGTTTGTGAAGATTACTGAACAGGGATCATACCGCACTGCCTTTCGTCGCCGCCATCACCGTCCGGTCTGGAATCGGGAGTCGAGCGGCAGACCGGCGGGTGAACTTGATGTATTTTCAGGGCAGTAATTATCTGAAAGAGGGGAGTGCGTAGCGTTGAAGTGCAAGGTAACCTTTTATCCCGCAATGAAGGAAGTCGAGGTGCCTGCGGGAACACTATTGAAGGAGGCCATCGACCTGGCCGGGCTGGACTTTGACTTTCCCTGCGGGGGAAGGGGGAAGTGCGGGAAGTGCCGGGTAAGGGTTGTGAAGGGTCGGATGGAGCCTTCCGAGGCCGATAAGACTCATCTGGATGAAAAAGAGATCGCAGATGGACTCCGGCTTGCCTGTGCCGCAGCGGTTGAAGAGGATGTAGGGGTAGAGCTCCTTGAGGTGCGAGGTCATAAAATTCTCATTGCCACGACGGAGCGCAGAATTGACCTGGACCCCCACGTTCAGAAGCATTGCCTGAAAGCACCGCCGCCGACGCTCGAGGATCAGCGCCCTGACTGGAACCGGCTGCAGGCGGTCCTGGAGGAGGCAGGTGGCAGTAAGGACCTGCGAATTTCCCTAAGGGCCTTGCGCGCACTGCCGGAGGCGCTGCGGGCGGGAGGCTTTACCTGCACCGCCGTTACCGCCGGTGAGGAGGTCATGGGGATTGAGAAGGGGGATACGACGTCCACACTCCTGGGGATCGCCTTTGATATCGGCACGACCACTGTTGTGGGATACCTCCTCGATCTCTTGACGGGAAAGGTGCTGGCGGTCGCCTCTGCCTTGAATCCCCAGACGAAGTACGGTGCTGACGTCATTTCCCGGATCACCTACGCAACCCAGGAGAAGGACGGCCTGGAGAGATTGCATCGAGCCGTCATCGAGGTGCTCAACGAGCTGATTGAAAAGGCAGCGTCGGAGGCTAAGTGCCGGAAGGAGGACGTTTATGCGGCCTCCGTTGTGGGGAACTCCTGCATGCACCACCTCTTCCTGGGGCTCAACCCCAAGCACATCGCCCTTTCCCCCTACGTTCCGGTGACGGGGATGGAGCAGGTTGTGGCTGCCTCCGAATTAGGCATAGAGATCAACGAGGCTGGTGTCATCTACGTGCTCCCCAATATCGCCGGTTTTGTCGGAGCCGACACCGTTGGGGTCATTCTGGCTACGGAGATGGATAAAAGCGAGGAGATCAAACTCGCCATCGACATCGGCACCAACGGGGAAATCGTGTTGGGAACGAAGGACCGCCTTCTGGCGTGTTCTGCCGCAGCCGGGCCGGCCTTTGAAGGCGCTCAGATCAGCTGCGGGATGCGGGGGACTAAAGGGGCCATTGACCACGTTGAATTCGGTGAAGAGTTCAGTTACACCACCATTGACGGTGAGAGGCCAAAGGGGATCTGCGGGTCCGGGCTTATCGACGCTGTGGCCGGAATGCTGAAGGTCGGTATCATCGATTATCGGGGCAGGATTCTCCCCCCAGAGGCTCTCGTCGGCACACCTGCCGAGAGTTTTGCCTCCCGCGTGGTTGAACAGGACGGTGGGAGGGCGTTTTTGCTGGCAGCGGAGGATGAGGCTGCCGACGGCAGGCCTCTCTACATTACCCAGCAGGATGTGCGCGAGCTCCAGCTGGCCAAAGGGGCGATAGCAACGGGTGTTGCGGTGCTGCTGGACAGATACGGAATCGCTCCGGAAGACGTTTCCGAGGTGCTGCTGGCTGGCGCCTTCGGCAACTATCTGGACAGGCACAGCGCCTGCGCTATCGGCCTGATTCCCTCTGTTCTCGAGGACAGGGTAAGACCAGTCGGGAACGCCGCCGGAACCGGGGCGATCACAGCCCTGCTTTCCAAAGGTGAATACAGGCGCGCCGCCCGGATCGCAGCTTCAGTTGAATATGTAGAGCTGGGGTCTTACCCCAGGTTTATGGAGCTCTTCGGGGCCTCGATGTCCTTTCCCACCGCTGCGCCAGCAAAAGCATGACGGGAAAGGGGCGAAGGTATGGAAGAAAAAGCAGTTTTAGTAGTTTGCGAATCCATTGCTCCAGAGATCGAGAAACTGGCCCCTGAACACCTGGACGTTAGGGTTTTGGAGTTCGGCCTGCATAACCATCCCGACAAGCTAAATGAAAGGCTGCGGGGATGTCTGGCCGAAATTGAAGAGGACGGGAGCTATGAGGTGGCCCTACTCGGCTACGGTCTCTGTTCCGAGGGGATAGTGGGCTTGAAGCCGCAGCGGGTTAAGCTGGTGATTCCCAGGACGGACGACTGTATTGCCCTCTTTCTCGGCTCCCGCGAGAGATACCTCGAGGAATCCCGCAGGGAACCGGGGACCTTTTATCTGACCAAGGGGTGGATCGAGCACGGGGAAACCCCTCTGGCAGTTTATAATCGGGAGGTTCCCTGGGTCAAGAAGTATCCCCCGGAAAAGGCCCACTGGCTGGCGCGAGAGGTGATGAGGAATTATAGGCGGGTGGCGCTCATCGACACCGGCGCCTATGACCTGACCGCTTATGAGGAATACGCCCGCAAGACGGCGGAAACTTTCAATATGAAGTACGAGGTCATCCCCGGCTCCTTGAACCTGCTGGAAAAACTGCTTGCCGGGCACTGGGACGGAAACTTTTTGGTGATCGAACCGGGGCAAGAGGTCAAAAGGGAGATGTTCTATTAGCCGTAATTCTCGTCACAGGAGGAGAGAAGTGAGGGCAGTTGTATTAGGAGGCAAACTCCAAGGGGTGGAAGCCGTTTACCTCGCCCACCAGGCGGGCTGGGAAGTCACCCTGGTGGACAGAAATCCCCAGGCCCCGGCGGTGGGGCTCTGCGATTCCTACCGTCGGCTGGACATTCTTCGGGATGCAGAGGCTTTGACGGAGGTGCTGCGAGGGGCCGATCTGATCATTCCCGCTTTAGAGGACGAAAGGGCGCTGACCTTCCTGGCGGAGCTCGCCGCAGCTCAAGAGTATCCTCTGGCATTTGACCCGGCCGCTTACGATGTATCTTCGTCCAAAAGGAAATCAGACCTCCTGTTTCGGCAGAACGGCATTCCCGCTCCCAGCTACTGGCCGGGCTGTGGTTTCCCCCTCATAGCCAAGCCCTCCGCTTTGAGCGGGAGCCGGGGGGTTCGGCTGATCGCCGATCAGCGGGAGCTGGATGAGTTCTTCAAGGAAACATGCCCCGGAGGGGGTGACTACATTCTGCAGGAATTTCTGGAGGGGGACTCCTATTCGCTGGAGGTCATCGGCCTTAAGGGGAGGTTTCTCCCTCTCCTGGTAACGGAACTGGAGATGGATGATGATTTTGACTGCAAGCGGGTCTCAGCCCCTGTGAAGCTGGATCCGGCGCTGGTGCGGCAGTTTGCGAAAATGGCGGAGAAGGTGGCCGGCTTGCTGGACCTCACCGGGGTGATGGACCTGGAGGTGATCCTTCATCAGGGTGTGCTCAAACTGCTGGAGATCGATGCCCGGCTGCCCAGCCAGACGCCGACTGCGGTGTACAAGGCGACCGGGGTCAACATCGTTGAGCTTCTCTACCGGGTGTTCTCGCTAGGGGAGCTACCCCGGGAGGTGGACCTTTCAGTAAAGAGTGGGGTCGTTTACGAGCATATCAGGGTTTCTCCGGAAGGGGTGGAAACCCTGGGGGAGCACATCATCTCCGATGCGGGCCCTTTGAGGCTGGTTCGTGACTTTTACGGGGCGGATGAGGCTCTGACGAACTTTGAGCCGGGGCGTGTGGAATGGGTGGCCACCCTGATCGTCACCGGTGCCGATCGGGACAAAGCCTGGGAGAGGCGCTGTGAAGTGCTTGCCGCCATCGGGAAGCGGTTTTCTCGCTGAGAATTAAAGGATAGCGCAGCCCCTGCCTCACTTCGTTACGCTACCCATCGAAGCTGCTGCCGCTTCGCGGGATGGAACAGCCGGCGCCTGCCGGCAGGGTCGGGCATTTTTCCGGGAGCAGCCGGCTGGCCGGAAGCGGGCGGTTGGCGGCGACCTTGAGAGGTTGTTCCAGGAATCGGAAACTGAAAGGAGCTTTTGGATGAGTAAGGCGAAGGAAAGGTATTATCGAAAGCGGGTGGACTTCTACCTTCTTATCAACAAGATCAAGCTGTGGCCGTCGCGCACCGGCGTCCTTCACGGCATCAGGAAGATCGTCAAAAAGGGGAAGTATGCCGAGGTTACCACCCACTGCGGCCACACCTTCCAGGTGCGCCTGTCCAAAAACAGCCGCGCCGCCCGGTGGCTGCGCAACAAGTGGGTCTTTGAGAAGTGCAGGGCCTGCCGGATACCGGCCTGGAAGATCGAAAAGTTTGCCGCCACCCGCTTCACAGAGCACTATGGCACCGATCTCCGGGATCCTCAGTAGAAGCCTTCTACGGGGGGAATCGCAGGGAGGACGAAAAGGGGTTTATCCTTGCGGGGGTTTTTGCTAACGGCGGTGTAAAATCGAGAAGGCGTCTGGGGAAGTTTTCTGCGGATTTGCCCCGGCAGCCGAACAATAAAGCGGGGGATGATCTGAGTTGAGTATCACCTGGACGGAAACGCAGAAGCAGCGGCTCAGCGAACTGGATGCAGGAGAAGACAACATTAAGGGCAGGTTTTTCGATTCCCTTCAGGAGCGCGACAGGGCCTTTCAGGTGCTGGAGAGGGAGCTGGCGGCCAGAAACAGGGAAGCGCTGCAGGTGCTGAGAAACACCACCCGCCGCCCTCTGCTTTCCCTGGTTGAAAGCAGGCTGGTGGAGCGGCTCACGAAAGAAGGTTTTGTGCAGGTGGTGACACCGATTCTGCTGTCCCGAGGCATGCTCGGCAAGATGACCATTACTCCGGATCACCCGCTGTTCAGGCAGGTTTTTTGGGTGGACGGGGATAAGTGCCTGCGGCCGATGCTGGCCCCGAACCTTTACCACCTGTTGCGCGACCTGCTGCGTTTGTGGGGCAAGCCAGTGCGGATCTTCGAAGTGGGCCCCTGTTTTCGCAAGGAATCGGAGGGTATGCGGCACCTCAACGAGTTTACCATGCTCAACCTGGTAGAGCTGGACGACCTCGAAGGACGGCAGGAGGAGAGGCTGCGGCAGCTGGCGGCAATTGCCATGGAAGCGGCGGGGATTAGGGATTATCGGCTGGAGAGGAACAACTGCCACGTTTACGGGGATACCGTCGACATAGTGGCCGGCGACCTGGAACTCGGGTCCGGCTCCTGGGGGCCCCATAAGCTTGATGAGCAATGGGGGATTACGGATCCCTGGGTGGGGATCGGTATCGGGCTGGAGCGCCTGGTGGTAGCCCTCAGGGGACATGGCAACATCCGCAGAGCGGGGCGGAGCCTTTCCTATCTCGACGGTGCCCGTCTGAACATCTGAGATCCCTCGTTGAGGACGGACGGCCGGTAGTTGGGGCAACCGGCCTCCGGGACGCAGGCGGGATGGAACGTGCTCTTTCACTAAATGGTGATTTGTTGGCTAAAGTGAGGATGAAAGGAAGATGACCCGACTTTTGCAGAGCGATGTGGAGAGGATTGCAGAAGAGATCGGCGGTTATGACGAGGAATTGCTTGGAAAAACGGGGCTGACCTTGCGGCAAATAGCCTGCAGGGCTGCCGGTATTTCCGAAAAACTCCTGGAGCAGGCAGCCGGCAGGCTACCGGTTGCCGTTATTCCTGTTACCGCCGGGCAGGGGGTGATCCCCTTTTTTACCCAGGCGGTTCAGGCTGTTGTCCGGCACCTGGGATTTGCCGCAGCGATCCCCGGCGGCTCTGATGTCGTCGGGCTGGCGGAGGCGGTTGCCGAAGGGGCAAGAATTATCTTCCTGGCGGATGACCGGAAGTTCATTGCTCTCAATATCCTCTCCGGGGTTATGGCGGACAACAACGAGGCTACCGGCCGCGGCTTTGTAACCGCCTTAAACGCCCTGGCCGGCGGATTAAGAGGGAAGGAAGTCCTTGTTCTGGGAGCCGGCCCTGTGGGAATGGCGGCCATTTCCCATCTGGTGGTGTTGGGAGCCCGCCCGGCGGTTCTGGACACCGATCCCCTCAAGGCCCGGTTTTTGGAGCTGAACGGCAATCTCATTGTGGAGCACCGGCTGCGCCCGGCCCTGGCGAAATACCGCTATCTTGTCGACGCCACCCCCCGGGGGAATTTCATCGGGGTTGGCGATCTGCACCCCGAAGCCTTTCTGGCCATACCGGGGATGCCTCCGGGGCTCACCCCAGAGGCCTTTGCCGCCTTCCGGGACAGGGTGATTCACGATCCCCTGCAGATCGGTGTGGCTACTATGTTGGCCATGGCTGTGGGGAAACCGGAATCCGGCGGAGGCGATGCCGGGGTATAGGAGGTGTGCCGCCGGATTCAATAATCCGGCAGAACGGGAGAGGGATGGCTCCAACATCAGGAGATGGCGGCTTTTTGTTCGCACCACGGCGTTGACGATGAAGGGTTCTTACTGTATAATGTAAGTGCTGCGAAATTCCTCGGTAGCTCAATGGTAGAGCATCCGGCTGTTAACCGGAGGGTTGCAGGTTCGAATCCTGCCCGGGGAGCCAGGGGCCCATAGCTCAACGGTAGAGCACTCGGCTCATAACCGATTGGTTCCAGGTTCGAATCCTGGTGGGCCCACCATTTTAGAGGTCAGAGGCCGGATGTTGGAGGCCGAAAATGAATATCGTTGGGCGCGTAGCTCAGCGGTAAGAGCGCATGACTCACATTCATGAGGTCGTAGGTTCGATTCCTACCGCGCCCACCAGAAAAGTCCCCCGCTGACCGTGTGGTTGGCGGGGGATTTTCTTGCGCCGCAAGCCTCTCCAGGTCGCCTAAAAATTGGGGTGGCAACCGGCGCTCCTTACCTTAGACCGCTGCAGAGTTGAGCGATGAAAGCGGAGCCTATAGGTTTTTGCCTGGCTGAAGGGATGAGCAGGAAAGGTTAATAAAAAAAGAGCCCGGTAGAGAGATTGCCGGGCTCTTTTTGAGCTTTATCAGATAACCGCCTGGACGATGAAATTGAGGATAAAGAAAAGCGTTGAAACCGTTACCACAGGGTGCACCTTTGCCAGCTGTCCTTTGCAGAGCTTTACGAGGCAGTAGAAGATAAACCCTGCCGCGATGCCGTAGGAAATGCTGTAGCAGAAGGCCATGAAGATTCCGGCGAAGAAAGCAGGGATTGCGTCGTCCATTGAATCCCATTTAATGTCTTTGAACGCCGCCATCATCATGATACCGACGACGATTAATGCCGGTGCGGTTGCAGCCGACGGCACGATGCCCGCAACGGGAGCCAGGAATATTGCCAGTAAGAAAAGAAGGGCGGTCACCAAGCTGGTCAGGCCGGTGCGGCCTCCGGCTCCAATGCCGGCCGCGCTTTCGACGTAAGTGGTCGTGTTGGAAGTGCCGAATAAAGCACCGATTGAGGTGGCGATTGCATCGGCGAAGAGCGCCTTGTCCATTTTGGATTTGAAACCGCTGCTACTCAGCATTGCTTGTTCATCCTCTTCGCTGAAGATGCCGGTTTTGCGGCCGGTACCTATAAAGGTGCCGATTGTGTCGAAGATGTCCGTCAGGCTGAAGGCAAAAATTGTAATCAGAACGATGAGAATTTTTTCGCTGTCGGCAAACAGGGAAGGAAGACCGCTGCTGGTGAAAACCGTTCCGAATACCGATCCCAGTTCGGCAAAGGATGCTGCAATACCGGTGGAAACGCCGATTTCTGAGACATCGACGATCCCCATGGGAATGCCGATGATTGTGGTGCCGATGATGCCCAGCAAAATCGCTCCCTTCACCCTGAGCACGAGCAGGATAACGGTGAGGGCAAGGCCGATCAGGGAAAGCAGAACGGTTGGATTGTTGAAGTCTACCAGTGCGGGGACTGCGCTGGAATTAATAATGGCGGTGCCGCCTTCCAGAACAGTATACGTCCCCGGGTCCGCAGTGAAGTTGATAAGCCCCGCGCTTTTGATCCCTATATAAGCGATGAAGATACCGATGCCTCCGCCGATAGCGCTTTGGAGCCCCCTAGGAATTGCAGTAATGATGACCTTGCGGACTTTGGTTACCGTCAAAACGATATTGATGAGACCGCAGATGAAGACCATCGTCAGCGCCTGCTGCCAGGTGAAGCCTAAGCCGAAGCAGACGGTATAGGTGAAAAAGGCATTTAAGCCCATACCGGGAGCCAGGGCGTAGGGCACATTGGCAAACAGGCCCATGACCAGTGTGCCGACTGCTGAAGCAATGATCGTCGCAAGAAAGACGGCACCCCACGGAATGCCGGTCTGTGATAATATTGCGGGATTGACGAAAATGATGTAAGACATGGTAAAGAATGTTGTCAGTCCGGCGATGATTTCCGTTGACACTGTGGTGCCGTTTTGCTTCAGCTTGAAAAACCTTTCCATCACAAATCCTCCTTTCGAATGTGCTTTTTAAGTTTTTGCCCTTCGTTTATTGAAGAGGGGGGATGAATTCACCGTCACAAAAAAGCAGCGACACAGTCATGCCTGCCATTGAGGCGAAAGAACTGCCGGGCAGGCTTATGCTACTGCGCTTTTTTGTCGAATAACGTATGAATTCACCATTTATACATAGTATCAAATATTTACTCGCTTGTCTTGCTCGAAATTAAATTTTTTTTGCCGGTATGTTTGGCTTCTTTTGGCTGAATTGACACCGAAAGCCGGTGGTTCTCTTATGTGCAAAAAGAACAATCCATGACTCCGAACTCAGCGTGTAGTTGTTTTCAGCAAGCATTTTGCAAACGGCTTCAAAGAGTTCAGGATGATGCCTGTTTTTGCAGCGCCAGGTGACCCTCAAACCAGTCGATAAACTGGTGGGCGGTTCTGGGGGAGCGGCCGTTGTGGCGCTCGGCCCACCTTAAGGCTTCCCTGTGCAAGAGATCCTGCGGCACCAGTATACCCCTCTGCTGTGCCAGTGCTGAAATGATCTTTAAGTACTTCTCCTGATCCGGTGCAGTAAAGATCACCGTGATTCCAAAGCGGTCGGCCAGGGAGAGCTTTTCCTGAACGGTGTCATTTTTACGGATTTCCTCTCCCTCTAAATCGGGGCGGTCGGAGAATTCCTCTTTGACCAGGTGACGGCGATTGGAGGTGGCATAGATCAGCGCGTTATCAGGCCTGCTCTCCAGGCCGCCTTCCAGCACCGCCTTCAGAGCGGTGTAGTTTTCCGTGCTGTCGGCGAAGGTCAGGTCGTCCACGAAGATGATGAACTTCTGCCTGCGCCCCCTGAGAATGCGGATGATTTCCGGGAAGTCTCCCAGATATTCCTTAGGCACTTCGATGATGCGCAGGCCTTGAGAGTGGTACTCGTTCACCAGAGCCTTGACGGTGGATGATTTTCCCGTTCCCCTGTCGCCGTAGAGGAGCACATTGTTGGCAGGATAGCCCTTTAAGAACTGCAAGGTGTTCTCCAACACCTGGGCGCGCTCCTCTTCGTAGCCGTAGAGATCGGAAAGCCTGACCGGATCGGGGAAAGCGATCCCTTTCAGGCGTCCGGATTCTCCTCTTCGCTCCCAGATAAACGCCCTGTAGTGGGCGAAGATCCCCGCACCGACTTCCCTGTAAAATCTTGCGAGTTCGTCCAGGCATTCCTCCCAGCTGCTGCCGGAGAGGAGTGCCTGCTTCAGTTTTTCCTGAGGGCCAGACGTAGTCCCCTCCGGCAGATTGTTGTTCGAGTAGGTCAATTCGGGCAGCTCGTCAAGCAGCGCCTTGTCTAATTTGCAGAGAGCCGCGGCCCGTTCCTTGATTGCGGATGAGGGAACCTGTGCTACAAGCTGCAGCGCCCGCAGGTCATTTCTTACCGCGCCCTCCAGGGCCTTCCAATCCTGGCCGGTGGCGCAGCGTCGGGAAAAGGGGTTGTCGTCGTAGATGATCAGATCGATGACGCGACCGGCAAGGGTCGTGTTGGATGATGCCAGGGAAAAGAAGAGTTCGTTGTAGAGGTTGAGGAATGTAATGGGGTCCGGCCTGCTGCAGAGGGATTCCGCAAGGGCAGTGAAAGTCTTGATCGCATTATCGTCTAAAAGATTCCTGTAAATGGAGAGGGAGGAGAGTGCGAGCCGCATCCGGTAAAATATATCTCCTGTGTTGTTGAAGTCCAAGTCTTTTCACTCCCGGGCGAGTTTTTTTGCTCCTGTAAGGTTAATACCGGCGTCGAGTGATGTCAAGCGTTTTCGCGTGGATTTTTCCGCACCGGAGGGCGATTATACAGTCTGCCTGTGTATAAAGAAAGGGGTGAGAGGGATAATATAGATAAAAATTTTGGGAGGTGTTCTTCGGAGTGAATATTCAAGGAATCCAGCAAAGTCTCAACCAGATCGCCCAGATTTGCAACCAGTTGAATCAGAACGAGCAGGCCAACGTTTCCCGGCTGAACCAGATGGCCGAATACGAGCGTTCGGCCGCCCAGCAGATGCAGCGCTGCATTCAGATGATCAATCAGATTTCCCAACAGCTACAGCAGATCTCCACGGTTCCCAGCGCCCAGTTCACTACACAACCCGGGCAGTTTACTTACACCGTACAGCCCCCGATGGGCGGGACAGGTCAGTTCGGACAGACTGGTCAGCAGACCTTGACCGGAGGCCAGTTCGGAACTTCTGCAACTTTTGAGACGGCGAGGGAGATCGGAGGCCGGGGTGAGAATGAGGGGGATGGCGGTGCCGCCAGGGCCAGTGGACCTGTCAGCAATGTCGGCAGCAGGCCCGGTGGAGGCTTCCCCACATTCAATACCAATAAGGACATCGGACAATAGCCTCTGGTGTGCCTGTATCCTGACAGCGAAATAAGGCTGCCGGTAAGAAACGGCAGCCTTGCTAATTGTAATGTGCTTGTTGCCGTTTCTATTTGTGCCCACCGACGTGGCGTAGGGGCGGACATGGGCATTACCGGCTTTAATGGCGCCGGTAAAGCATCTTTTTCGTTCTCCTTTCTCCGGAGCGGGTCGATGATACGTTCATTCTGTTCCTTGTAGTTGCCCTCAAAGCGCTGCCGACCCGACTATTGTTCAAAAACCTTCACCTTAAGCTTTCGTCCGGCTTCGGAAGCGCCGGGTGGGTTTGTCTTTGCCTCCTTTTAGTTTTGCGAACCTCTTGACAGCATTTTATTTCTGCCCGGTGGTTAAAATATGGTTGATGTGCGCTGGGGGTGGTCAGATGCTCTTAATCGCCGTGCGGGCGTTAATCCTTTATTTGCTGCTCGTTGTAGTAATGCGCCTGATGGGGAAGCGCCAGATCGGGCAGCTGCAGCCTTTTGAGCTGGCGATCACCATTGTCATCGCCGAGCTGGCCGTTATACCCATGAGCGATACGAGGATTCCGCTGACCAACGGGATCATCGGCATCCTGGTTCTGATGTCGGTTGAGATCGCCTTTTCTCTGCTCATCCTCCATAGTGAAAAAGCGCGGAGCATCATCTGTGGAACTCCGACCATTCTGATTAGAAACGGAAAGCCGGATCGGGAGGCCATGCGGCGCGTCCGCGTCAACATCAACGACCTCCTGGAACAGCTCAGGAGCAAGGAATACCCCAACATGTCCGATATTGCCTATGCCGTTCTGGAGACCAACGGTTCCATTTCCGTGATCCCCAGGGCGGATGTTAAACCGCCTACAGCCAGAGATTTAAAAGTGCCGGTTACTCAGCCGGGATTTCCTGTTTCCCTGATCATGGACGGCAAGGTAAACTTGAGAAACCTGCAGATCGCGGGATTGACGGTGGATGTTCTTCTCCAGGAGGCTAACAAGCAGGGCATTCAGGACCTGCGCCAGGTGTTTTTCGCCCAATACACCACTGAAGGGAAGGTCGATTTCATCCTGGATGAAAGGGGATGATGGATGTGAAACGGGTTTTCGGTGCCTACATGATAGTTCTGACCGTTGTCGTCCTGATTATTGCGGGAGGGGTGATTTCCCAGAGGTACTTGCAGCGGAGTGCAGACAGCCTGGCAGCGGAACTGAAGGATGCCAAAGCTCTCATGGAGCAGGATAACTGGGATGAGACGGAGGAATCCTTTGACAGGTTTGTGGGGCACTGGAGAGAGGTGCGCCGGTATTGGGCAATGTTTACCGATCACTTTGAACTGGACAACATCGATATGAAACTGGTGCGTGCCAGGGAGTTCATCCGTACCCGGGATGCGGTCAACGCCTCCGCCGAATTCGGAGAGGCCGTTCAGCTTCTCGAACACATTCCGGAACGGGAGCGCCTTACCCTGAATAATATCTTTTAGCAGCGGTAGATCTTTATGCAGCGCGAACTCCCCTACCGCTGCTGCCGCCATTTGGAGTGATACCCCCCATAAGACGCCCTGTTTTTTAGCGGTTGGAGCTCACCTTGATGGTCATCCAGTTCGGCGTCCGTGTCTGCCACTTTGTGAGCCTCGCTGACTCGTAACTTCCACCCTTTTAAATCCATTCCTGTATTTTTCTTGCCCGGCAGCAAACAGGAAAAAATTATAATTAATAGCAAGCAGGGGATTGCCCGTTGGGGAGAGAAATCATCCTCCAGTTTCCGACTAAAGGAGGTAAATGGGGGATGAGTTGGAGGAAGTTGATTGCTGCCGTTGTCGCTTTGACAGGCTTCCTGGCCTGCTGGTGCCTGACAGCTTCGGCGGCTCAGGCGGTGGAACCGGTGCAGGTCTTTGTTAACGGGAAGAGCGTCTCTTTTCCCGATGTCCGGCCCTTTATCCGGAACGGCAGAACCCTGGTGCCGGTCAGGTTTGTTGTGGAAAATCCTGCTTTCGGAGCAGTTGTTTTTTACGAACCGCAAACGAAAAAGGTGACCATCAAACGGGGCGGCATCACTGTGGATTGTTGGCCTGACAGCCGGACGGTTCTTGTTAATGGTGGGAGCCGCACCATGGATGTTGCCCCTGTTCTCAAAGAGGGCAGAACAATGGTGCCGCTGCGTTTCTTGAGTGAGACTTTCGGAGCCGATGTTGGCTGGGACGGGGTGACGCGGATTGTACGGATCACCATGCCCTTAAGGAGAAAGATCGTCCTGGGCTATTACTACGGGGGTTCTTACAGCGAATTCCTGGAGCGGCACGCCAACCTTACCGATGTTGCCTTTCAATGGTACTCGGCGGATGAAAAGGGGAACCTGGTGGATGAAAAGCCTCAAGGCTACCAGCTGGCATTGGATTACGCCCGTGCCCAGGGGGTACGCACCCAGGTTTCGGTTATTCTTACGGATCCGGTGAAACTCCATGCTCTGCTCGGCAGCCGGGAGGCGCGGCAGAATTTTGTCAACGGCGCCCTCGACCTTGTGGCAAGGGAGGGCTACCAGATCTTCAATCTGGACTTCGAAGGGGTCAAACCGGAGGACCGCAGCGGTTATTATGCGCTCCTCTCAGAGCTTTCGCAGGCTCTCAAGAAGGAGGGGATCGGGTTTTATGCGACGGCACCCGCCATGGAGAAGCCGGTCTCCTGGCATGCTGCCTACGACTACGGGGAGATGGGGAAATACGTCGATAAGGTTGTGATCATGGCCTACGACCTGCACTACCGGACGGGGCCTCCGGGACCCATCGCCCCCTATGACTGGGTCAAGCGCGTCGTCACTTACGCTAGGCAGTTTCTGCCCGCCGACCAGATCATTCTCGGGTTGGGGGTTTACGGCCGTGACTGGCCGGAGGGAAAGCCGGCCACCTCCCTGACCTACCAGGCTGCGGAGGCTCTCGCCGCAGAGCGCCAGGTGCAGCCTGCCTGGCACCCCGTTTACTGCTTACCGCACTTTGAGTACTATGATGAGGCAGGGGTAAGGCATGAGGTCTGGTATGAGAACAGGGCAAGCCTCAAGCTAAAGCTCGACCTGGCCGAGAGTCAGGGGCTCGCCGGGGTGTCTATCTGGCGCCTGGGATACGGATTCCCCGATTTTTGGGCGGATGTGGCCGCCTTTAAATAGGTTGTCTCCGCTGTCTTCTGGTGATGTTTTGACGGGTTGGGCCAGCATGGTTAACATAATAATACTGCTATCAAAATCTCTTGCTCACGATTAACAAAGGGCGCGGCTGCGGCCGGAGAATCGACTCAAGGCAAAGCGGCATCGTCCCAGAATGGCGGCGGCAGCCGGCTGCCGGCAGGGAATGGGGGGTTTCTTGATGAAGGAGGTAACCATTTACACCGACGGTGCCTGCTCCGGGAATCCGGGGCCCGGCGGCTGGGCGGCAGTGCTCGTCTGCAACGGCCATCAGAAGGAGATCAGCGGCCGGGAGGAGCTGACGACGAACAACAGGATGGAGCTTACCGCCTCCATTGAGGCACTGAAGCAATTGAAAGAACCCTGTCATGTCCACATCTATTCCGATAGCGCCTACCTGGTCAACGCCTTTCAGAAGAAATGGGTTAAAAACTGGAAGAAAAACGGCTGGCGGACGGCTTCAGGAAGACCGGTGGAAAACAGAGACCTGTGGGAGGAACTGCTTGCGGTCATGCGGCCTCACAGTGTTTGCTGGCATAAGGTAGAGGGGCACCGGGGGAACCCCTACAACGAGCGCTGCGACAGGTTGGCTAAGAAGAGGATCAGGGGATAGGGGGTGGTGATTTCCTAATTGTCTTATGCAATAATGCCATTAAAGGAGAACCGGCGAATTAAATTGTGGAAAATGTTAAGAGGGGTATAAAAAGTTTCCCGCAACCTGCAGGGGGGGCACTACGGCCTACTGATCATGTATGATATAGAATGCGAGGGAGCGGAGAATAACCGTTCCCTCGCATGTTCTTAATTGTTTTAAATATTAGTTAACAGCAAGTCCCTGCCGAAAGGAAATAAGTATTTTGCGCATCGTACTATTCAATCTCCACAACCAACTCTACTTCTACCGAAGCATCAAATGGTAGGGCAGTTACTCCTACAGCTGAGCGGGCATGATGTCCTTTGTCTCCAAAAATTTTAACGAGTAAATCAGATGCTCCGTTAATAACTTTGTGCTGTTCAGTAAAATTAGGATCACTGTTGACAAAACCGACAACTTTGACAATCCTTTTTACCCTGTCTAAAGAACCCAGTACTTTTTTAATCACAGCTAGTGAATTAATGGTAGAAGCCTTTGCTGCCTCATATGCATCTTCCAATGAGACGTTCCTGCCTACTTTACCTTTATACTTCAATTCGCCACTAACTGTGCAAAGCTGTCCTGATACAAACAACAGTTTTCCGCCACATACAGCAGGCACATAAGATGCCACAGGCTTTGATACATTGGGTAATGTTATACCTAATTCAGCTAAATATTGTTCTACTTCCATTTATCAACGCTCCTTACTACCTTTAGAAGATGGCCTTGTTTGGTTAGTGTCAAGGTACATGAACATTTTTGGACAAACTATACTTGTATTTCTAATTACTTACTTATAGTAGGCAATTCTGCTACCTCTTGGCCGCCTTTCCCCTCAAATTTCCTTCCCCATCCAGAGACACAAGCAAAGAGCATAACAAACCAGAGTGCCCAGCTGTAGAACACAGAGAAAAACAAGGATGACGGATCTAATGGAGTTACGAAAGTATATGTGGAAGAAACTGTTTTCATCGTACCTAACAACAATAAAATACATCCACCATAGGGAACAAAGAAAGGAAAGGAACAAACAGCAGCACTTAAAATATCTGCCCTTCTTACTGGATGCAAATCATTTTCTTTGCCGATAGCATTAACAAAAGGAGCTACACAAATATTTGCAATTGTATTAATGGCGGCAATTAAAATTCCGAAAACTGTTACCAAGCTGAAAATTGATAGCTCTGCACCTCGCGGGCTTTTGATTACTTTTTCGCTGAGCCAGTCAACGGTAGTTTGCATACAACCGCTTTTTACAAGGATATTACCCATTGATACAACGATAATCAGGAGAATGCAGACTGTTGTCATTCCTGAAACCCCTTCGGGAATTGCGCCTACCACAGCACCATCTTTGATGGCGATTAAGTCACTGAACGAGAAGAGACCTGCTGCCATACCGATCAAAATAGCCAGGAGTATACCTGTGGTCAAGGAAACATAAATACCCCGCCCTTTAATTGCCATAATAATAACAACTGCAGTTGGTATCAATAGTAGGAGTCCCATTGGGTTCTGGTACTGCTCCAAGATGCTGCTTGCACTGCTAACGTCAGCAGCAGAAGTAGAACCGCCAAAAATTGCAAATAAAATTACAGCAATCAGCCCCGCAAGAAGAGCATACTTTGATCGTGACTTAACAGTTGCGCCTATTTCGGCCGAACCTTCTTTGTTTTTATATTCTTGGCTTGTTGCCGCTATAATTGTTGTATCGGAGACCGGGGCGAGGCTGTCTCCAAAAGCTGCTCCACTTAAAATTGCACCGCCTAAAACAACTGGGTCGCAGCCTAAAAGAACGCCTGCAGGGTAAATAATAAAGCCCATTGTAGCTATTGTTCCGAAACCTGTACCTGTAGATATGGCAAATATGGCGGAGAAAATAAATGCTGCTACAGTAAAAACAGCGCCTGTTACACCGATTTTACAGCTTACCCAAACCAATCCTTCAACAATTTGGCCGCTCTTCAGCACTCCTCCGTAAATACCAACTATCAACCATATCAAAACGGCGATCATACCGACTTTAGAACCCAAACCCTCTACTATTACATCCCAGTATTTGCTCTTATCTTTTGCAAAAAACATCCCAACCATCAAACCTATTAATCCCGCAGCTATCATCATATTTAAATCTGCTGCTTTCAGAAAAGATAATGTAATTGTAATAACTATAAAGATAGCAAAAGGGATTAACCCAAAAAACTGATTAAATCTGAACTCAAGTCTATCATCCATATTTTTCACTCCTTATTTTATAATGTTTATACTCTTTTTGCCTTGCTGGGTATTTATTTTTATACTACAATGTATGCTATAGTTAGTCATAGTAGTCATAATCCCTTGATATGCCATTGGGGATTATGACTTCTTTTTTGTATTGGCTTTATCTCTGCGCCTGCTTACCATAATGTCTATGATTACGTCATTGGTCTTCAACATCCCTGGGCAGGCTATTTTACCGATGTTTTGCATAGTTTCTTCAGCACTATTTCCTACAATCCCACTGTCATCGGGAATGCGTACATTCTTTATTGCAAACAAGGCTGACAAAATGGCTGCTTCTGCTGCGGTGACGGCCTTGAAGGAACACCCGAAGTTTCCACCATCGCAAATAATACCTGTAATATTGCATGCCATATTCTTAATTGCATATCCTATTTGCTCTATATTGCCACCGAAAAGGTATGTTGCTCCACTGCTTACGCCAGTTCCTGCCGCAACTGCACATCCACAAAATGCAGACAACCTTCCAGCAAACGCTTTAATATAAGCTGTTACTAAATAACTTAATGCTATTGCTCTGGCTAATTTTTCTTCATCAATTTTTTTCTTTTCAGCAATGGCAATCAGGGGCAAGGTTGAGATCAGGCCATGATCTCCACTTCCACAAATTGACATAGCAGGTTTAGGAACACCGCCCATCCTTGCATCAATTGCGTATGCTGTTAGCATTTGGGAGCATACAATAATGTTGTCATCTAAAACATTTTCCTCAACTAGTTCACGCAACGCTTTTCCGATACCCATACCAGGGCCATTAAGTCCTTCTTGTGCCAACTCCTTGTTGATCTTGACTGCTTCCATTACAAACTCGATATCTTCATAGGGCACATTTTCTACAAAATCGACTATATCTTTTAATGTCAATTCTTTGATATTTAATGACCTGCTGTGTTCATGGGAATCGTCTTTTTGCTCTGCTTGATAAACTGCTTTTCCATTAGACTCAACTAAAACTATATTATCGTGCTTATCCCGAATTACTGCTTTGCCAACGCCACAATTCGTTTTTACTACAGCCTCAATAACTAAATCAGTTACCCCTCTTTTAACGTTGACCTCAGCAACTCCCTCCTCTCTCATTTTTTTGGCCTTCTCAATGTCTTCTTTGCTAATGGTGCTCAGGACTTTTAATCCTAGGCTAGGGTCTCCAGCAATAGCACCCAAAATTGCTGCCAACTCATTTCCCATGTCATCGGTTCCTGGTATTGCACAAGAAAAGCCATTTTTAAAAACGCCCTCATCAGTACTTACAGTTATCTTTTCAATATCACCTCCTATAGCTTCATATGCCTTAGCCGAAGCCAATGCAATTGCACCTGGTTCTGTTACCCCCAGAGCAGGTGCCATTTCACCCTTCAAAAAAGCGGCCAAGTCCCTCATGCCCTGTAGGTCCATATCTCTTCCTCCTCGCAAATTTGATTTGTAATTTATCATAGAACCTTTGCTTAAAAATGATTCAAAGGTTCTTGATAATCTGATGTGCTTCTGCGAAGCTCAACGTACGATGGCCCGAGGTCGCCCTTAAAAACTTCGAAAATTTCTTGTTGGATGCATTTATGGATTAACTTCTTAAAGAGTATTTGCTAACATCTATGAGGTTAATTCTGTTGTGGCTTTAAGTTGTTTCATCTGCTGTTATTTCATCTAAATAGTTGTAAATTGTGTATCTAGATACTTTTAGGGTCTTTGCAACAAAATCTACAGCTCCCTTAATTTTAAATACCCTGCATTTATTCAAGTAAGCCACGATTTTGAGCTTGTCTTCTTTTGTTTGAAATTCTACGGGCTTATTAACTATGGAGAGACTTTTATCTATCATCATTTGTAAAAATTCAGTAGTATTATTGGGGAAATTCTCCATCGCATTATTCTCTGTTTCGTCTATACAAAGCAAGTCATCAACAAAATCTTTAACACCCAGCAATTGAGATATATCAATGTTAATACAAAGAGCCCCAATAACCTCCCCCTTTTCGTCCCTTAATAAAAATGTTGATGATTTCAACTGCTTACCATTACTTGCTTTTGTAAAATAGTTAATAACCATATCGTTTTCATTTGGGGCTGCTGCCAAATCAAGCAAAAAGTCTGTTGCTGGTGAGCCAATATTTCTCCCAGTTACATGACCATTTGCTATAGCGATAATAGATGAATCAGGGTTGGAAATATCATGGAGGACTATTTCGCAGTTTCTTCCTAACGTCTTACCTAACCCCTCGACAATTTTTTTTAATGTACCTAATGTGTGATGCATTTGCTTTTCAGCCCTTCCATAACCCAAAAATATCTTTATCAAAATTATTTGTATGTTCTTTGATAAGATACTTCAACAATTTTAATAAATATCCTTCTTTTATACTAAAATTTTTTGTATTTTTGTCAAGCTATAATTTTCCGCATTAGACCTTAATCCAGCCGCTTACGATTGACGTTGGGTTCGGCCTCTTCGCATATAAAGAAGCTCGTTCTTCTTGGAACCAGAAGCTGTATGTGGTTCACAGCCAACAGCTTACCCACAAGAATTCAGAAGAAACAGGATTAAGAGGCGCAGATTTAAAATTTAATCGGCAGGAAAAAGGCGACAGGTGTCGAATAGTTTGCTCCAGAAACTGCTAATCCGGTATGATGGGCACCGAGCCTTAGCATGGGGTTCTGCTCAATAATTCCGTAAACAGCCCGGGTCGTGAGGCGGCCGTTTCCAGCAAGAGGATAAATGTAATCAACATGATAAAGTAATAATAAGATGGTTGTATAAAAGCAGTATTCCCAAAAGTGAGAATCGTAGAAAGGCAGGAAGCAACAACCTGCCTTTTTGTATTCTAAATGCTCTCTTGCACCTAAGCTTGAAGATTTTAATAGTGGTTTTTGTTTTAAATAAGATGCCTTGTCATTAGCGCTTTCATTATTGAATAGTAGTTTCTTACTAAGAAAAAGAGTAGCCAGGTGTCTGGTTTCTACAACAGCTTTCGAGGATGATGAGGATGAATATGGATGGCGATGCAGGGGGAAACGGGGAAGTATTGATTGCAACCCTCGGCATGGAGCCTCAAGTGGTAACTATAACCCTTGACCGGCTTTTATATCTCGGTTACCAGATTAAGGAGGTTGCTGTAGTCTACACTTTTAGCCCGGGAATTGAAGAGTCGCTGGCGACGATCGAGGCCGAGTACGCAAAAGGCTTATATCCCGGCGTGCGGTTGCGGAAGGCTCCGGTTGTTTCCTCCGCAGGTCCGGTGGTCGACTTCTGTGGCGAAGAGGAACTGCGGGCCCTGCTCCGCACCCTTTATGGAGAAGTTCGCCGCGCCCGTCGCAGTGGGGCCACTGTGCACCTCTGCGTATCGGGGGGGCGCAAGGTGATGGGAATAATCGGAATGGTTGTCGCCCAGCTGCTTTTCGGCCCCCGAGACTGCGTCTGGCACCTGATAACCGAAGGGTGGCATCCCGGAGCGGAACGCCGCCTGCACCTTAAGCCTACCGACAGGGCCTGGCTGGTTTCCGTGCCTGTGTTGCGCTGGAACGAGGCCGGCACCCTTCTGCGGACGGTGGCGGAACTGGAAGATCCGGCGGAGGTGGTTGCCTGGTACGAACGGTTGAGCAGAGAGAACAGGATGAAGCGGGAGGAGGAGTTCATCCACCGCTGGCTGACCAAGGCTGAGCGGGATGTGACACGCCTGGTGTGCAAAGGGCTGAATAACGCCGCTGTCGCCAGAGCCCTCTGCAAGAGCGAGCAAACGGTGGCGAATCAGCTCTGCAGTATTTACGAAAAGCTCAGGGAATGGCTCGGCCACCCTGACTGTACTGTAGACCGCAGCGTTCTGATCGCCGAATTTGCGCCTTATTTCGCAAAGATGGAGGAGAAAGGATAAAAAAGGGGGGAAAGGGTGCTGTGAAAGATACGATAATAATCTCCCTTGTCGGTGAGCAGCCGATACCTAACCTTCTGGCTCTATTGTATGCGCGGCCTAAGATGGCGGCATTTGTCTTAACAGAGCGCACGAAGGAGGTTTATGAGCGCCTGTGTTCGGTTCTAAAACTGCGCGGTGTCGAGTGGGGTATGATGATTGAAGATGAGCCAATTGAAGTTGACCCGTATAATCTGCCTGTTTGTGAGAGAAAAATTAAGCGGTTTCTTGAGGAAAAGGGTTGGTCTCCGGACGGTATTGTGTTCAACCTTACGGGTGGTACTAAACCGATGGCGCTGGCAGCTTACCGTTTGGCGGAGCAGCTTTCCTGCCCTTTTCTATACATTGAGAGCGAGGGAAAGAAAAGTGTTGTTTATCATTATCGGTTTTCGGATGGTCTGAAACTTGAAAAACGGGATGAGGTTCCTCTGCTGATCGATATAGATTTTTATCTTAGAGCTCATCTTGCTGATTATCATGTCGCGGATTTCCATAATGAGTTTGAAAAGATGATATACGGAGTGCTGAGTCAGGAACTTGATGAAGTTAAACACTCAGTAAAACCGCTGGGAGGGCTGGAAATCGATCTCGTACTAAGATGCGGTAATCGGGTAGGAATTGCTGAAACGAAAACGAGGAAGAAGGCTCAAAGTAAGGAAGGTATCGAACAGATAATCACCGCAGCTGAGCAGCGTTTCTTGGGCACTTATACAAAAAAATTTCTCATTATAGACCGGGAATATGAGCCTAATAACTTTGCTTTAGCAAGAGCACATGGGATTACAGTTGTCGAACTTCCTTCAGCGCAAAGCGGAGAGTTGTCTCGGGAAGACACAGAAAAGCTGATCCAAACGGTAAAAAAAGAACTAGGGGGTTAATCTCTTGGTCATTATCAACTATTCTCATCCTTTGACTCCTGAACAGCTGCAGCAACTGGAGAAGATTGCCGGTGAGAAGGTAGAAAGGGTAATAGAAGTCGACGCTCAAATCGATCCTCAGAAACCTCTTGCCCCCCAGGTTGTGGCCATGGCCGAGCGGACCGGGCTCGCTGCAAAGGAATGGCAAACAGTGCCGATTCTCGTCAACCCGCCGTCTTTAAACATCAGCGCAGCGGTGCTTATGGCAGAGCTGCACGGGAGGATGGGATACTTTCCGCCGGTACTGCGGCTGCGGCTCGTTCGCGGGTCCCTCCCACCCCGCTTCGAGGTGGCCGAAATCATCAATTTGCAGGCGGTGCGGGAGGGGGCGCGGGCAAAGAGGTAAAGCAGAGGAACAGGCAGTCTTTGCTGCATGAGAATATATAGGAGGTGGTAATAACTTGGCGTTTGTAAACTGGTTGGAGGATGTTTGCAACCCTTTAGGTTGCCCTGAGAAGGTGGACCGTCCGCCATCTGATGCTTTTTGTTGGGTTCATCCGGTCACCGGTAGCTGCTATTACCTCGAAAGAGAAAAGGCTGCTGAGATTACCAACGCGGGGCTGGCCTGGTCAGAGGTTTTAATTAAAGAAAAGGGGCATAAAAGCGCCGCCGAACAACTGTCCTGTTTGTTTGCCCAGCGGGATGTATTCAGCCGCAAGCAGTATCTCAAGGAATCCGGCTTCGATTGTGAAAGCGCTCAAAGCGATGCCTCCGGTATCCCTCCGGTGGCTCTGTGGCCGGAGCTGCCTTACCCCGGGTGCAGTCGTTCTTTCTCCGGCTGGATTAGAGGGGAAAAGAAAGATTGCGTTCGGCTGGCAGATTTCCTGCTCCTGCGTACAGGCTTATTCTACGCCCTGGCAGCCGAACAGGTACAGCGGGAGGATTGGTCGGCGCTTTCTCTCACTTCCCTCCTCGACGGGTGCGAGATCTACGCTGGGGGAAAAGGCTTATCCTTCTTAGCGCCGATCCCGGAGCGGCTCCAGGATGCCTATACAGCGGCCTCCCTCCTGGCAGGCTATCCAGAAGAGCTCGTTCCGGGGATAACAGCTACCTCTTGGGATCATTTGCCTCCTTTGGAGTTGGTTGTAGGAGGAGCCTTCAAAGTAAAGGAGTATTACCTGGAAACAAACCGCATCGGCGAGATTCGAGGCGCCAGCGTCTTGCTGGACGACATCAACCGCAAGCGTTTTTTCCGAATGTTTCGCGAACTGCCGGGTTTGACTGGAGCGTCTTTGATATACGCCGGGGGCGGTCACCTGCTGGCCGTGGTGCCTGCCGGCAAGGGGGAAATGGTGGCCGGGGAGATCGAGCGATTGTACCGTGAGGTCTGTCTCACTGCCCGGGCCGTGGGTGTGAGCTGCCGGGTACATGCTGCCGAGCTGAGCGATTTTTCAAGCTTGAACCGCAGGCTGAACGATGAAATTGTTGATAGGCGCAGTGTGCTGATCCCTGCTTGGGACGCGGAAAAAGGGGATATAGAGCTTTACGCCGACGGGTCTTTAAATGTTTCGAGCTTTCCTCTGCCGGACGCCGGTGGAAGGTGGTGCGATTCATGTGGCATCCGTCCGGCCGTAAAGCAGTGGAAATATGAGGATGAAGAGCGGCCTCTCTGTGCGTCCTGCCTGCGGAAGCAGATTGTAGGTCAAAGTGCCAGGAAGACGGTTTTTGCTGCCGATTACCGGGAGTTTTGGGAGGCGCGGGGAGTGCAGGCGGATCTTCCTGCCGCTCAGGAGATCAGCGAAATCGCCGACTCCAATGAGGAGATCGCAGTAATCTATGCCGACGGCAATAACTTCGGTTCTCTCTTCGGGCAGTGTAATTCCCTCGCTCATCTGCGCATGCTGAGTCAGTTCACCGAGAATGCTGCCTATACGGCTGCTTTTACTGCTATTAAAGAGCACCAGGCGCTATTAGATAACGGGGCGGTTGAGATAATCGCTTTGGGCGGTGATGATGCCTTTATCATTGTCCCGGCGCAGGCCGCCTTGCCGCTGGCTGTTGCTATAGGGAAGTGTTTCGACAGATTGTTTAAGAACCTCTCCGAGGGTAAAGCCGGCCCAACCCTTTCGGTCGGTGTGATTATTGCCGGGGCGAAGACGCCGGTGCGCTACCTCTTCGAGGTGGCACAGGCCCTTCTTAAGGAAGCCAAAAAGCGTGCTTACAGGGATTTGGCAAAGGGGGAGTTGAAGGAAGGGACGCTGGACATCGCCGTTTTGGCCTCCTATGGTGCTTACGAGGACAATATAACTGTTTACCGTTCGGAAACTTTTTGTAAAAACGGCGTCAAGCTCACCCTGCGGCCGTATACCTTTACTCAGGCCGAAAACCTCATGAAGGCGCTGTGCCGGCTTCAGACGAGCCGAGAGATTCCCGGAAGAAGCTGGTTTTACGGGCTGCGTCAGGCAGCGGTGAGTTACGGCATGCAGGTGGCCAACCTCTTTTTCAATTACCAGTTCTCTCGTCTACCGGAGGCGCAACAGAAGGCACTGCGGAATTGCTGGCATATCTTAACAGGACAGCATGGGGATCCGGCCATGTTTTGTGAGATAGAAGAGATAGAAGGCAGCAGTTGCTGCCCCTGGATCGATGTGGTGGAGCTCTGGAACTATGTCGGGTCAGGAGGTGAAAGCAGTTGAAGAGGGCAAAGCTCTGCATTGAATACCGGTTGAAGCTTAAAACTCCTGTACATATTGGCACCGGTACCGGGGGAGCGGGTTTTTTGGACAGCTACACTTACCGGGAAAACGGAATTCCCATCATTCCCGGGTCGACAATTAAAGGAAGGCTGCGGGCTGCCGTGAGGGCGCTGGCAGGGGCGGGAATGTACGGAGAAGCGGGGATCTGCCGGGGCTCCGATGACTGCAGCTGCCTGGAGTGCCTGATCTTCGGCCGTGCGGAATACAGGAAGGGTTGTCTCTGCTTTGACGACGCCCGACCGGTGCAAGAGGAAAATGAGCACTGGCTCGGCGTCCGCTCCGGCATCGGGATCGACCGCTACCGGAGGGTAGCTCGAGACGGCGCACTGTATACAGTGGAAACGACCGGTGGGGAGAATCTGGTCTATCGCGGCCGGATCAGCGGGACAGTGCCGGAGGTTTATCGGGATCAGGTAATAGCAGTCCTGAAGGATGCCTTTGCCTACAATTACTCCCTTGGCTTTGGAAAGAGCCGCGGCCTGGGGTGGTTTCAATCAGAAATAATGGAGGAGAAGTAGGAATGCAGTACACTGTAAAAATAACGCTGCAGAGCCCGACCCTGGTTGGTGACAGGCGTGAACCGTCGGCCTATTTTCTTCCTTCCCGTGATTACATACCGGGAGGAGTTCTGCGGGCGGCTTTGGCGCGGGTTATAAAGGATGACTGTCCCTATGAGGCGGACGAAGGGCTGATAAACTGGGTCGAGTTTGTGGGCGGCTCTGAATGCACCCGCTGCTCCTGGTGCTTCCTGTGTTCCTCCTTCGCTGAACTGCGCTTCCACAACCTCTATTTGGATGGGGCAAGGGTGGCCCCATTGAGCGCTTATCGTTGCAAATTTAATGACGATCACCCGGTTTTCGATACCCTCCTTTTTTCAGAGAGACTTTCCTGTCCTGAGTGTAAGAAGCCGGCCGAAAGGGCAGGAGGGTACCTGAAAGACGGCTGCAAGGTGGAAGCCAAACGGCGCTTGATTATGCGCCTGGAGGTGGACCCCTATCGTGGGGTGGCCCAGGACAGACAGCTTTATTCTCTGCGGGTGCTGAGAGAGGGCCAGGTGTTCAGCGGCCTGTTGACAGTTCCCGATCCTGCCGGAGCCTTCCCTGCGGAGCTGGAGCTCCGGATTGGGGCGAAGACAACCGCAGGTTTGGGCAAGGCCAGGGTTCATTTTGAAAAGGCTGTGGGCTGTGGTGTGGAGAAGCTAAAGGAGCGCATCGTTCGCTTCCAGGAAAAAGCCAGAGAGCTGTTGGATATTCCGGCCGGCACTAAGGAGGGAGAGTTTCTATATCTGTCTTTCACCATGCTGGCCGATGCACTGCCTGAAAAGCGCTTGACGCCTAAAAGTGAGCGAGTATCCAATGACACCCTGCAGCGGGAACTGATAGAAGCTCTGCTCCCCGCCGGTTCCCCTGTGAGCGAGCGCCTGGACGGGTTGGTGAAGGTGCTTGCGGATTTTAAGGTTTACGGGGGTTACCGGACGGCAGAGCGCGGCGACGGGCGCCGTCAAGCATCCCTGCACATTTCTGCAGGCAGCGTTTTCCTTTGCCGGGTGCGGGGGCCCCTTGATGATGAGCTGCTGCAGTCCCTGCTGATTTTGGAAGAACGAGGGCTGGGGATGAATAAAGAAGATGGTTATGGGGCTGTGCGCATCTGCGACGAAATTCACCTAAATAAGGGGAGACGGGAGGTATAAACGATGAACGCAGCTGAGCGAACCGTAGATGGCTTGAATGCCGAGCGGGATAGGAGAAAGGACCTTGAGGGTCTAAAAGAAGAGCTTGCCCAAAGGGCTGCGAAGTTTCTAGGGGATGGCAGATCCAAACCTGGTGGGATGGGTTACAGCCAGATTCGCAACTTGGTGTCGCTAACCCAGACGGCCTCCTCAGTGCTGGAAATCGAGGCCTTTATCGACTATCAGATGGGGCGGGACAATGATTATAAATCATGGCGCTGCTCGGTAGGCGATCGGCCTTTCGGGGAAGCGCTGAAAGATGAGATCGAGGCGATTGAAGAATTAGCGTTGAAGAAGCGAAAGGACGATCGAAAGTTCGTACTTCTCTGCCTGACTTACTATTTCGGATACCTGGCCTGGCGTGCCAAGTACCTGGAGTATGCCGGCAGCAAAAAAACAGGTAAGGAAGGGAGTGGGCGCCGTGGCAGGAGACGCTAGTCTTTTCTATGATAGGTTTGACAACAGGAGAAGGATTATAGGGCGATTGGTAGCCATCACACCGGTGCGCATCGGGAGCGGTGGCGGTATACCCGAACCGGGGGCTGTTGATAATCCGGTTATTCGCGATGCTTATGGACGCCCCTTTATCCCGGGTTCCTCCTTTAAAGGGGTCTGGCGGACTTTTGCCGAGCAGGTTCTGGGGCAGCTTGCTAACGGCGACAGGGGTTGCTGCGACCCGCTGAGCGAGCCCTGTCTGTCTACAAAATCCGTGAAAGAGCTCAAAAAAGAACACGGCAAAAACCTCCAGGCTCTGGCACAGGCGATTTACGAGCAGCTATGCCCGGCGTGCCGCCTTTTTGGAAGCCCCCATTTCGCCGGCCGCGTAAGGGTAAGGGATCTATTGGTAATTGAATCCAGCTGGCCGGGCTTCTATGAAATTCGCCCCGGTGTTGCCATAGACCGTGATAAAAGGACTTCCTTAACGTCCCGCAAGTACGAAACAGAAGCAGTGCCCGCAGGAACCGCTTTTACTTTCGAGGCGATCGTTGAGAATGCCACCGAAGAGGAGTGGCAGGATCTGCTCTTAACACTGTTCCCTTTTATCAGGGGTGAGCTTCCGATCGGAGGGAGTACGGGTCGTGGCCTAGGAAGGGTGCGCTTGGAAAATGTAAAGGTGGCCTCAGTTACTGTTTCCAACCTGCGGCAGTTTTTAATCGGTGGTTGGGAGTCTATATCTACAGAGGAGATGAAAGATGTCTGCAGGGCCTCAGAGCTCAATCCGGGGGGTGGAGAGAATGTTTAAGAACTTGCGCAACGAAATGAAGGTAACGTTCTGGCTACGGACTGCAGGCCCGTTGTTGATAAAGGGGCCCGATGAGCCCGGCTTAGATCCTCTGCTGCCCGACATGTGCTTTGTTCGTGCCTGGCAAAACGGCGAAAGTGTTCCCTATATTCCCGGCTCCAGCCTCAAAGGGGTGCTGCGCAGCCGTGCGGAGCAGATCGTCCGCTCCCTGGCTCCGGATGGGATGGAGATTCCGGATCCCTTTGATAAGCAGCAAATACACGACCTTGACAGATTGCTGCGGAACAAGTTGGGTTGCGAAGCCTATTACGCTTCAGATCCGCTGACCCAGCTTTTCGGGCAGACCTACCTGGCAGGAAGACTGCGCTGCTCCGATGCCTTTCCCGTGCCAGGCAAACCTTTAAGAATGAACGTCCGAAACCATGTTGCCATCAACCGCATCACAGGGGCCAGCCAGGGGACGGCATTGTTCAATCCAGAAGTTGTAGAGGAGGGGACTTTTGAAGCCGAAATCAGCCTCACCAATTTTGCCCTCTGGCAGCTGAAGCTCTTGGGGCTGCTGCTTCAAGATCTGGATGAAGGTTACGTTTTCCTCGGTGGCGGCTCTACCAGGGGGTATGGCAGGGTGCGGCTAGAAAACGTCCGCATTGTGCTGCGCGATTACCGCCGGGTTCTGCCGGAGGAAGTCCTGCTGGGCTATCAAGAAAAAGAAGACGCTGTAAAAGTAAGCGGACTCCGCTACGGCAGAAACGGTTTTTGCTGGGAAACCACCCGGGAAGGGCTTGCTTGGCTCCGCGATCTTGACGTGGATTTGGTGCAGGAACTGAAAAAACTGCACCGCCTTCAAAGTGAGATGCGTCAGAGGCTGGAGAGGGTGAATCAAGGTGGCTAAAGGAACCGGAACGCTGCTGCGGGATAAGCCCTATACGTTTATTCCTCTACTGCAGGTGCGTCCTGATGACCGCAGAGGGATTGTACCGCATAATCTGCTCGACAAAAGTCGCTGGACCGGAAGGATGACGCTCGAGCTGTCGGTGGTTACTCCTCTGCATATCGGCAGCGGCACTTATCGCCTAATTGACGGACGGCTGGTTCAAGCCTTTTTGCGTGACGGGGAGATCCCTGTAATTCCCGGCTCGTCCCTGAAGGGGGTTGTGCGCAGTCTGGCCGAGGCCTGTTCCCGGAGCTGTCTTCCCCGGCCGCCGGTGAAAAATAACTCCAGGCTAGAGAATGCCCTGCCTCCAGGAGTGCGGACAAGATGCAACGATAAGGCTGCCTGCATAACCTGTCGCCTCTTTGGATTTGTGGGCAGGGGGAAGAGCTATCGGGGAAGGGTGGTTTTCGGAGAGTTTCGCCCGGTAGGGGAGGTGCAGCTGTCCGTTGAGAAGCTGCCTACGCTGGAGCAGCCGTTTAAAGATTACCCCCAGAAGGATAACAGAGGTGGAGGGAATGAGCGACTGTATTACTGCAGTTTTTATGAGGCTGTTTCCTGTAATGGCCCCGCCCACTGCCCTGATTGCACGAAAGAGGAGTGGCTGAAATGGTTTAAACGGCTTAAAGAGAGGCTGCCGGCGGCGGCTTACCGCGGTCGTAAGCTTTACCTCCTGGGCGAACCGCGAAGTGGCAACCAGCCGGTTGAAACAGCTGCTCCCGGAAGTGTCTTTCAGGGAGAGGTGACCTTTCAAAACCTGGACGAGGATGAGCTGTCATTGCTCTGCTTTGCACTGGGCCTCGATGGGACGATCAATCTGAGCATCGGTTACGGAAAACCGGCTTACTACGGCACCGTTCGGACAAAACTGCTCGAGGTCAGCTGGTATGCCAGGGGCGGCCTTTTCGAACAGGCCGAATATCCGGATCTGTTGGGGCTTGCTCGAAATTACGGGGACCACGACCCTGACGTCAAAAAGAATGTGGATTTGGTCCGCCAGGTCCTGTCGGGTGAGCGTCGCGGCCCGCGCTGGGGCGCGGAAGGATATTAGGCGATGCAGGAAGGAGATGATTCCTTGATGGCAATGAATAAAGAGCGCCTTTTGAGCCTGGCATATCGATTGCTGGAGGGGCCGCCCTTGCGTGAAATGGGTGCTAAGAAGGGGACGACGGCAGTTAAAACTGTTGCTGGTATCTTTCGGGATGTTTCCCGTTCTTCGAAAGCGGATGACAGGATGCACAAGGCGTTGACAATGGTGGAGGCTTTGGCCGGAAGCCCTCTTGCCCGCTACGGTATGCGGCAGCAGTATGAGGCGATTATCAGCGCGCTCGAAATAAGCAGGGGGCGTGTGAATCACCCCGATTTAAAGGGTCTTTCATTTGATGAGCTTGCATATGTTCTGGGCTGGCTGAGCCGGATCTTCCACGCCCAGATTGCAGGGGTTTCGGCTTCAGGGGTACAGACTAGAAGTAAAAACAGGCGTTTGCAGGGTGATGTTGTGAAAAACGAAGAAAAACCCCCTCTAAATGAGCACGACGATTGGAAGAAAGTGCTCATGAACTGGGCCAATAAGCAAAAATTGTAACTGGGAGGGGATTTAGTGCAGCTCACCATTTTCTTCAGCGCCCCGGAGCCGGTGGCGGTCCCCGTTCAGTACGGGCATCTGCTCCAGGGGCTGATCTACAGCCACATGAACAATCCGGTGCTGAGGAGCTATCTGCACGAGCAGGGATTTTCCTATGAGAAGCGCCGCTTCAAGCTTTTTACCTTCTCGCGGCTCTTGGGGCGTGAGGTGCGCTATGACCGGCCGGCGGGTCGCCTGGTTTTGACTCCGCCGCTGCGTTTGGTGATCTGTTCTCCCATACCCTTCGTTCTGCAGGAGATCGGAACCGGTTTTCTCCGGAAAGGGCAGGTACGCCTCGGAGATGCCCGGCTGGAGGTGAAGGAGTTCGCCACCGCAGCTCCCCGGGTAAGGGAGGACAGGCTCAAGGTGCGGATGCTCTCGCCGCTGGTGGTCTATAGCACCCTTTCTGATGAAAACGGAAAGAAGTTTACTTATTATTATTCTCCCTTCGAACCGCGTTTTCCCGTTTTGGTGGCCGATAACCTGGCGAAGAAGCACCTTCTGGTCTACGGGCGCTCGGCGCGAACGGAGGAGTTCAGCATCAGGCCGCTGTGCGTGGAAAATAGGGACATGAAGATCACCCGCTACAAGGAGACCGTGGTTAAGGGTTGGATGGGTGAATACGAAATTCGTGCCGACCCGGGGCTTCTGCAGGTGGCGCTGGATGCCGGATTGGGGGCAAAGAACTCTCAGGGTTACGGTTGCTGTGTTCCGGTGAATTAGCTTGGTAAAGAATGCGGTGACAGAGAAGGGAGGTGATTCTGTGTTTGTGGTTCTTTCTACTATCGGCATTGGGAAATACGAGGAGATTGAGTATTGTTGGCTGCACGGCGGAGGGGGATACCAGATATATCGTACTGCTCTTTTCCCGCTGGCAGCTGATGCGTTTTTCCGACCGGACAAGCTTTTGTTGATGGTAACACCGGAGGCTCATGTTCACGAACATTACCGAGAGATAGAACGCCTGCTCGGCAATCGTTTACAGCCGGTGCCCATTCCACTGGGAAGAACAGAGGATGAGCTCTGGGAGATCTTCGATATCGTCTCAGGTGCAGTGCCGGATGGTGCAAGGGTTGTCTTAGATGTAACGCATGCATTGCGTTCTCTACCGTTTGTGATTTTTGGAGTCATTAATTATCTCAGACAGACCCGGGATATCCATCTGGAACGCATTATTTATGGAGCGTACGATGCTAGAGAGGCCGGACCCGACGGGGGGTGGCGCGCCCCTGTTTTTGATCTGACCATGCTGGTAGATCTGCACGAATGGCTGCAGGCGGTAGAGGCTTTCATAGTACGCAGTGAGGGAGAAAAATTGGCTGATTTGCTGATGGAGGCGCACCGCCGGCAGTGGATCTCAGAAAGGCGTGAGGGGGAGGAACTCCCCCGTCAGCTTCAGAAGATGGCGGGATGTATCAAGGTATTTTCCCGGTCTGTGCGCTTGTTGCGACCTTTAGAAGCGCTGAGCGCTGCAGCTAAAGCGCAAATTCTTGGTCGGGAGGTGGAGCGGGAAGCGGCACGCTGGGCGAAGCCGTTTGGACATATTCTTGCGCGGCTTACAGATGAACTAACGCCTCTGTCAGCGGCCGATACTCAGATGCTCGACGAAGGGGGACTCAGATGCCAGTTGTTCCTCATCAAATACTTCCTTGAAAAGGATCTCATTGTCCAGGCGGTGCTAATGGAAAGGGAGTGGCTGGTTAACTGGCTGGCATGGCGGGCAGGGTTTGGTGATCAATGGCTAAATTTGAAGGTTCGAAAAAAGCTGGAATCCGCAATGGGTGTGGCTGTTCAGAAATTAAAGAGAGAAAAGCCCACAGAGGAATCTCTTCCTTCATGGTACAGTCATCTAACAGAAGTAGACGAAATAACAGAGCTTTGGGATCATCTGACAGCGTTGCGCAATGATGTTGCCCACTGCGCTATGAACGACAGTCCGGCATCTCCGGAAAGCATAAGTAATCGGGCCAAGGAGATGGTGCAGAAGCTGGAACAAATGTTATCAACGGTAAGCTGAGTAAATTTCGTCCAAAAAATCTATTCTGGTAATTGGTTACTATTAAAAATAGCTAGTATCGTTCCAGTCAAGATTTTTCTTGTCTGCTATTTTACAGATGTTGACAAATATTTGAGGAGGTGATGACATGGGTTTCATCAGCGCCATTCGTTCACTGGGGTCGCTAACACCTGGGAAAGGGCTCGATCCGTATCTCATTTTCCCGATGGAAAAGGGCGGCAGGCTGATCCGGGTCGCCCTCAAGGTGGCCGATCGGGAGGCGGAACAGATCGATGTGTTGGGCGTTGCCTGGGTCGATCTGGCGGATCAGATCATGCAGCCCGAGATGAAGGGGAAATATCTTTATCGCAAGAGGGCGGGCAGCGCTGCCACCTGGGGTTTCAGCCCGATTCATCTGATGGGCAAGCCGAAGAAAGATAGTAACAAAAACAGAGAAGCAATCTTCGGGAAGGGTGATAACTGGGCGCAGGATAAGGGCTGTCACCTCAACAAGATCAGGAACAAGCTGCTGCTCGATTATGAGAGGGAAGAGACCTTCAGCCCCGGATCGGTAGATCGGGTGATGGCCGAACTACCGGAAAAATTGAAAGGGATTTTGCCCCACCTGGATCCGAAATCTTCGCACGCCTTTATCTTCGGGTTAGAAGGGGATGACGGCAGCTTCCTCTATCCCGGTGAGGTTCCCGCCTTTCTCGGTTACTTCAGGCGGAAGCTGGAGGACACCTTAAAGCTGGGGGAGGAGCAGGTTCGCTGCGCCTATTGCCGGAAGCTCTGCACACCCCGTTCCTTAAGTAAGGTCTTCAAGTTTTCTACCAGAGATAAAGTTAATATTTGCCATGGGTTAGACAAGAAACAGGAGCCATGGGATTTCCCAGTCTGTGATGATTGTTTTGAAAGCATCTCCTCCGGCCGGGACAGGCTCCAGATGAAGCTGAACAACAACACGGTACTCCCAGGGATCAACATCTGGACCCTCCCAGAGGCGGTCGGAGGCGGCGGTGGCCGGACGTTGAAGCAGCTGATCGCCAGCGTGGAGGAGGGCCTTTCTCAGGACAGGCTGCAGAGCCCCGGGGAGAAAAGGGAATCACGGTACTTCTCCCGCTTAGCCCAAGAGGGGAGCGGATTGGTTTTTCACTTCATCTTCTGGGAGAGAAACAACGCCCAGGAGCTGGTGCACCTGATGGTGGAGGACGTGCCCCCGGAACGGCTGGCCATGCTGGAGCGAAAATGGGGGGAAGCGATTAAAGCGGTATTCGGAGATGTTGGGCGGGATGATCTCTTCACCCTCGATTGGGCGATCAAGAGCCTCTATAAAACCCTGAGCGGTTTTGCCGGCAAGAGCGAAGGCGATAAGAAGGTTTTTAGAGATTATGCCTTAAAGGTGATCGGGAAGATGCTGCGGGGGGAGAGGCTGCCAGTGGCCTTCTTCAAACAGGCGGTTGTGGAACGGGCGGCCAGGCTGGCCTTCGAATCGGGGAGTTGGAACGATGTAGCCCGGACTCTGCTTTACGCACAGGCCTGGGCGGATTATATGTACCGGATCAATCAGGAGGTGGCAGTGTGAAACTGGATTTTCTATCGGATTTTGAGGATCCCTATCTGCAGAGTGAGCGGGGCAAAGGGGTCTTCCTGGCCGGGGTTCTTCTCGGCTACATGGCCCGCTGCCAGGTGGGGAAAGAGGGCGACATCAAGAAAGCCCCTCTTTTCAAGCAGATCGACTTCGGCAGGATGGACTTGAAGCGCTTGAAGAGGCAGCTGGCCCGGGTGCCCCAGCTGATCAGCGCCTACGAGGGGATGCAGAAGCATTCCTACCTGATCAACCGGCTGGCAGCCGAGGTGGGCAGGCTGATCCTGTCGGGGAACGGCGACCTGGGGATTGACGGCAATTTTGCCTTTACCGTCGGTTTTGGCAACGCCGCCAGTTACTTCTGGAAGATCTTTGGTAAAGAAGGGAAAGAAGAATTGGACAATGAGGGAGGTAATTAATGATGGAATTTAAGCGGAGAAGGGAGTTCGTTTTTCTCTATACGGTGGTTGATGCGAACCCGAACGGTGACCCTCTGAATGAAAACCACCCCCGTTATGACGAGGACACCTTACAGGCTCTGGTATCCGACGTCCGGATCAAGCGCACCGTCAGGGACGAGTGGGTCAACCAGGAGCGGCTGGTCTTCGTTGACGGCAAGCCGAAAACGCTGAAAACCAGGTTTGAGGAGCTGAAGCAAAGCACCGGCAAGGAGAAGGGCGACGAGGTATTGCGGGAGTGCATCGACACCAGGCTCTTCGGGGTCACCTTTGCCCTCGGCAACGAGTCCTTTGCCTGGACGGGGCCGGTGCAGTTCAAGTGGGGGCGCTCTCTGCATGCCTGCACTTTCGAGTTCATCCAGGGCACTTCGGCCTTTGCCACTGAAGGCGGGGAGGGGAAGGAAAAACAGCAGCGTTCCTTCCGCAACGAGTACAAGGTTCCCTTTGCCCTGATCGCCACCTACGGGATCGCCAACCAGCATGCGGCTAAGTACACCGGTGCTACCGAGGAGGACCTGGATCTGCTTGCGGAAGCCCTCTGGTCCGGCACCGATAACCTGATTACCAGGAGCAAGCAGGAGCATAAATCCCGTTTTTATTTGGAGATCACCTATAAAGAGGGCTTCAACGGCAAGATCGGGGCGCTGGATGAGAAGCTGCGCCTGCTTACGGCGGAGGGTGAGGAGCCGGATCGGGACGCCCAGAGGGCTTTGCGGCGCTTGAGCCAGCTGGTAGTGGATATCGAACCGCTCATCGATGCGGTGGAAGAAAAGTCGGATCAGATCGACCGGGTGAGGGCTATCGTCAATAAAGAACTCTCCCTGCTGGGCATCGACCGGTTGAAAAACCTGGCAGGAGCCGTTATTGAGGTGAGGTGAGCGGGATTGACCCTGGTTTTCGACGTCTGGGGGGACCTGGCCATGTTCCGGAAGCCCTATACCACCACATCCATGGTCTCCTTTCCCTTTCCCCCACCGACGGCCGTCTGCGGCTTGATCGCAGCGATTGTCGGCCTTGATCACGGCGCCTCGGAGGGAGCGCTCAAAGCCGAGTACTGGGATCGGGTCAGGGGTATGCAGGTGGCCTTGGGGCTGAGGCGGCCGGTGGCCTGGTTTTCTACCGCGGTCAATCTGATCAAGTTCAAATCGCCCAGTGGCGATATGGGGGAGCACATTCAGGTCAAACACCAGCTGCTGAAGAGGCCGGCTTACCGGATTTACGTTCGGGGCGGTGAGGTCTATGATGAGCTGAAGAAAAGGCTGGAACGGCAGGAGTTCATCTTCACCCCTTATCTGGGAGTGGCTTTTGCCCTGGCGGAATATTCCTATGTCGGGGAGTTCCGGGAGACCCCGGTGGAAGAGGAGGCTATGGGGATCGACAGCGTCCTACCCCTTTACGGAGATGTCCGGCTGGATCTGCAGCAGAGCGGCTGCCTCCATTCAGAGGTGGTCCCCTTCAGATTGGACGGTATAAGAAGGCAGCAGGAGACGGTCAACGTGATCTATCCCGAATACCGGGTGAACAGCCGGATCTACCTCCGGAACCGGGGGGATGTAGAAGTGAGCCTGGTAGGCACGGAAAGGGTGGCCTGGTTTGAGCCCTGGTGAAGTATACAGCCATAAGGGTAAGAGGTTGGAGCAGCACCTGCTGGAAACAGCTGAGCTGGCCCAAAAAATAGCGAGACACTTCCGGCTGGAACTCGAAGAGGGTGAAAGATGGGCGCTTCTCCTCCACGATCTGGCGAAGGCCCATCCCCTGTTCCAGAAGCACCTGCTGCAGCAGAAGGGGCGGTTTGGACACGCCGCTCCTTCTGCCGCCCTTGTGCTGGGGCTGACCGGAGATCTCCTCTGCACCGAAGCGGTGCGCCGCCATCACTCCTCTTTGGAGAACCTGGATGAGGCGAAAAAATTCTGGTTCTGCTGGGATTATCAGGAGAACGCCTGTGGGGTGATCGGCAAGATCCCGGTCTGGAACGGTGCGGAAGCCGTTATGGAGGCCCTGGGGCACCAGTTGGCGAAGTGGGGGGAGCTGCTGCCGGCTCAGGCGGACTGGGATGAGTTGATCTTTGAGCGGGTGGAGTTTTTCCCTCCGGATGAAGAAAAAATGGAGGAGGCCTGGCTGCGGCTCCGAATGCTCTATTCCCTGCTGGTCACCGCCGATCGCTATAATGCGGCTGTGGGCAGGGAGATGGAGTACCATCCCTTGAGGATCGACCAGAAGCGGGTGGAGGATTTTGCCGCATCCTTGAGGGGAAGACCGCTGGCGGAGTGGCGTCAGCAGGTACGGGAGGAGGTTGTCCGAAAGGCCGAAGAGGTCCTCAAAAAACCGGGCATTTATACCCTGACCCTGCCGACGGGAGCCGGGAAGACGCTGGTCGGGCTGGAGCTGGCCATGTTGGCGGCGGAAAGGTTTGCGGCAACCGGGATCATTTATGTGCTCCCCTTTATCAGCCTGGTCGAGCAGAATGCGGATGTCGCCCGGGTGCTCTTTAAGGATGCCTCTCCGGTCCGTGAGGATCACTACCTGAGTGAAGTAGCGGGAGAGGAGGGGGATCCGGAGAATTCCTCACCACAGGAGCGCTTTCTTTCCTTTTTCCGCTACTGGCAGGAACCTGTCGTGATAACCACCATGGCCAAATTCTGGGAAGTGCTCTACTCACCTAAAGGAAATGACACTATGTCCCTGCACCGGCTGAGCAGGGCGGTGGTGATTCTGGATGAGCCGCAGGCGATACCCTCCTGTTACTGGCAGGGATTTGGTAAAACCCTGAACCTCTTGTCGGAGAAGCTGAATACCACCTTCATCCTGATGACGGCTACACAGCCCGAGATCGCTCAGGGGTTAGAGCTGGCTCCCCGTCCCTACTTTTTCCCCATGATCAGGCACCGCTTTGAGTGGAGGCGCGAACGCCTGACTGTGCCGGAACTCCTGGGTTCCCCCGATGTTATTTCGAAGCTTCTGGCTAAGAGCGCCCTGCTGGTTTTCAATACGCACCGCTCGGCACTGCTGGCCTATCTGGAGCTGCAGAGCCGCGGAGTGACATCCTATTTCCTTTCCGGCTGGGTAACTCCCCTGGACAGGAGAGCGACATTGCAGCAGATAAGAGAGGATGAAAGTGCCGGTAAACCTGCCCGGCTGGTCTCCACGCAGGTGGTGGAGGCAGGGGTCGACCTGGATTTTCAGTTTGTCTATCGCGACCTCGGGCCGCTGGACAGCATCATTCAGGTGGCCGGCCGCTGCAACCGCCACGGGAAGAGGGAGCAGGGGGAGGTGCTCGTCTGCGAGCTGTGTGATGAGAACGGCAGGAGCTATGCAGGGTATGTCTACGACTCCACGCTCTTGGTTGCTACAAAGGCTGTTCTCAAAGACAGTTTCGATGAGAGAGACTGCCCAGGAATGGTTGCCGCCTATTACCGTAAGGTGCGGGAGATAACGGCGGAAAACCCGCTCTGGGAGGACATCAGCAGCGGCAGGTGGGGAGAATTCCACGATCTCATAGAGAAGGAGGAAAGAGGTGAAGCCACTCTGGTGGTGGCCTATGAGGGGGTGGAGAATGACCTCGATCTTCTAAGCCGGCAGGCGGCGCCGGATGAGGATGTCATGAGGATGGTGGAGCAGAAGCGGGAAGCCAGCCGGAGGCTCGGCCTCCATGCTGTTTCCGTGCCGGTAAAAATGCTGGAGGAGTGGCTGCTGCGGGTCGGAGGAATGATCTACGGGGCAGAGAGCGGCGATATCTTAAGGAAAGTATCCTCGGGTATTTATCTTGTTCAAGGAGAGGGGATCGGCAGGATATACAGCAGGCGGACTGGTTTTATGCCGCCTGATCTGGAGGCCGCAGGGGATGGGGTCGATGATTGGTGAACACTGGCCGGTCAACGGAACCCTGGTCTGGTACTACACCATCTGCCACCGCCAGGTGTGGCTGATGGCCAGACAGCTCACGCCGGACGAGGATGACGATAATGTGGCAATCGGCCGCTTCATTCACGAACACAGTTACCGGAGGGACAGGCACGAGCTGGCGGTAGGGAACATAAGAATCGACCTGATGCAGGCCTCCAGGGACGAGGTATTGATCGCCGAAATCAAGAAGTCGAGCCGGTTTCTGGAAAGCGCCAGGCTACAGTTGAAATACTATCTGTTTGTGCTAAAAAGTCTGGGTCTGGATTTCAAAGGGGTGCTGCTGGTGCCGGAGGAGCGCAAAAGGGAACTGGTTACTCTTGAAGAAGAAGATCTTGTTGAAATCGAGAGAATAATCGGGGAAATCAGGAGGATTATCGACTCTCCGGTGCCCCCGCCTGCGGTTAGAACCCGCTGGTGCCGCCCCTGTGCCTATGCTGAATTCTGCTGGGCTTAGGAGGAGAAGCCGTGCGCAAGTCGATCTATCTATTGAACAGTGGGGAGCTAAGGCGGGAGAACAATACCATCTGCTTGATCACGGATGAGGGCAAGCGTTTTCTTCCCGTTGAAGATATCGGAGAGATCCATGTCTTTGGAGAAGTTGACCTTAATAAAAGGCTGCTGGAGTTCCTCAGCGAAAAAGAGATCATCCTTCACTACTACAACCATTACGACTATTACATGGGGAGCTTTTACCCCAGGGAGCACTTCAATTCCGGGTATATGACGGTGAAGCAAGCAGAGCACTACATCAATCCTGAGCTGCGCATCTGTCTGGCCCGAGCCTTTGTCACCGGAGCAGTCAAAAATATCCGCCAGGTATTGATGTATTACCGGAACAGGGGGAAAGAGGTGGGCAGTGCTTTTGAGAGAATAGAAAAATTGATGGGAGAGATCGACTCAGCTTCCTCCGTTGATGAATTGATGGCCTATGAAGGGAACATCCGTGATGCTTATTACGGCACCTTTGATCTGATTATCGACAACCCGGATTACGTCTTCGAGGTGCGGAGCAAGCGGCCGCCGAAAAACCGGCTCAATGCTCTGATCAGTTTCGGCAACACACTGCTTTATACCACTACCTTATCGGAGATCTACCGTACCCACCTGGATCCCCGGATCGGCTACCTCCACACCTCCAACTTCCGGCGTTTTTCCTTAAACCTGGATGTGGCGGAAATCTTCAAACCGATTTTGGTAGACAGGCTGATATTCTACTTGACGGGTAAGCAGATGCTGAAAAAAAGCCATTTTGAGAAGAAGCTCGATGGGGTAGTGCTGAGCCGAAGCGGCCGCACCCTTTTCATTCAGAATTTCGAGCAGAGAATGATGAGCACTATCAAGCACAGGGAGCTGGGCCGCCAGGTTTCTTATCGGCGGCTGATCAGAATGGAGCTTTACAAACTGGAAAAGCACCTTATGGGTGAGGCAGACTACCAACCGTTCGTTGCCAGGTGGTAGAGATGTTTGTGATTGAAGTTTATGACGTTAACGAAAAAAGGGTGGCCAAGGTGCTCAAGGTGAGCAGAAAATACCTTTACTGGGTCCAGAACTCGGTGCTCGAAGGGGAGATCTCAGAAGCGAACTTCAGAAGGCTTAAAGAAGAGCTGCTCGAAATAATTGATCTGAAAGAAGACTCCCTGATTTTTTACACTTTCAGAACCACAAAATACTCTGAGCGGCAGTGCTTCGGGGTGCTCAAAGGCGGCGAGGAGACAATATTTTAAAGAGGGATCGAGAATGAGGTTGATCGTAGAATTCAGGGCAACCGAGAACGAAAGGATAACCCTTCCGCTGCAATATAACAAGGCCGTCCAGGGGATGATTTATCAGCGAGTCAGAGAACATCTGCCGGAACTGCACGACAGGGGGTTTGTTTCCGCCGGTAGGGTGTTTCGCCTGTTTGTTTTTTCCAGAATTGAGGGAAGCGGTGTTAAAATCATCAACGGGATGATATCTTTTAACTCACCGGTGAGGATAAAAATAGGCAGCCCCAATAACAACTTTTTGGAGTGCCTGGCCAACTCGCTGCTGCGTACTCCTCAGATCGATATCGGCGGCAGCCCTTTAGTAGTGGAATCGGTGGCAATTGCAAGAAACCCGGATTTCAGCTCCGGCCGGGTAAAGGTTAGGGCTATTTCACCGATCACCGTTTACTCGACACTAATGTCGGCAGACGGGAGAAAGAAGACTTATTACTATCACCCGGAAGAGAAGGAGTTCTCCGATCAAATAAGAAATAATATCATAAAAAAGGGCGCACTGCTGGGAGTTGATGACAAGGAGGCATACTTCACAATAGAGCCGTATCGGGTGCGGAATACAGATCTCAAGACCGTCTATTATAAAGATTACGTTGTAAAGGGATGGCTTGGGCAGTATCTCCTGAGGGGGACCCCTGAGTTGCTCAACATCGCCTATGATGCCGGAATCGGAGCGAAGAACTCCCAGGGCTTTGGTATGGTTGAAATTATATGACGCAGCTTCTGCACATTAAATGAAAAGCACTACTATGATAGATAAACTGACTGAGACGGCATGATACAACGCCCCGAATTGATTCGGGTGTTCCCAAAGAGACTTTTACTGAGATTCGACAATGTCTATATGCTGGTTTGTACTGACAACCTTGAAAAAGTGAAAAAGATAGAGGGGGAATCAGAAAAAGAAAAATGGCCTTTTGTGCTGTCGTCGACCCCGAGTAGCGTAAAAACTACCGGGGATCGACGACAGCAAAAAGTCCGTAATGAAGCCAGAAAGCCCTTAAATCCAACAAAAACCCCTCAACGGGTAAAAATCCATGAGGGGGCATTTTTGGCGGATCGTGACGGGTTTTCAGCGTACCTATGAGGAATTGAAACCCGCGGAACTCGACCCGACCATGCGGCATTCTCCCTCGTTTTCAGCGTACCTATGAGGAATTGAAACTGAACATACTTTGTTCCTCCTTCCGTAATTTTCCAGTTTTCAGCGTACCTATGAGGAATTGAAACGCGAGTAGGGGATGCGGATGCAGTTTGCGGCTTCGTTGTTTTCAGCGTACCTATGAGGAATTGAAACGTAAGTACATGGAAAGGCTGGAATAGGAATGGAGAAGTTTTCAGCGTACCTATGAGGAATTGAAACTCTCTTCAACGCTCTCTGCTTTTTCGATAATGAAAAGTTTTCAGCGTACCTATGAGGAATTGAAACAAGATATACGGCAATTGTGTGGTGATGAGCTTGAACGTTTTCAGCGTACCTATGAGGAATTGAAACATATTTTGACAGTTTACCGCCTGGGGTTTTCACTTCAAGTTTTCAGCGTACCTATGAGGAATTGAAACGCAAACTGCTCTATCAACCAATTCAACACATTTGCCGTTTTCAGCGTACCTATGAGGAATTGAAACTATGTCGTAAAAGTATAATAATACACACCTCCCTCTAGAGTTTTCAGCGTACCTATGAGGAATTGAAACATGCTTGGGCAGTCTGTGACTGTGTTAGGTTGCAGGGTTTTCAGCGTACCTATGAGGAATTGAAACGATACTGCCTCACGACATCCCGAATCTCTGCCAGTCGTTTTCAGCGTACCTGCCCTGAAAATAGATTGCATACCCTGCCGGTCTACCGCTCGACTCCCGATTCCAGGCCGGACAGGACGACGGCTCGCTTTGGGACAGCCCTGGGATGCTGCGTAACATGTTACAAACTGCTTCTGCCAATCGCAGCGTTTGGCCACGCAGCAAATCCATTCCGTTGAAACTCTTAAGCTCGCATTCCGGCCTGTCATCCTCGCTTCGCCTGTCCTGTTACCCGGCCTTCCATAGGTCGCTCGCCGGCAGACCCCGGGTATTTTCATTCTCTGATGGTGCCGCCGCTGGCGGCATGGTGGTCTATGAGGAATTGAAACCAGGTCAAAAACCTCCTGCCTGGGGTTGAAGCGGTCCGGTTTTCAGCGTACCTATGAGGAATTGAAACCCCTTTGGGCCGATGACAACCTGACGCCAGGTTTCAGTTTTCAGCGTACCTATGAGGAATTGAAACTTGAAGTGCCCCGGCATAGTGCATCATATAGTTTTTGTTTTCAGCGTACCTATGAGGAATTGAAACTAGGACTCAGGGGCGGCAGAAATCTCAAGGTGAGCCGTTTTCAGCGTACCTATGAGGAATTGAAACCAAGAACTCAGGCAAAAACTCGGTAATCTGTGTGATGTTTTCAGCGTACCTATGAGGAATTGAAACCTTCATATATCGCAGTGTCCGTTCGTCTGCCGGCTCGGTTTTCAGCGTACCTATGAGGAATTGAAACTCCGGAGGCATGGGCTCTGGACTGAGGGGCTCGCAGTTTTCAGCGTACCTATGAGGAATTGAAACACTGCTACCTGGGGGCTAAGCCTTTGGGAAGAGCAGTGTTTTCAGCGTACCTATGAGGAATTGAAACAACAGATCCGGGCCGAACACAACCTGGCTTACGGCAGCGTTTTCAGCGTACCTATGAGGAATTGAAACATCGGTATTCCAGCCAGGGTTGCCGGAATATCCCGTGGTTTTCAGCGTACCTATGAGGAATTGAAACACATAACTGTAACCGTAGTCGTCGTTTACATCGCCGGTTTTCAGCGTACCTATGAGGAATTGAAACAAAATAAAGAACTTGAATATCTTGCCGAATCAACACGTTTGTTTTCAGCGTACCTATGAGGAATTGAAACAAATGAACCCGACGATCCAGGAAAAAGAGGAATTTTTGTTTTCAGCGTACCTATGAGGAATTGAAACTTCTTCCTTCTCGCCCCGGAGAAGGACTTTATCCACGTTTTCAGCGTACCTATGAGGAATTGAAACCAGAAGTTGCTACAACAATTGAAGGTGCTAAAGCTGCGTTTTCAGCGTACCTATGAGGAATTGAAACCGATGCCCTTGCTCCCGTTGCCGCAGAACTTGCCCGTTTTCAGCGTACCTATGAGGAATTGAAACCATCCACGAGAAAGAGTTCGATGAAGAGTGGAAAATGTTTTCAGCGTACCTATGAGGAATTGAAACTAAGGCCGGATGCGGAGAAACCGTTCATCGTGGTCAGGTTTTCAGCGTACCTATGAGGAATTGAAACAAACCAGTACCCAGATCGCCGGCGGCTGGGGCGGAATGCGTTTTCAGCGTACCTATGAGGAATTGAAACGGCATTGAACGAAGACCCGCAGTAAAGGCTACAGGAGTTTTCAGCGTACCTATGAGGAATTGAAACCGACCACCGAAGTGTTCAGCATAAATTAACCAGGCCTGGTTTTCAGCGTACCTATGAGGAATTGAAACGAAAGTGCCAAGAAGGACGAAGGGGACGGTAACGTATCGTTTTCAGCGTACCTATGAGGAATTGAAACCATGGCACAGAGCTTACCATTTCGGTGCCCAACATTGGGTTTTCAGCGTACCTATGAGGAATTGAAACCGCATAAGGGATGCCGCCGCAGGTACATCTCTCGATAGTTTTCAGCGTACCTATGAGGAATTGAAACGCGGATCCAACGCCGTAAGCAACCAGAATCCCGGTCGTTTTCAGCGTACCTATGAGGAATTGAAACCCGGGATATCAAACAGATTGTAGAAAGCACAATCCGTTCCGTTTTCAGCGTACCTATGAGGAATTGAAACATGTTTGTAACTCCGCTTTCAACCTATCGCGTTCTTAGTTTTCAGCGTACCTATGAGGAATTGAAACCCACAATAGACAGGCAAACGCTTTTCTTTATACTGCCGTTTTCAGCGTACCTATGAGGAATTGAAACCAATCCGAACTCTTGAGGATGGAATTTCCAGACCCGGTTTTCAGCGTACCTATGAGGAATTGAAACTGATTCCATATATTCTTTTGCTACCCGCTCTTTCAGTTTTCAGCGTACCTATGAGGAATTGAAACTTCGGCCGCGGCCTCCCGCTCGGCCCGCAACCTTTTGAGTTTTCAGCGTACCTATGAGGAATTGAAACTTTCTTTATAGGCCAAATCGTCCGCTCGCGTTTCTTCGTTTTCAGCGTACCTATGAGGAATTGAAACACCGCATCAGCCACCATCTTGGTCAGTTCTTCTTTGGTTTTCAGCGTACCTATGAGGAATTGAAACTCATCAATCTCCAACAACTGGTAAGGCGTTCGGTTGCGTTTTCAGCGTACCTATGAGGAATTGAAACACGGGTGCAATTCCGGAACTGCAACATAATACCCCTGTTTTCAGCGTACCTATGAGGAATTGAAACCATCTTATGAACTACCACGTAAAAGGCTTCTTCAAGGTTTTCAGCGTACCTATGAGGAATTGAAACTCCTCGTCCCCGTATGCATCCCACGCCCCGCCGAACCGTTTTCAGCGTACCTATGAGGAATTGAAACCTGAGTAGTCCTCGTAGTAGTCCAGGCGCTCCCGCAGTTTTCAGCGTACCTATGAGGAATTGAAACGATTTGACACCAAGACGAAAGAAGTGAGAGAGGAGGTTTTCAGCGTACCTATGAGGAATTGAAACTACAATGGAAACAGGAAACAAACAAAGGGGGGAACGAAAGTTTTCAGCGTACCTATGAGGAATTGAAACTCTATGATGGTCGTTATCATGTTTACCATGCTTCGGTTTTCAGCGTACCTATGAGGAATTGAAACAGAAGCCTTCCGCTTTTTAGCCGGGCATTCGGAGAGTTTTCAGCGTACCTATGAGGAATTGAAACATTCTACATCAGTAAGAGGACAAACGTTTTTTGCGTGTTTTCAGCGTACCTATGAGGAATTGAAACGTGAAAACAGGCCAGGCAGAAACGACCATCAGTGCACGTTTTCAGCGTACCTATGAGGAATTGAAACCGATGCTTGGGTGCTATCTGGGTAAGGGGAGTAATTACGTTTTCAGCGTACCTATGAGGAATTGAAACTTGAGCTTCTTCGCGTATTTAAGTGCTTCAGATGCAGTTTTCAGCGTACCTATGAGGAATTGAAACTTCGGGTACTTCTGGACATCCGAAAGTGCCCAGAAAGTTTTCAGCGTACCTATGAGGAATTGAAACCCTCGTCAATGAGCCTCGGGCGACATGCTTTGATTGTTTTCAGCGTACCTATGAGGAATTGAAACACTTTGGATTATCAATTACGGCTGGAAACACCCCCGTTTTCAGCGTACCTATGAGGAATTGAAACCACTTCTTGCCGTTCAATCGCAAGAAAGGAGGGCATCGTTTTCAGCGTACCTATGAGGAATTGAAACAGCGTAATCCCAGGCCACCGAGAACATTTTCTCGGCGTTTTCAGCGTACCTATGACCGGAGTTCGACAGTCCATAGACAAACAGAAGGCCGGAAGCCGCATGGGACACAGAATTCAGTGAATATGTTTTTAAAGGTGTGTTACTAGGCGTTTTTCTTAGCTGTGGGGTTAATGGAGAAGAGAAGTGGCGGTTCTTTGACGGCTAACGCCTTGAATATCTGCTTCTGAGCAGGGGTGGTTTCGGTCCGCTGCCGTACCTGACCGGCTGTTCCGCTGAACTCTCCCAGCTGCATTCTCTGCAGGGTGGCCCTGAGGCTGCACCAGGTTTGCCCCGTTCTGTTCTCGGCAATCCTGATCAGCAAGAGCGCCAGCCAGCAGAGGAGCACATGGGAGCGGATGCGGTCTTCCAGGCGGTGGTAGACCGGGCGCAGCTCCAACCGGGACTTAAGGGTACGAAAGGCGTCTTCCACCAGCAGCAGCTGTTTGTAGCCCAGGGCGACATCTTCGGCGGAGAGGGTGTCGTCCGAGGTGCGCAGCAGGTATTTGCCGTCGAGTTTTTCTTCTTCCCTGATCTTGGCCCGGTCGATCTTCGGCAGGCTGCGGGAGTCCAGCTTCAGGTAGCGGCCGTAGACCGGATGGGCCATGAGTTCGCAGACTGCTTTGGCATGTGTCTTAATATGGGGAAGCTGTTCCTCCAGTTCCTTGATAATTTTTTCCCGCCTGGCTTTGTCCCGGGCAGCCTCTTCGGGGTTGCGCACCAGGATGTAGCGCTCCCTGGCCTCGCCGTTTCCGACGACGATCTCCTTGACTTCCAGGTTGTCCCGCACCGTCTGGTAGCGGCCTCCCCGCTTTAAGGCTTGCACGGTATTTTCCTTGCCGCTGCGCAGCTTCTCCCCGGCTATGTAGTGACCTCCCGCCCGCTGCAGGCAGCGCAGGTTGTCTTCGGAGTTGAACCCCCGGTCCAGCACGGTGATGACCCGGCCCAGCTTCCAGCCTATGAGGTCCTTCTTTACCTGTTCGACCACAGAGATGTCGGCGGTGTTGCCCGGCCACACCCAGCAGCGCACCGGGATGCCGTCCCTGGTGACGGCCAGGCCGATCACGGCCTGCGGCAGATCCGGCCGGTGGTCCTTGGAGTGCCCCCGGCGCCGCAGTCCGCCATCCTCATCTTCGTCCTCGATCTCAAAGTAGGTGGAGGTGGTGTCGAAGTAAAGGATGTCTACTTCCAGGTTGAGCAGGTTGGCCACGGAGTAATAAACCTGCTTCTGCAGTTCGGCTTCGTTCTCCAGAAGAAAGTCCATCGCCCGGTAGAGCTGCTGCAGGGGTATTTCCTCTACGCCCGGGATCACGGCGTCCTCTTTCACCCATTCTTCCACTCCGCGCTTGGACATGGGATCAAGGGCGCGGTTCGCTGCCATGGCAAAGATGGCTCTTTCTACCGGGGTCTTGTACTGCCGCTTCTTGAGCAGGGTTTCAAGTACGCCTTTGATCCCCAGCTCTTCCCAGAGCCTGTCCAGGACCCAGGCTCCTCCCAGTGGACGGCTGGTGATAAATTTGAGGGGTGCTGCACCTGTTTCCGCTTCATAACGCAGGGTCTCCCCGGGCCCCAGGAACCGGTTGATGCTCTTTACTAGACGCTTTAATGCCTCCCGGTCGACCTCCTCTTCACGCCCGAAGTTGAAGAGCACTTTGGCCTTGGCGCACCTGGCCTGGGGGTCCCATTGATTATGGGCAAGCTGGATGTAGCGGACGACGGAGCCGTCTTTGTTCTTGCGCTGGATGGTTCGGATGTACATGTCTACATTATACCACATGTACCATCCATACAACAAGAGATATAACACAAAACGTGTGCCTATGCATTTTTCGCTTTTTCTCCACTCCCAAACCCGCTAACCCTTGATATTAAAGGATCGCTCTTCAAAAATTTCGCTCTGAATGCCTCGTTAGTGTCGAACTCCGGTATGAGGAATTGAAACTACTCCCAGAGCACGTACATCCGCTCACAGTCCATGCGTTTTCAGCGTACCTATGAGGAATTGAAACTCCGGGACGGTATTGAGTATGAATTCACCATCTTTCTGTTTTCAGCGTACCTATGAGGAATTGAAACAATATACAAGCCCCATAATCATCCCGATTTTTCTCTTGTTTTCAGCGTACCTATGAGGAATTGAAACTCAACCCCCTCGTATCCAGTTAAAATTCCGATGCCGGTTTTCAGCGTACCTATGAGGAATTGAAACTGGGCTCTGCTCGCCGGGTGCTTCTTCACCTCTACCGTTTTCAGCGTACCTATGAGGAATTGAAACTAGGACTTTTTTCCTAACTTTAGTGGAAACTTCTTCGTTTTCAGCGTACCTATGAGGAATTGAAACGTTTTAGCGATGCGGCTTTAAAAGACCTTGAACAGAGTTTTCAGCGTACCTATGAGGAATTGAAACAGAGCGCCGACCGCGGGGCAGGTAATATGATAATACCGTTTTCAGCGTACCTATGAGGAATTGAAACGCAAGCACCGTCATTGCGCTCATCACGCCTGATGGAGTTTTCAGCGTACCTATGAGGAATTGAAACTTCAACAAAAGTGTGCCAAAAAATGCAAAACAGAAGTTTTCAGCGTACCTATGAGGAATTGAAACGGAAGGGGATCTCGAGAAGGGACTTTCTATTCTTGGTTTTCAGCGTACCTATGAGGAATTGAAACTGGCGCGATAGGACGAGAATATGCCACTTTCCTCTCTGTTTTCAGCGTACCTATGAGGAATTGAAACCTTCGAGGAGCTTCATCATGCCCTCGATCACGCTAAGTTTTCAGCGTACCTATGAGGAATTGAAACTAGGAAAAGAAGGATATTGTTTACTTATAATAGATGGTTTTCAGCGTACCTATGAGGAATTGAAACCTTCCAAATCGACAAATTCCGCAATCACCCTGTACTTCGTTTTCAGCGTACCTATGAGGAATTGAAACTAAGAACCTTCCCGTTCTTCTAATTCCCATGTAATAGTTTTCAGCGTACCTATGAGGAATTGAAACCCCGAGAAGAGCAAGTCCCTTCTCGAGTTCTCCTTCCGTTTTCAGCGTACCTATGAGGAATTGAAACGAGGTGCGTCGCAATGGTAGAGCTTGAATTTCTTTTGTTTTCAGCGTACCTATGAGGAATTGAAACCCGTACAACTCCATCAAATTAGGTTCAGCAGATTCCGGTTTTCAGCGTACCTATGAGGAATTGAAACAACTTCGGCAATTAAGTCTCTTAACTCCTTATCTGTGTTTTCAGCGTACCTATGAGGAATTGAAACCCTGTTTCCCAGATAACTGGGAGACAGGAAAGAGGGTTTTCAGCGTACCTATGAGGAATTGAAACACCGAGCAGGGAATCGACTGGATAGAAGTCCCGCGTTTTCAGCGTACCTATGAGGAATTGAAACAAGGAAACCCGTACGGAAGAGATAGAAGCCCTTGCTCTGTTTTCAGCGTACCTATGAGGAATTGAAACTAAAAAGTGCTATCACAATATCCCCCCTTACTCCACAGTTTTCAGCGTACCTATGAGGAATTGAAACGCAGGAGCCGCAGCCGCAGCCGCAGCCTTAGTCGGCGTTTTCAGCGTACCTATGAGGAATTGAAACCATCTCTTCAAGAACAGCAAAGAATGTGTGCTTGTGTTTTCAGCGTACCTATGAGGAATTGAAACTGGGGCGCGGTCAGGGTGGGCGTGCCGTAAAGCGTGCGTTTTCAGCGTACCTATGAGGAATTGAAACTTAATCGACTTGGCAGAGAAAGGAAGAATTACCCCGTTTTCAGCGTACCTATGAGGAATTGAAACATGTCATTTTTATCCCCTCTCTGCATCCTAAGCATGGTTTTCAGCGTACCTATGAGGAATTGAAACGGCCATTCCAACATATCCACAACGTCAAAGTATCTCGTTTTCAGCGTACCTATGAGGAATTGAAACCCTTTGGACACCTCAAAAGTGAAAGTGCATCTCTGGGTTTTCAGCGTACCTATGAGGAATTGAAACTGTATATGTCCGCCAACACAATTTCACCCAGTTTCTGGTTTTCAGCGTACCTATGAGGAATTGAAACGATTACTAGGATTATTATGGCGACGGCAAACTAAAAAGGTTTTCAGCGTACCTATGAGGAATTGAAACTGGCGACGGCAAACTAAAAAGTCAAAGAAAGTCAAAGTTTTCAGCGTACCTATGAGGAATTGAAACCCACTTCCATCGGGTTCCTACCGTCTACTACCGGGGTTTTCAGCGTACCTATGAGGAATTGAAACGGATATCTGCGCAGTTCGGGCACACCTCCGGCACATGTTTTCAGCGTACCTATGAGGAATTGAAACGCCCTGGTCATCGTCATCTTTCATACAATCACACACCGGTTTTCAGCGTACCTGCCCTGAAAATAGATTGCATACCCTGCCGGTCTACCGCTCGACTCCCGATTCCAGGCCGGACAGGACGACGGCTCGCTTTGGGACAGCCCTGGGATGCTGCGTAACATGTTACAAACTGCTTCTGCCAATCGCAGCGTTTGGCCACGCAGCAAATCCATTCCGTTGAAACTCTTAAGCTCGCATTCCGGCCTGTCATCCTCGCTTCGCCTGTCCTGTTACCCGGCCTTCCATAGGTCGCTCGCCGGCAGACCCCGGGTATTTTCATTCTCTGATGGTGCCGCCGCTGGCGGCATGGTGGTCTATGAGGAATTGAAACCAGAACGATATTTCAATCTACATAAAATTGAAAATGTGTTTTCAGCGTACCTATGAGGAATTGAAACGAAACGCTAAAAAACTCATAAAAGCAGGAGGGAGAAGTTTTCAGCGTACCTATGAGGAATTGAAACACCCCACCAGATCCAGGAGAATCCGCTTTACCGGCCCGGGTTTTCAGCGTACCTATGAGGAATTGAAACTACTTCGATAACTTCATACTCAGCATCGGGACGCATAAGTTTTCAGCGTACCTATGAGGAATTGAAACAGAACTCACGAGCAGTCACGATTCATCAGCACTCCTTTCGTTTTCAGCGTACCTATGAGGAATTGAAACGCGTGAGCGATTCTCGGGGCACGGCGGCACGATACGCCAGTTTTCAGCGTACCTATGAGGAATTGAAACCATAGTAACCACCGAGGAATCTGTTCCCGTAATCATTGTTTTCAGCGTACCTATGAGGAATTGAAACAATTAAGTTTAAGGAGGTCTTGAAATGTCAGTTGCTGGTTTTCAGCGTACCTATGAGGAATTGAAACCTAGTGTAAGACCTGTCTGGTGGTCAGATGGTAGTTTTCTGAGTTTTCAGCGTACCTATGAGGAATTGAAACTCAGCTTACACTTTCGGGAGGGATTGCATCTCTTCCGTTTTCAGCGTACCTATGAGGAATTGAAACTTATACTTTTACGACATATAATGCAGATGGTACTGAGTTTTCAGCGTACCTATGAGGAATTGAAACGAAGAAAAACGTAAAGAACTCGTTAAACCTTACAACGGTTTTCAGCGTACCTATGAGGAATTGAAACACAAACTGGAAGCCGGCAGAGAGTTGGACGCACTGGTGTTTTCAGCGTACCTATGAGGAATTGAAACCGGCATGGGCGGCGAATATTTATCCCGGCGAAACTGGTTTTCAGCGTACCTATGAGGAATTGAAACTCCGTAATCACCGCAGCCCCATCCGTAAAGGATTCCGTTTTCAGCGTACCTATGAGGAATTGAAACGCAGGATTCTCAAGGTAGAGGTCATCAATCTCCTTTGTTTTCAGCGTACCTATGAGGAATTGAAACTAAAGCTCCACATCCGACCGCGCATCGCCTTCAACTGTTTTCAGCGTACCTATGAGGAATTGAAACTGGAGACTGCTCAGCTACTGCATTTCCTTGGTTAACGTTTTCAGCGTACCTATGAGGAATTGAAACGACATCCGAAAAAGAAATGAAAGGAGTGCTGATGAAGTTTTCAGCGTACCTATGAGGAATTGAAACCATCTCTTCAAGAACAGCAAAGAATGTGTGCTTGTCGGTTTTCAGCGTACCTATGAGGAATTGAAACTGGTATATATAGACCTAACTCCTTCGTGATGTACTTTGAGTTTTCAGCGTACCTATGAGGAATTGAAACCAGGATTACGCTGGAATTTGAATGAAAGGAGGAGGAGTTTTCAGCGTACCTATGAGGAATTGAAACACGACCATGAACACCTTACTTCCTCCTCCTTTCATTGTTTTCAGCGTACCTATGAGGAATTGAAACTCGGGCAAGCCTATTTTACTCCGCCGGCAGGCTCCGTTTTCAGCGTACCTATGAGGAATTGAAACTTGAGCTTCTCCGCGTATTTAAGTGCTTCAGATGCATCGTTTTCAGCGTACCTATGAGGAATTGAAACATGTTGTGAATGATGATGGGATTCCGCTTGAAGAGCGTTTTCAGCGTACCTATGAGGAATTGAAACTCCGTTAGCATTTGCTAAGGATGAGGTGGTGGTCAAAGTTTTCAGCGTACCTATGAGGAATTGAAACTGCAGATGACGAGAGGTAAGCGTCAAATACAACCCACCTTGGCACAGTGCTCGAGATTAAGGGATAATCTTCCTCAGAAAACGAACTGAGGAGGATTTCCCCTTATGACCAGAGCCGAATTACAAAAACTTTGGGAAGCTCGCATAGCCGAATACAGGGAAAGCGGGCAAAGCGTTAAAGAATGGTGCGCCTCCCACGAAGGCATTAACCCCAGGCAGTTATGGTACTGGCTGCGGAAGTTTAAGAACCAGACCCCGGCTCCTCCGGAGATTTCCAACCGGTGGCTGTCGGTAGAAATAAGCGAGGAAGATTCCCTAGAACAGGCCCTACTGGTCAAAATAGGACCGGCCAGCATCGAGGTAAGACCCGGCTTTGACCCGGCCTTACTCACCAAGGTAGTTCAGGTGCTGATGGCGTTATGCTAAACGAAGCTGGTATCGACCGGGTTTACCTCGCCTGCGGAGCAACAGACCTGCGCAAATCTATTGACGGCCTGGCGGTACTGGTCAAGGAAGGCTTCGAATTAGACCCTTTTTCTTCTTGCCTCTTTGTCTTCTGCAACCGTAAGAGGGACAAACTGAAGATCCTCCACTGGGAGCACAACGGGTTTTGGCTTTATTACCGCCGGCTGGAGAAGGGCAAATTCATATGGCCTCAAGATACCACTTCTTCAACCATCACCATCAGCCGCCGGGAGCTGCGCTGGCTGCTTGACGGCCTCCCCTTAAAACAGCCTAAAGCTCATCCCGAAGTAAAAGCGCGCACCATCTTGTAAAAGAAATCGCCTTAGAAAGAAATATTTTTTTGTCTGTTGTTGATTTTAGAGGAATTCGACACGATTCGTCGAATCCTTAAAGCATGAACACTTCCCAATCTATCGCCACCATGACTATAGAAGAGCTGCGAGAGCGATGTGTCCAGCTGGAACAACAAAACGCCGAACTGACCGCTAAATTAAACTGGTTTATGGAGCAGTTCCGTTTAAGTAAGAAACGGCAATTCGGTTCTTCCAGCGAGCGGACTGAACCTCTAAAAGAGCAGCTTTTACTTTTTAACGAAGCGGAAGCGGAAGCCCGGCCGGAGGAAGCGGAGCCGGATTTGGAGACCATCACCTACCAGCGCCGCAAAACACGTACCCGCCGGGAGATGAACCTGGAAAAACTGCCGGTAGAAATAGTAGAGCACCGTCTGCCCGAAGAGGAGCGGGTCTGCCCGTGCTGCGGTGGCCCTTTACATGAAATGAGCACTGAGGTGCGGCAAGAGCTCAAAATCATCCCGGCCCAGGTGAAAGTGGTTAAGCACGTGCGCTACGTCTATTCCTGCCGCCGCTGCGAGAAAGAAGAAATAACCACTCCTGTTATCACGGCGCCTATGCTTGCTCCTGTACTTCCGGGAAGTCCTCCCTCATGGCCTACATTATGACCCAGAAATACGGGGCAGGATTGCCCCTCTACCGCCAGGAGCAGCAGTTTAAAAGTTTGGGGATAGACCTTTCCCGGCAGACCATGGCCAACTGGGTGCTTCATGGAGCTAACACCTACTTAACCCTTATTTACGACCGTCTTCATGAACACCTCCTCAAAAGAGACATTCTCCATGCCGACGAAACCACATTACAGGTACTTCATGAACCGGGAAGGGAGCCTACCACCAAATCATTCCTCTGGCTTTACCGTAGCGGGTGGGACGGTCCCCCGATTATCCTTTACGACTACCAGACCACCCGGGCCGGCAAACACCCCCGCCGGTTCCTGGCAGGTTTTAAGGGCTATTTGCATGTTGACGGCTATGACGGCTACAATGGACTTTCCGGGGTCACCCTGGTGGGCTGCTGGGCCCATGCCCGGCGCAAGTTTGACGAAGCTTTAAAAGCCCTGCCGCAAGATAAAAGAAACAAAGCAGTGGCTGCCCGGGAGGGGCTGGAGTTCTGCAACAGGCTTTTTGCCATAGAGCGCGAGCTTAAAGACAAAACCCCGGAGGAACGATATCAAATACGGCAGGGGCGCAGCCGGCCCGTGCTGGAGGACTTTTTGGCATGGCTGAAGAAGCAGAAAGCGAAAGTGTTGCCCAAAAGTACCTTTGGGCAGGCGGTTTACTATTGCCTGGGCCAATGGGATAAGCTAACGGCCTTTTTACAAGACGGGCGTTTGGAAATTGATAACAACCGCAGCGAGCGTTCTATAAAACCCTTTGTTATTGGCCGCAAGAACTGGCTATTTGCCAACACCCCTCGGGGTGCGAGGGCCAGCGCTATTGTCTACAGTATCATAGAAACGGCCAAGGAGAATGGGTTAAACCCCTTCCACTATCTCACTTACCTCTTCGAAAAACTTCCCAACCTGGACCCCCAGGATGAAGAGGCGTTGGACCGGCTCCTCCCCTGGTCCGAAACCTTACCCCCTACCTGCCGGTGAATTAATTGGAATGCTTAAGCCCCCACCTCAAACACAAGGTGGGGGTTATTTTACGCTTACGACGAGAGGATTCAATCTAAGGAGGCGATGTTTTCAGCGTACCTATGAGGAATTGAAACGAAGAACCGAGGACGGTATCATGAGGGTATTGTCCGGGGTTTTCAGCGTACCTATGAGGAATTGAAACATGAAGATCAATCGATATATCAGCAGCAAACTCTCCGTTTTCAGCGTACCTATGAGGAATTGAAACCTTGACGGTGAGTTTATTGGGATGGTTCATTAGGAAGGTTTTCAGCGTACCTATGAGGAATTGAAACTCCTCCGCTCATAACGCCGGATCGCGCCGCAGTGAGGTTTTCAGCGTACCTATGAGGAATTGAAACGAAACGCCTCCATGCAACGTAGCAAGAGCTTTCTTGTTTTCAGCGTACCTATGAGGAATTGAAACTGCTCTCTCGCAATGGCTTATTTAAATTTGGTAGTCCAGTTTTCAGCGTACCTATGAGGAATTGAAACAGAACAGGGGCAAGGGAAACAAAGGAAAATTCTCCTGTTTTCAGCGTACCTATGAGGAATTGAAACTACGAAATCCGCCAGTACGGGCCTGCGTCGTTCCAGTTTTCAGCGTACCTATGAGGAATTGAAACCGTCATCCTTGCGGCAGGCACCGGCCGGCCGGGGAGTTTTCAGCGTACCTATGAGGAATTGAAACCTTTGATAGGACAACACCCTCTTCCAAATCTGGTTGTTTTCAGCGTACCTATGAGGAATTGAAACCATCTCTTCAAGAACAGCAAAGAATGTGTGCTTGTCGTTTTCAGCGTACCTATGAGGAATTGAAACGCGACGTTCTTCCTCATTTCGCATTCCTCCCTTTTTGTTTTCAGCGTACCTATGAGGAATTGAAACATCTCCTGCAGCGGATAATACTTACCGGGGCATGCGTTTTCAGCGTACCTATGAGGAATTGAAACCAATAAATCATAATACGACACGAAACGGTAGCTTCCTCGTTTTCAGCGTACCTATGAGGAATTGAAACGGTAAGGGGAGTAATTACTTCGTTTCTTTCCCGGAGTTTTCAGCGTACCTATGAGGAATTGAAACTCGAAACACCCGCACTTCTCTCCTATACAGTTTCGGGTTTTCAGCGTACCTATGAGGAATTGAAACGAATCCCGCCGGTTCGTCCGGTAGCTCCGAAAGCGGGGTTTTCAGCGTACCTATGAGGAATTGAAACTGTAAGCATGTGACGCCCCCGGATATTGCTTTGCTCTGTTTTCAGCGTACCTATGAGGAATTGAAACGAAACGAAAAAGAAGCATATTGGCAGGAGTGGTTCCGTGTTTTCAGCGTACCTATGAGGAATTGAAACTGCCCAAAGAAAAAGACTGGGAAGGAATACGAGTTTTAGTTTTCAGCGTACCTGCCCTGAAAATTAGCTTCACAAAAAAGGCAATAATCAAGCAGACCCTAGGCATTAAAGGGATAATGAGACTTAAAAACGAATAAAACTAAGAGCTCGATTATGCAACCTCGATGCTCACACGATAACCCAATTGTTCTAATTGCTTAACAGCACGATTGACAACCGCTTTAGAATTTCTTTTCTCAAAATAGTCACCGCCGAGATCATGATAAGGCACTCTTCTAATCAACATGTAATAAACGCTGACCAAAATAGAATGAGCAACAGCAACAGCAGCCCTGTTAGCGCCTCTTCTGGCAGCAACACGGTGATACAGAGCGGAAAGGTAGGTGTTTTTAGTGCGGGAGGCAGCCCTGGCAGCCTGGATCAAGGTAGTGTGTAACAGCGTATTACCTTTGGTTGTTTTACCGCTCTTGCGTTTACCGGCGCTTTCATTATTGCCGGGGGCCACCCCTGCCCATGAAGACAGGTGAGCTGCGGATGGAAATCGTGACATATCTGCACCTATACAGGCTAAAATAACTTGAGAGGTTCTTCTCCCAACTCCTGGAATAGTATCCAAAAGAGCCAGCTCTGCCTCAAAAGGGCGCATCCGCTCCTCGATCTGTTGATCAAGGCGTGCAATTTCCTGATCAAGATAATCGATATGGCGCAGTTGGGCTGCTAAAAGCAATCGCTGGTGTTTTCCCACCAATCCAAACAGGGCTTGCTCCAGTTGCTCTTTCTTTTTCTTTAATTTCTTTTGTGCAAAGTCTGCGAGAACAGCGGGATCATCGATACCGGAAATGATACCTTCGATCATCGCCCTGCCGGAGACGCCGACAACATCTGTTGCCACTGATGACAGTTTAATCCCGGCGCCTTCCAGCGTTTTTTGGATACGGTTAACTTCCCTGGCACGTTCTTCGACGAGGCTTTTGCGGTAACCGACCAGTTCCCTTAATTCCCGCTGTTCTCTGTCAGGAATGTAGCTTCCTTTCAAAAGACCGTGGCGCAAGAGGTCTGCAATCCATTCGGCATCTTTGACATCGGTTTTGCGACCTGGAACGGCTTTAATATGCTTGGCGTTGACGACCAGGAGTTCCAGCTGATACTGTTCAAGGATATTATAGATCGGCTTCCAATAAACCCCGGTACTTTCCATGGCCACATGTGTACAGCCTTTGCTGGTAAGCCAGTCAGCCAGGTTTAAAAGATCTCTGGTCATGGTACCAAATGTTCTTATTTCCTTTTCATCTGGCGTAATAACGCAGGCAACGACAGAGTTTTTGTGAACGTCCAAACCACAACAGTACGGGAACACGACATCCATCAAAGATCCTCCTTTAGCGGCTTTGGATAGTCAGGGCTGGTGCAGTGGCCTTTGAATGAGCAATCTGCCCTGCGTGCTTCCCAGATGGGAGCAACAATCAGTGGTGCACCAGGCCGCTGGGGTCCGTCTAAGTATCGGGCTCAAAGCACCAAGGTATTTCGACCTCGTTACCAGCCGCTGAAGGTTTTATTCGACTAGCACCTATTTTCATCCTCTGTTGGTGTCACCGGAGGTGACATGATTGTCTATGAGGAATTGAAACTGAACCGGAACTGAAACACCCCCGCATGGTATATTTCGTTTTCAGCGTACCTATGAGGAATTGAAACAAAGAAACGTTCTTCGATGATATTATGAAGTACATGGGTTTTCAGCGTACCTATGAGGAATTGAAACAGGAACGAAATGAATGCAAAGTTTGAACAATATCGGTTTTCAGCGTACCTATGAGGAATTGAAACAAGAGCCTCGTCGGCACTATCTACCGGTTTTCAGCGTACCTATGACCGGAGTTCGACACTAACGAGGCATTCAGAGCGAAATTTTTGAAGAGCGATCCTTTAATATCAAGGGTTAGCGGGTTTGGGAGTGGAGAAAAAGCGAAAAATGCATAGGCACACGTTTTGTGTTATATCTCTTGTTGTATGGATGGTACATGTGGTATAATGTAGACATGTACATCCGAACCATCCAGCGCAAGAACAAAGACGGCTCCGTCGTCCGCTACATCCAGCTTGCCCATAATCAATGGGACCCCCAGGCCAGGTGCGCCAAGGCCAAAGTGCTCTTCAACTTCGGGCGTGAAGAGGAGGTCGACCGGGAGGCATTAAAGCGTCTAGTAAAGAGCATCAACCGGTTCCTGGGGCCCGGGGAGACCCTGCGTTATGAAGCGGAAACAGGTGCAGCACCCCTCAAATTTATCACCAGCCGTCCACTGGGAGGAGCCTGGGTCCTGGACAGGCTCTGGGAAGAGCTGGGGATCAAAGGCGTACTTGAAACCCTGCTCAAGAAGCGGCAGTACAAGACCCCGGTAGAAAGAGCCATCTTTGCCATGGCAGCGAACCGCGCCCTTGATCCCATGTCCAAGCGCGGAGTGGAAGAATGGGTGAAAGAGGACGCCGTGATCCCGGGCGTAGAGGAAATACCCCTGCAGCAGCTCTACCGGGCGATGGACTTTCTTCTGGAGAACGAAGCCGAACTGCAGAAGCAGGTTTATTACTCCGTGGCCAACCTGCTCAACCTGGAAGTAGACATCCTTTACTTCGACACCACCTCCACCTACTTTGAGATCGAGGACGAAGATGAGGATGGCGGACTGCGGCGCCGGGGGCACTCCAAGGACCACCGGCCGGATCTGCCGCAGGCCGTGATCGGCCTGGCCGTCACCAGGGACGGCATCCCGGTGCGCTGCTGGGTGTGGCCGGGCAACACCGCCGACATCTCTGTGGTCGAACAGGTAAAGAAGGACCTCATAGGCTGGAAGCTGGGCCGGGTCATCACCGTGCTGGACCGGGGGTTCAACTCCGAAGACAACCTGCGCTGCCTGCAGCGGGCGGGAGGTCACTACATAGCCGGGGAGAAGCTGCGCAGCGGCAAGGAAAATACCGTGCAAGCCTTAAAGCGGGGAGGCCGCTACCAGACGGTGCGGGACAACCTGGAAGTCAAGGAGATCGTCGTCGGAAACGGCGAGGCCAGGGAGCGCTACATCCTGGTGCGCAACCCCGAAGAGGCTGCCCGGGACAAAGCCAGGCGGGAAAAAATTATCAAGGAACTGGAGGAACAGCTTCCCCATATTAAGACACATGCCAAAGCAGTCTGCGAACTCATGGCCCATCCGGTCTACGGCCGCTACCTGAAGCTGGACTCCCGCAGCCTGCCGAAGATCGACCGGGCCAAGATCAGGGAAGAAGAAAAACTCGACGGCAAATACCTGCTGCGCACCTCGGACGACACCCTCTCCGCCGAAGATGTCGCCCTGGGCTACAAACAGCTGCTGCTGGTGGAAGACGCCTTTCGTACCCTTAAGTCCCGGTTGGAGCTGCGCCCGGTCTACCACCGCCTGGAAGACCGCATCCGCTCCCATGTGCTCCTCTGCTGGCTGGCGCTCTTGCTGATCAGGATTGCCGAGAACAGAACGGGGCAAACCTGGTGCAGCCTCAGGGCCACCCTGCAGAGAATGCAGCTGGGAGAGTTCAGCGGAACAGCCGGTCAGGTACGGCAGCGGACCGAAACCACCCCTGCTCAGAAGCAGATATTCAAGGCGTTAGCCGTCAAAGAACCGCCACTTCTCTTCTCCATTAACCCCACAGCTAAGAAAAACGCCTAGTAACACACCTTTAAAAACATATTCACTGAATTCTGTGTCCCATGCGGCTTCCGGCCTTCTGTTTGTCTATGGACTGTCGAACTCCGGTATGAGGAATTGAAACTTAGAACACCTCCTCTAAATCAGCCTGCCAGCCGAGAAGTTTTCAGCGTACCTATGAGGAATTGAAACCCCGCATTGCGGGAAGGCACTCCCCGAGGAAACTATCGTTTTCAGCGTACCTATGAGGAATTGAAACACATATACTGCTTGTGCATTGTTCCATACATCCTGACGTTTTCAGCGTACCTATGAGGAATTGAAACTCAGGATAACAAGCGGTAATTTGTATCTTTATCCTGACGGGTTTTCAGCGTACCTATGAGGAATTGAAACGATACCTTGTTGGTGTAGGTAGCGAAGTATTCTCACCGTTTTCAGCGTACCTATGAGGAATTGAAACACGCACCACCGGAAAAATCCTTTCAAGCATTTGCGTTTTCAGCGTACCTATGAGGAATTGAAACCATTTACATCGGCGGAGACGCAACACGGGATATTCCTGTTTTCAGCGTACCTATGAGGAATTGAAACTCTAGGAAAGAAACTGCCGGCGCCGGTGACCAGGTATCCGTTTTCAGCGTACCTATGAGGAATTGAAACGCAGGACAAGGCTGCTAAGGCTATTGCGACCGGTATAGGTTCTCAGCGTACCTATGAGGAATTGAAACTGAAGCAAAGAGGTAAGTTCCATGATTATTATTCGCGTTCTCAGCGTACCTATGAGGAATTGAAACTAAGGGAGAGCCTGTTTAGGCTCCCCCTCTTCCAGTCGTTCTCAGCGTACCTATGAGGAATTGAAACTAAGGGAGAGCCTGTTTAGGCTCCCCCTCTTCCAGTCGTTCTCAGCGTACCTATGAGGAATTGAAACCCAGGCTAACAAAGAGATGACGCTCGTACACCGCGTTCTCAGCGTACCTATGAGGAATTGAAACCCCGGCCAAAATGCGTATATAATGAAGCAAAAACCGCGTTCTCAGCGTACCTATGAGGAATTGAAACCTCCACCGACATAGCGGCGGCAATGGAGATTCTTGAAA
>NC_018870.1:1720000-1840000 GCF_000305935.1 Thermacetogenium phaeum DSM 12270 | reverse complement strand
GGCATTTCCTGTACAGGATAGGTGGGAGGCGGGGAACCCGGGCCGCCAGGTTTGGGGGAGCCGGCGTTGGGATACCACCCTGGGAGTGCTGGAATTCTAACCTTGCCCCGTGAGCCGGGGTAGGGACAGTGTCAGGTGGGCAGTTTGACTGGGGCGGTCGCCTCCCAAAGGGTAACGGAGGCGTCCAAAGGTTCCCTCGGCGTGGTTGGAAATCACGCATAGAGAGTGCAAAGGCAGAAGGGAGCTTGACTGTGAGAGGGACACCTCGAGCAGGTGCGAAAGCAGGGCTTAGTGATCCGGCGGTACTGAGTGGAAAGGCCGTCGCTCAACGGATAAAAGCTACCCCGGGGATAACAGGCTTATCTCCCCCAAGAGTCCACATCGACGGGGAGGTTTGGCACCTCGATGTCGGCTCATCGCATCCTGGGGCGGAAGTACGTCCCAAGGGTTGGGCTGTTCGCCCATTAAAGCGGTACGTGAGCTGGGTTCAGAACGTCGTGAGACAGTTCGGTCCCTATCCGTCGCAGGCGCAGGAAACTTGAGGGGAGCTGTCCCTAGTACGAGAGGACCGGGATGGACAGACCGCTGGTGTACCAGCTGTTCCGCCAGGGGCACCGCTGGGTAGCCAAGTCTGGAACGGATAAGCGCTGAAAGCATCTAAGTGCGAAGCCGACCCCGAGATAAGGTTTCCCACCCGGCGCTCAACTTAACCGATCGAAGAGTGAGAAAGAGGCGGCAGACTAAGGAGCAGGAGTGAAGAAAAGGACGGGACAGCGGAAGGGACAGACATCATCCTCCATCTCACCTGGTCGGTGAAGCTGAGTGTCGGGGTAAGGCCTCTGGGAGATGACCAGGTAGATAGGCCGGGAGTGTAAGAGGGGTAACCCTTTAAGCTGACCGGTACTAATAGGCCGAGGGCTTGCAAAAGGGCGCCGCCAGCCGCCTCTGCCTGGTAAAAGGCTTTTGAAAGGCGAGGGAAGTATTTCGAGAAAGCGGTTGCAAGGAGAATCCTGGTGGCAATAGCGGAGGGGAAACACCCGTATGTTTCCGTAAGCCACACCCCTTTGAACCAATTTGGGTCGGAGGGGCTGTGTTTACGGAAACCCATTCCGAACACGGCAGTTAAGCCCTCCAGCGCCGATGGTACTGGGTTTTCCCGGGAGAGTAGGTCGCTGCCAGGAAGTTATTTTGAGGGAGCACCATAATGGTGCTCCCTCTTCGCGTCTGACGGCATTACTGCTGATAGGTTGAAAGAAACCTTCTTGTAAGCCGCCCCACTATTATCACCTCAGGGGCCGGAACGGTCAGAGGTAACGGTGGATGGGAGGGCTGCCGCTCCTGGGGGGCATAATGAGTGGTAAAGGATTAAACCGTCGGACCAGGAGTGATGGTTGTGGATTTGATCTTTGGGAGAAGCGAATTAAACCCGGATCAGGGCGCTTCCAAGGAGTGGCTGCTCACCAACGGCATGGGGGGATTTGCCTCTTCGACCATAATCGGCTTGAACAGACGGCGCTACCATGGCCTGCTCATCGCTGCCCTAAATCCCCCGGTAGACCGCCGTCTGCTTGTGGCGAAGCTGGATGAGGATTTTTACGTCAACGGGGAACGGTTCGTGTTGGGTACAAATCAGGTGAGGGACGGCTACGCCCAGCAGGGTTATCGCTACCTGCTGCGGTTCCGGCGTTACCCGTTTCCGGAGTATATCTATCTGATTAAGGATGTTTTTTTAATCAAGACAATTTTCATGCTCTACGGGGAAAACACCACCGTTGTGCATTATCGGATTATCAATGAATACGGACGGGACCTGAAAATCTTTATTTTCCCTCTGGTCAACTGCCGCGACTACCACGGAACCACTTATGAGAACAGCTTGCCCTTTCAACAGAATCAACTCGACGACCGTCAGGTTCGGGTCGACTCCTTTCCCGGCGCACCGCCCATCTATCTCTGCAGCGACCGGGCCGAATTTTATGTGGAACCTTCCTGGTATAGGGGGATGTATTATTCCATAGAGGATATTCGCGGGCTGCCTGCTTATGAAGATCACTTCATCCCGGGTTACTTCCGGCTGGATGTGCAGGACTCGGGAGAGTTTACCGTAGTTCTTTCGACAAAAGCGGTTCCCGAGATCGACTATCAGGGATGGAGGGACCGCCAGCAGAGGAGGCAGGAAGAGCTGCTGCGCCTGGCGGGTTACCGGGATTTTTTTGCCAGGACGCTCTGCCTGGCTGCGGATGATTTTATCGTCTGGAGAAAGTCGACGGGGAAGAAAACGGTAATCGCCGGTTACCCCTGGTTCAGCGATTGGGGCAGGGATGCCATGATCGCCCTTCCCGGCCTCGCCCTGTGCACAAAGCGTTTTCGGGATGCCAGGGAAATACTGGCTACCTTTGCGGCCTACGTTAAAGACGGCCTGCTGCCCAACATGTTTCCGGATGCCGGTGAAGAGCCCATTTACAATACGGTGGATGCCTCTTTGTGGTATTTCTATGCGGTGCAGAAGTATCTGGCGTACACAGGTGATTATCGATTTGTGAGGGAAGAGCTCTTTCCCGTCCTCAGGTCCGTTATCGACAACTACCGCCGGGGCACCCGGTTTCAGATCGGAATGGATAGGGATGGGCTGGTCGCGGGAGGATCCCCCGGGATTCAGCTCACCTGGATGGACGCCAGGGTTGGTGACTGGGTGGTGACTCCCCGCCACGGGAAGCCGGTTGAGGTGAATGCCCTCTGGTATAACGCTTTGATGTTCATGTCGGAACTGTCTAAGCTTTGGGGCTTGCAGGATGAATACGGCAGCCTGGCGGCGCAGGTGCGCCGCAGCTTTCTTGCCGCCTTCTGGAATGAGGAGAAGCAGTGCCTCTACGACGTTGCAGGTGATGAGCCAGATCCCAGCGTCCGGCCGAACCAGATCATCGCCGTAAGCCTGCCCTATGCCGTTTTGCCTAAGGAAAAGGCCAAGGCTGTCGTGAGGAGAGTCTTTGAGGAGCTTTACGTCGGAACGGGACTGCGCAGCCTGTCTCCGGGGGAACCGGGTTTTCAGGGGCGTTACCAGGGCGACCAGTATTCCCGGGATGCCGCCTATCACCAGGGGACTGCCTGGAGCTGGCTGCTCGGGCACTTCATCACGGCGTACCGGAAGGCTTTTGATTATTCACAGGAGAGCCTCGTCGTTGCCCGGCTGCTGCTGGCACCTCTAAAGGATCACCTGTGCGAACAGGGGCTGGGAACGATATCGGAAATTTTTGATGCATCCTATCCTTTCACGCCGAGGGGATGCTTTGCCCAGGCCTGGGGGGTGGCGGAGGCCCTCAGATGCTTTGTGGAGGATCTGAAGGGAGAATAGATCCAAACCTTTCCGAGCAGGATTTCTCCCTCCGGCGTAAAAATATTCTTTTGAGAGGGTTCTTCGGTACATGCTCTTTTTTTCGGGATATCTTGTAGCGACAGCAGCCGTGCGGTGTGTTACAATATACTGGACCGGGCAACCGATAACCTGGTAAGGGGAGGGATCTAGGTGGGGGGGAAAGCCCTGATCGTCGTCGATATGTTGAACGACTTCGTTGTGGAGGGAGGAGCCCTGTACGTCGGGGAAGCCGGGCGGCGGGTTATTCCGGTGATTGCCAGGGCGCTGGAGAAGGCGCGGTCCCATAAGATTCCCGTAATCTACATCTGCGACCGTCACCTGCCGGGTGACAGGGAGTTCGAGATGTTTCCAACCCACTGTGTGGCGGGCACTTGGGGTGGAGAAGTTTGCGCGGAGCTTGCGCCCCGGGAAGGTGATGTGATCATACCAAAGCGGCGCTATAGCGGTTTTTACGGTACCGACCTGGATCTCGCTCTGCGGGAACTGGGGGCAGAGGATTTGGTTCTTGTGGGTGTCTGTACCAACATCTGCGTTTTGTACACAGCAGCCGATGCCCGCATGCGCAATTACAAGGTATCCGTCCTCAAGGACGGTGTCGCCTCTTTTGACGAAAAGGCACACGAATTTGCCCTTCGGGAGATGGAGAAGACGCTGGGAGTACAGCTGTTGCTTGTGGACGAGTGGGAGGCGGGCAATGCGGATAGCTGTTGTTGACGGCCAAGGGGGTGGCATTGGTAAGCATATCACCGAAAGAATACGCAGGGAACTCGGCACCGGGGTGGAGATTATCGCTCTCGGCACGAACAGCGTGGCCACCTCACTGATGCTCAAAGCAGGAGCCAATGAAGGGGCGACCGGGGAAAACGCTATCATCCGGACCGCAAATGATGTCGATGTAATCGTTGGCCCACTTTCAATACTGGTGGCAAACTCCATGTTGGGTGAGGTGACTCCAGAGATGGTCAAGGCGATAGGCAGCAGTAAGGCGGTGAAGTTCTTGCTCCCTATTGGCAGAAACAGGGTGGAGATTGTCGGGGTGCAGAAGGAACCCCTGCCCCACCTGATCGAGAAGTTGGTGAAGCACCTTAAAGAATGGGAGGGTGATCGCAATGTGTGAGGCCAATGCTTATCTGTGGAAAGACGGTGAAGAAAAAATGATCTTTGAAAACGTTGATCGGGTTCAGCCCCACGAGGGCGGGCTACTGCTGGAGGATATATTCGGCCGCCGCCTGTTCCTGGATGCGCGTATTAAAGAACTGGCTTTGGTCGACCACAAAATCATATTAGAAGAAATTGAAAAGTAATAAGGCGCAGGATTTCACCTTTGTTTGGAGAATATCATCAAGAATGAACATTTACGAAATACGGAAGATAACGGGGGAATAATTTAAGGAGGCGAAAAACAGTGTTTGGATTGCTCCCCAGTATCGGCCCCTGGGAATTGGCGGCTATTCTGGCAGTGGTTCTGATCATTTTCGGCCCGGGAAAACTGCCGGAAGTGGGGAAATCTCTTGGCAAAACCATCAGGGAGTTTCGCAAGGCATCCAACGAGACCGGCGAGAAGGTCGAAGAGGCTACTGCCAAGGAACCGGCCGAAAAATAGTTTGACAGCAGGCTTATTATATGTTACTCTAAGCCATATAATTTCATAATGAATCTGGTACTCTTATCAAGAGTGGTGGAGGGACGGGCCCAATGAAACCCGGCAACCGGCCCTGGATTGGCGACGGGGCGCTGGTGCTAATTCCTGCAGAATGTATATTCTGGGAGATAAGAGGCGTATCGGCTGCTAAGGCAAAAGGACCTCCTTCTCTCAGGGAGGTCTTTTTTTGGTTTTTTACCAGGAATAACAGGGGAGGTGCTCTGGAGGTTGGCTGTTGAGAAGACTTATGCAGAGATCAATGAGAAAATCAAAAAAGGGAAAGCTGTGATCGTTACGGCGGAGGAGATCATCGATCTAGTCAGGGAAAAAGGGGTAGAGAAGGCGGCGCGGGAAGTAGATGTGGTCACCACAGGAACGTTCGGCACCATGTGTTCCAGCGGAGCCTTCTTGAACTTTGGCCATTCCCAGCCGCGCATCAAAATGAACAAGGTCTATCTGAACGGCGTCCCCGCTTATGCCGGGCTTGCGGCGGTGGATGCTTATATCGGGGCGACGGCATTGCCGGACAGCGACCCTGAAAACCGCGTTTATCCTGGGCGTTTTCTTTACGGCGGAGGCCATGTGATTGAGGATCTCGTAGCCGGGAAAGAGGTGAAGCTGGAAGCGTTCGGTTACGGTACCGACTGTTACCCCCGCCGGCATATCGAGACCAGGATTACGCTGGAAAGCATTAATGAGGCCTTTCTCTTTAACCCTCGCAACGCCTATCAAAATTACGCTGTTGCGGTGAATCTCTCTGACCGCACCCTTTATACTTACATGGGGGTGCTGAAGCCGAGGCTGGGTAATGCCAGCTACTCAACATCCGGGCAGTTGAGCCCTCTATTGAACGATCCCTTTTATAAGACCATCGGTGTGGGGACGCGGATCTTTCTGGGGGGTGGAATTGGCTATGTGGCCTGGCACGGTACGCAGCACAATCCCTGCACCACCAGAGGTGAGAACGGTGTGCCCCTCGAAGGGGCGGGAACCCTGGCTGTAATAGGGGATCTCAAACAGATGAGTCCGGCGTGGCTGCGAGGTGTCAGCTACACCGGCTATGGTGCCAGCCTGGCGGTGGGGATAGGCATTCCCATTCCCATTCTCAACGAAGAGATCCTGCGCTACACGGCGGTTTCCGACGCCGAGATTTTGGCGCCTGTTATAGATTACAGCTCCGCCTATCCGGAGCGCGACCCGGAGGTGCTCTGCAGGGTGAGCTATGCAGAGCTCCGGTCGGGGAGGATCGTGGTGCGGGGGAAAGAGGTACCCACGACACCCCTCTCCAGCTACGCCAAAGCGCGGGAGATCGCTCTCATCCTCAAGGAGTGGATCGAAAAGGGGCGGTTTTTGCTGGCAGAGCCCGTGCAGCCGCTCCCTTCGGCGGAAGCGGGTATCATTTTAAAGGGTCTGGAAGAAAAAAACAACAGATAGGGGGAGTTCCGTTGATTGCCAACAAAATCGTCTTGCGCTTTTCCTCTTCTCTGGTGGAGCAGGCGATTATCTATCATCTGGTTAAGGACTTCGATTTGGTCATCAACATTTTGAAAGCGGATATTAACCCGCATAAAGAGGGTTATGTCGTCCTGGAGTTAAGCGGAGATTCGGAGAATTACAACCGGGGGCTGGAATACCTGAAGAATGTTGGTGTGGTCGTAGAGCCCTTAAGTGGGACGATCGTCTGGAATTCGGAACGCTGCCTGCAGTGCGGGGCTTGTACAACCTTCTGCCCGGCGGGGGCGCTCTATATGACGGAACCCGATCGAAAGGTGCACTTCGACGGCTCTAAGTGTATCGTCTGTGAAAGCTGCCTCCTGGTTTGCATGGCCCGGGCTGTGGAAGTGCGGTTTTAGGCCGGTGCGGGCAGGAGTGGGCGCCGGCGAAATTCAGTTTAAGGAGCGGCGGTAGTCGTGGAATACGCGGAGAGGACCTACAGGGAGCGTGTTCGGGGAAAGGGAATGGTTTCCTTTCCTCTTTGTGTGAAAGAGTCGGATCTTCTGATCAGCGTCGACCGGGGGAGCTTCCGGCCGGAGCTGAAAGAGATTGCCTGGGAACTGCTCTCCCGCTGCAGGGAGAGTCTGGAGCGGTACGTTCGGCGCGATCCGGAGTTCCGGTGGACGCTGGCTCCCCGTCCGATCCTGCCCGGGGCGCCGCGAGTAGCCAGGTTGATGGCTGCTGCCGCCCGGCGCTCCGGCGTGGGGCCGATGGCTGCCGTTGCCGGAGCGGTTGCCGAGGTAGTGGGCCGGGGGCTCGCCCGTTATGCCCGGGAAGTCATCGTGGAAAACGGAGGGGATATTTACCTGAAGACCCTGCAGCCCAGAGTAGTGGGCATTTATGCGGGAAAATCACCCCTTTCCGAAAAGGTGGGTGTGCGCCTCGGCCCGTGTTCTCAAGGGTGGGGGATCTGCACCTCATCGGCAACGGTGGGGCATTCCTTGAGCTTCGGAAGTACTGACGCCTCCGTAGTCCTCGGCACGAACGCCGCCCTCGCCGATGCCGCTGCCTCGACCTTGGGAAACCTGGTCCACCGAGAGGAGGATATCTCGCCCGCCCTGGAAAAGGTACTAGAGATCAAGGGCGTCCGGGGGGCGGTGGTGATCCTGGGGGATAAACTGGGCGCAATAGGAGCCGTGGAGCTGGTTCCCATGTGAGCGGGCGGGTAGCTGGAGCATTCCTGGTGGAAAGTCTAGTGCCATTTTTACTCAACACAACAGGAAGCCTGCTGCCGGGGTTCTTCTTATCTTTGTCCTTGCTCCCAGATCTTTCGGTTGAACTCACCATAAGAATTTTATCAGCCGGCAGCAGTCCAAATCCCTGCCGCAGGGTCGACTATCTCGTCCGTGCTCCTCTTTGTCAAGGTAGATTAACAACACCTTAAGAACGCTGTGCCGGCAAGGATAAGCTCTTTTCGTTTTTCTGTTGGTACCGCCGGTGGCGGCGGCATGATGGTCTGTTCAATTAGCGATATTAAGGCTCTCGGACAAAATGAACGTGAAAAAACCGGCCTTAATTGCAGAAGCCCCCGCATTTTGCTAAAATTTCAAATGGGGTGTTCATTATGCCGGAAAAAATGCATCCGGTCGAGCTGGCGGAATCCCTGGTTGAATGGATCCGCCGCAGGGTTGTTGAGGCGGGAGCTGTTGGGGTTGTTTACGGTTTGAGCGGAGGCCTGGACTCCGCCGTGGTGGGAGCGCTCTGCCGAAGGGCCTTTCCCGCAACATCCCTGGCGCTGGTTATGCCGTGCCACAGCACGGAACTGGATCTACAGGATGCAAGGCTTATTGCTGACGCACTAGGTTTGCGCATGAAGGTCATCGTCCTCGATCAGGTCTTCGAGAGGCTGCTGGGACTGCTGGAACCGGTCGCCGCAGAATGCTCTGAAGAGAGGGCGCTGCTGGCGCGGGCCAACATCAAGCCCCGCCTGCGGATGATCGTTCTTTATTATTACGCCAGCATTTATAATTATCTCGTCGTCGGGAGCAGCAACAAGAGCGAGCTCGCCGTGGGTTATTTTACCAAATACGGTGACGGGGGGAGCGATCTGCTTCCCCTCGGTAATCTCGCCAAGTGCCAGGTGAGGGAACTGGCCGCTTACCTCAATGTGCCGGAGCGAATCCTCGCCAAGCCGCCCAGCGCCGGGCTCTGGGAGAATCAAACGGATGAAGAGGAAATGGGCTTCTCCTATGAAGTGCTCGACAGTTACGTCTTAGGAGGAGAGGTGCCGCCGCTGCTTAAAGAAAAAATTGAAGGGATGAAAAGGCGCAGTGAGCATAAGAGGCGGATGCCGCCGATTCCTGACTTTTAGTTTCAGGAGGTGGGAGTATGTCTGGACACTCCAAATGGGCCAATATCAAGCACCGCAAGGCAAAGGTTGATGCCCAGCGCGGCCGGATTTTCACCAAGCTGGGGAAGGAGATCATGGCGACGGCGCGTCGGGGCGGAGGTGATCCTGAGGCCAATCCAGCGCTGAAAGCGGCCATTGCCAGGGCGCGGGAGGCGAATATGCCTCTCGAGAACATCAACCGCCTTATCGCCCGGGCGACCGGAGAACTGGACGGCGTCAACTACGAAGAGGTGAATTACGAAGGGTATGCTGCGGGGGGAGTGGCCGTTCTGCTAAAAGCTCTGACGGATAACCGCAACCGCACCGCGCCCGAACTCCGTCACCTCTTCGCCCGGCACGGGGGCAGTCTCGGCGAGGCGGGTTGTGTGGCCTGGATGTTTGATCGGAAGGGTTTCCTGGCTATTCCCAAGGACGGTCTGAACCTCGACCCCGAAGAATTGATGCTCCTCTTAATAGAAGAGGGTGCCGAGGATGTGCGTGAGGAGAGCGATGTAATAGAGGTTGTCACTGACCCCGGCGATCTCGGAAGAATAAGGGAACTGCTTTCCGAAAAGAAGATCAGGTTTACCGGTGATGAGATCACCATGGTGCCCAACTCGACGGTTCCGGTTACCGACAGGAACACTGCGGAGAAGGTCTTAAATCTGCTGGATGCTCTTGAAGAGCATGATGATGTTCAGCGAGTCTACGCCAATTTTGACATCCCCGATGAAATCATGAACGAAATCGACCAGAGTGCTTAAAAAGAGCTCCTTCGGCAGCATAAAACCGGGAGTAATGGCAATATTTATAAGTGATAAATCTTTCCGGAGGTATGCTGCCAGATGTTCGGTAATTACAGGAGATTGTTGTTCTATGCCTTAGCCGCCGTTGCTCTTGCAGGCTTAATCTTCCTGCTGGGCGACCAGGTGCTGGCAAGACGCCCCTTTCCTTCCGGCACGCGGGTTATCGTGAAGACCGTATACGATCTGTGCGGACATGAGGTGGTTGACCGAGAGGGGACTCCGGCGGAACTGGGAGCGCCGACGCCCCGGGAGCTGCGTTACCTCTACCCCCGCCGTGAGGGCTGGCAGGTTGAGGTCAAGGACAGGGGTGTGACGGTCCTCAGGTCCCTGGAGGAGCTTTGTGAGAAGTGCTCCCGGCTGACCCATCTGGGGGAGAAGGGCGGGTTTGTGGCCGTCATCAGGGGGCCGGCCGGCGTTGATGGGGGGGTTATCCGGGTGACAAAGACCAGGGTGGATTCTCTGCCCTCCGAACTGCGCCGGAAAGCGAAGGATGGGATTCTTGACCTGCCCGATGAGGAGACCCTCTTGCAAATCCTGGACAGCCTGGAGGAAGAGTCCGGTTAGAATTGCACCTCCTGTTCTGGAGAGCCGGGGGAGAGCCGGCTCGGCCTTCGGCTGGGTACGGGAAAGCGGTAGGGTAACCGGTAGTATATTTGGCGGGTGTGTGAGAACACCCGTTTTTTGTTTTTTTCTTTTTCTCGATAAGGGATAAGCAAGCCCTGTTCTTGACCGCGAATCTGCTATAATGGAGATATAAAATTTGCAGGCAGGGGGTTGCCGTGGCCTACTATCGCCGTACCGAAAAGGCAAGGGAGAGGGGGAGGAAACTCCGCAGGGCTTTGTATCTGTTATTGTCGCTGCTTCTCATCGCTCTGGTGGCGGCTGCAGTTTTGGCAGGGAGGGACCGCACTGCAGATCCCGGGAAGGACAAAGAGCAAACGGAGGCATCTGCCGGCCCCCCTGCCGTTCAGGAATGGACGCTGGCCGCCAACGGAGACGTGATGTTGGGCCGGCGGGTTGCCGAAGCCATGGCCCAGGAGGGTGCCTTCTACCCCTTCAAAGAGGTGGCGCCCCTGCTTCGCAGCGCTGATATCACTTTCGGCAACCTGGAATCATCCCTTTCCGAACGGGGAACCCCTTTGCCCGGTAAAGGCATCTGGCTGCGCGGTACCCCTTACGGAGCAGAGGCGCTGCGGGAGGCCGGTTATGACGTCTTGAGCGTTGCCAATAACCACATTCTCGATTATGATGATCCCGCTTTCCTGGACACCCTGGACTATTTGCGTCAGCAGGGGATCGCACCTGTGGGTGGCGGGGCGAACCTAGAGGAGGCGGTCCGGCCGGTGATCCGGGAGATTAAGGGGCAAAGGGTCGCTTTTCTGGCCGCCACCGAAATGGCGGACATCTTTTGGAGCTGGGATTACCCCAGGACCTTCGAGGCAAAGCCGGATCGTCCTGGTGTTTTCAAGCTCGACGCCGACCGGCTGTCGGAAGCGGTTTCCTCACTCCGGGGAGAGGTCGATCTGATAGTGGTTTCTCTCCATTGGGGTACCGAGTATTCCGATTACGCAACTGAAAGCCAGCGAGAGACCGCCCACAGGCTGGTGGAGGCAGGAGCGAACTTGATTATCGGGCATCACCCTCACTGCCTGCAAGGGGTGGAGCTTTATCAGGGCTCTCTAATCGCCTACAGCCTGGGAAATTTCGTTTACGATAAGCAGCGGCTCTCCAAGTGCCAGGAGGGTTTGCTGCTGAAGGCATCTTTCCAGGGGCCGTTGTTGAAGAAAGTGCACATCTATCCCGTGGTTATTGAGAAGGAACAGCCGCGCCTTGCAGATGGGGAGGCGGCAAATGCGGTTTTGCGGAGAACGGCCGAACTGAGCCGGGAGCTGGGCACTTCGATGACCCTGGCAAACGGGGTGGGTGTTATTGAACTAGATAGAGGTGATGCCGGCAGTGGAGAAATTGGTGATTCTTGATGGAAACAGCCTGGTGCACCGCGCTTTCCACGCTCTTCCTCTTCTCACCACCAGCGGTGGGCAGTTTACCAACGCCGTCTACGGTTTTATCACCATGCTGCAGAAGATCGTCCGGCAGGAGAAGCCGGATTATCTGGCCGTTGCCTTTGACAGGAGCCGGATGACCTTCAGGCACCGGGACTTTGAGGACTACAAGGCCAACCGGAAGGCCACTCCTGACGAACTGCGCCCTCAATTCCCGCTCGTTAAAAGGGTTCTTCAGGCTCTGCGCATTCCCGTTCTGGAGCTGGACGGCTTCGAAGGGGATGACCTGATCAAGGCGGTGGTGGATGCCGCCGAAGAGCGGGGGTTCCGGGTCCTCATCGTCACCGGTGACCGCGATCTGCTCCAGCTTGTTTCCCCCCAAACCAGCGCTCTCATCACGCGCAAAGGAATTAGCGAACTGGAATGCTTTACTCCGGAAACCGTTAGGAAGAAGTACGGGATCGATCCCGCTCAGGTGCCGGACCTGAAAGGCCTCAAGGGTGACCAGAGCGACAACATCCCGGGCGTACCCGGGATCGGGGAGAAAACCGCAGTCAGGCTGCTCAACCAGTTCGGAAGTCTCGAGGGGTGCCTTGCCAACCTCGAGAAGATCCCCCCCAGGGTGGCCAATCTCCTGCGGCAGTACAGCGAACAGGCCGTCATCAGTAAGAAGCTGGCGACACTTTCGAAGGACGTTCCCATTAAGGTCGATTTCGGCGACCTCAAGGTGGAGGAGCCGGATTACGATGCCCTGATCGGCATCTATCAGGAACTGGAGTTCAAATCCCTTTTGAAGAGCCTCCGGGAAGAGATGCCTGAAGCGGCGGCCGAACCCGATGATGAGGACTGCCGGATCGTCTCTACGATGCCCGATCTCATTGCCCTCTTGGATGAGTTAAAAAAGGCCGGTGAGTTTGCCCTGTGCTTTGACAGGGGCTCTTCTTCTCCTCTTAAGGCTCCTCTAACCCGGCTCGGCCTGGCCTGGGGGGAAGAGAGCTGTGCCGTAGTGGAATTTCCCTCCGGGCGGGGGCAGCTGCGGGAGAAAATGCTGGCTGCCATCTCCGGCTTGCTGGCCGATCCGGAATGTGCCAAGCTGTGCCATGATGCCAAAGCGGAGATGATCATCTGCAGCCGCAACGGCCTGGAGCTTAAAGGTGTGAGCGGGGATACCATGCTTGCCGCCTACCTTTTGAACCCATCCCTTTCCAGCCCGGCGCTGGAGGAGATCGTTCTGAAATACCTGGGGCAGGTGGTTTCATTCGACAGGGAAGTTACGAGGGCTGCGCGTTGCGCCCGGGCGATCTGGAAAGTATGGCCGGTTCTGCGAACAAGCCTGGAGAGGGATGAGCTCTGGGAGCTCTTCTCCAGCTTGGAGCTGCCTCTGTCCGGGGTTCTCGCCCGGATGGAGCTGACCGGAGTCAGGCTTGACGTTGCTCAGCTGGAAGAGATGTCCCGCGAGTTCGGGAAGCATTTGGCAAACCTGGTCGGGGAGATCTACGCCCTGGCCGGGGAAGGTTTTAACATCAATTCACCAAAGCAGCTGGGGTACATCCTCTTTGAAAAGCTGAAACTTCCGGTGATCAAAAGGACGAAAACCGGCTACAGCACCGATGCCGAGGTCCTGGATAAGCTCGCCCCTTACCATGAGATTGCAGGAAAGCTGCTGGAATACAGGCAGTTTGCCAAACTCAAATCTACCTATGTCGACGGCTTGCAGGGGCTGGTTGACAGGGAGACGGGAAAGGTCCACACCACTTTCAACCAAACCATAACTGCCACGGGAAGGTTGAGCAGCACCGAACCCAATCTTCAAAATATCCCCATCAAAATGGGGCCAGGGAGGAAGATCAGGAGGGCCTTTGTTCCCTCTGAGCCGGGATGGCTGATCCTGGCTGCGGATTACTCTCAGATCGAGCTGCGCGTCCTCGCCCACATGTCCCGGGATGAGAGGCTGATTGCCGACTTCCTCAACGGGGAAGACATCCACACCAGAACTGCTGCCACCGTTTTCGGGGTAGCCCCGGAGGAGGTCACTCCCGACCTGAGGCGCAGGGCGAAGGGGATTAACTACGGGATCGTTTACGGCATCACCGAATATGGCCTGGCCCGGGACATCGGGGTGAGCAGGGAGGAGGCCGCCCTCTACATCGCCAATTACTTCCGGCAGTATCCCGGTGTGAAGCGGTTTATTGAGGAGACCATTGCTGCTGCCAGGGAACGGGGGTATGTCCAGACGCTCTTAAAGAGAAGGCGCTACCTCCCCGACCTTTTGAGCAGCAACCGCAATGTGCGTTCTTTTGGTGAGAGGACGGCTATCAACACGCCCATTCAGGGCAGTGCGGCGGATATCATCAAGTTGGCGATGCTGCGCGTCGACAGGGAGATGCGGGAGCGGGGGCTCAGGGCGCGCATGATTCTGCAGGTGCACGATGAACTGGTATTTGAACTGCCGAAAGAGGAACTGGGGGTACTGGTTCCCCTTGTCCGCAGCGGTATGGAGAAGATAATGGAGCTGGCCGTGCCTTTGCGGGTGGACATCGAAGTGGGACCTAACTGGTACGATCTCACCAAGGTGGATGAGGCCGATGCCTGAACTGCCGGAGGTAGAAACCATCGTCCGCTCCCTGGAGGGGAAGATCGTCAACCACCGGATCCGAAGGGTTGAGGTGCTTTCGGAAAAAGCCGTTAAAACGCCGGAAATCGGCCTCTTTGTCGCCCGGTTGGAAGGGCAGAGGATAACGGGTGTGGGCCGCAGAGGTAAACACCTGCTGATCAGGATCGGCTCCTCCTGGGTTTTGGTGATCCATCTGCGGATGACTGGAAGGCTGATTTATACAGAAGCGGATAGCCCCAGCGACCGGTACACCCACGTGATCTTTCAGCTGGATAACGGAGGGGAAATTCGCTTCCACGATGTCCGCAGGTTCGGAACCATTCACCTCCTGACCAATGAAGAGGCGGAGAGGTTTCCTTCCCTCTGTTCCCTCGGCCCCGATGCCCTGGACCCGGAACTGACCAGGGATGTCTTTAAGAGGAGGCTGAAGGGAAGAAGAGGTCAGATTAAAAATCTTCTCCTTGATCAATCATTTATATCGGGGATAGGGAATATCTATGCCAATGAGATCCTCTGGAAGGCGCGGGTCCACCCGGAGCGATCTGTGGATTCCTTAAGCTCCCGGGAGCAGGGGATGATTTACCGGGCGATGCGGGAGGTGCTGGGGCTGGCCGTTGCTCACCGAGGCACTACCCTGCGGGATTATGTTGACGGCGAAGGTGTCCCCGGCGAATTCCAGGGGCTCTTGGCAGTGCACGGGAGGGAGGGAGCTCCCTGCCCCTCCTGCAAGAAGCCGATTGTCAGGGCTAAAATAGGTGGGCGCAGCGCTTTCTTTTGTCCCTTCTGTCAGAAGTAGCTCTAAAGATAGGGGATGAAAAAAGGCACCACTCTTGCCCCTTTTTAATAAGTTGGATGATGGGGGGAGGGTGGTAAGTGGAGCTCGGAACTTTGCTCTTTTTTGCCGTTACCTTGAGCCTCGATGCCTTCAGCGCCGGATTTGCTTACGGGGTGCGACAGATCAAGATACCGGTGTTGTCGTGCATAGCCATGCTCGGCACCTCTGTGCTGATCGTGGGCATCTCCGTTCTATGCGGAAGTGCGGTAGCACATCTGCTGCCCGAGCCGCTTTGCGACAGGATTGCTGGATTGATCCTGTTGGTCATCGGCTTCTGGTGGTTTCTCCGCCTGCAAAAAAAGCGGGAGCCCCGGGAAGAAGGACACTGCAGAACGCTGGTAAGCTTCCGGCTGGCATCGCTGGCGGTCGTCATCCAGATCTTTGATGAACCGCTTCGTGCGGACATCGATGCCTCAGGTGAGATCAGCATCAGGGAATCGCTCTTCCTTTCCCTGGCCCTTTCCGTAGATGCCCTGGGGGCGGTCTTTGGAGCATCTCTGGCCGGCCTGGGGGGGATCTTGAGCGTTGTTCTCATTGGAATCTTCCAGCAGTGCTTTTTGATGTTAGGGGCTTTTTTCGGCCGTTCCCATACCCTTTCCTGGTTGCGGCTGCAGGGCCCCCTCGCTGCATGTATTCTTTTATGCACACTGGGTTTATACAAACTCATCTCAGGTGGGAGGTAAATAAGTTGGGGCGTGTTATCGGTTTGACCGGTGGCATTGCCAGCGGGAAAAGCCTAGTCAGTGCATATTTAAGGGAACTGGGGGCGCAAATTATAGATGCCGATGAAATCGCGCGCCGGGTGGTGCAACCCGGCGGGCCGGTTTTACGGGAAATCGTTGCCGAGTTCGGGGATGCTGTTTTAAACGCTGATGGGACGCTGAATCGCAAGGAACTTGGCCGGATCGTTTTTTCTGATCCGGCCAAGCTGGACAGGCTCAACAGGATTATCCACCCCCAGATCCTGGCGGAAATAAAGATGCTGCTGAACAAGCATAGGAAGTCCGGAAGCGAGAGGATAGCCGTTCTCGATGCGCCCCTTCTCTACGAAGTGGGAGGGGAGGGGTTGGTGGACGAGGTGTGGGTGGTTGACGTTGATTATCCGACTCAGCTCAAGCGGCTGATGAGGAGGGACAATCTTTCGGAAGAAGACGCCCGGCGCCGGATTGCCGCTCAGATCCCCCTGGAGGAGAAGGTCAGAAGGGCCGATAGGGTGATCGACAACAGGTCGACCCCCGAAGATACGAGACGTCAGGTCAGGCGGCTCTGGGAAGAACTCCACCGGAGGCACCGGGTGGAGAGCACTTCCGGTAAGTAATGATAACAGGATGAGGTATCTCAATGCTTTTGATAAACATCAGGCGCCTGCGCCTGTATTTGTTTATGCTGCTGCTGGTAGTGGCTGCCGTTTATCTCCTGCAGGCCAAGTGGTTCTGGCGGATCTTTTATCCGTGGCCTTATAAGCAGGAAATCGTTCGGGCTGCCGTCAATACCGGGATCGATCCCTGCCTCCTGGTAGCCGTGGTAAAGGTGGAGAGCGGCTTTAATCCGCGCGCCCGTTCCGATGCGGGAGCGCTCGGTTTGATGCAGTTGATGCCTGGTACCGCCGGTTGGGTGGCCAGACAGACGGGGTGGCAGGATTTTCACACAGAACTGCTCTACCAGCCGGAGATCAATCTGATGATCGGAAGCTGGTACTTAAAGCATCTGCTCCAGGACTTTGACGGTAATCTTATAGCGGGCCTGGCGGCCTACAACGCCGGGCGGGGCAATGTGGAGGCCTGGGTGCGGTCGGGTCTCTGGAAGGGCACAAAAGACGATCTGGACAAGATCCCTTTTCCGGAAACTAGGGCGTATGTCAGGGCGGTCTTGCAGAATTATGAGATTTACAGATATTTATACGATTGAAAGGACAGCGGGAAGCCGTTGGCGAAATTGAGTAATGATTCAAAATTGAAAGGGGTTAAAGGGATGAAGGATTCATTTATCGATTCCCTTGCCAGGGTTGCAGGGATCAGGATCGATCCGAAACGAAAGTTTTATTCGGCAACTCCCGAGGAAATTCTCTGCGGAGCAACGACGGATATTTACTTTGTCAGAACCCACGAAATCTTAAGTGAGTTGGGGCTGATCAACACCCCGGTGATGGCCGAGGTGTTCTGCCGCAGAGAAGGTGTTTTTGCGGGCATCAAAGAGGTAATGGATCTGCTTGAGGATAAGGACGTAGAGGTTTGGGCGCTTCCCGAGGGCAGCAGCATGCAGGGGAAAGAGGTTGTCCTGCGCCTCAAGGGCCCGTATGGGGAGTTCGGGATTTTTGAAACCCCGATCCTGGGCTTTTTGGCGAGCTCTTCGGGTTGGGCGACGGCGGCTCGCCTGGCGAAGGAGGCTGCAGGTGAGAAACCCGTGCTGTGTTTTGGAGCGCGCCATATTCACCCGGCGGTAGCCCCGGTAATGGAAAGGGCAGCTATCGTTGGAGGATGTGACGGAGCCAGCTGCATTTTGGCTGCCAAGCTGGCGGGTAGAGAGCCGCAGGGAACCATTCCCCACGCCATGATCCTGATCATCGGGGATACCGTAAAGGCTGCTCTGGCCTACCACAGGTTGATGCCGCCGGATGCGCCGCGAACTGTGCTCGTAGATACCTTTAAGGATGAAGCAGAGGAGGCCCTGAGGGTCGCCGAAGCTTTAGGCCTGGGCCTGACCGGCGTGCGCCTGGACACGCCCGGGGAGCGGGGAGGCGTCACTCCGGAACTGGTCAAGGAGGTGCGGGCGCGGCTGGATCAGAAAGGATATAATCATGTCCGCATTTTCGTATCCGGAGGCCTTACTCCTGAGCGGATCAGGGTTTTGAGCGAGGCCGGGGCGGATGCCTTTGGAGTTGGCAGCTACATCTCCGGTGCCGCACCCATCGATATGACCCTCGACCTTAAAGAGGTCAACGGAACGCCCTTGACCAAGCGAGGGAGGATTCCCGGGGAGACACCCAATGAGCGCCTCGTGAAAATGAAATAAAGCATAAGCGGACGGCCCCCTTCATAGATTGTACCAGGATGTGGTAAGAGGGAAGGGGGTTTAATGGATGCGCCGGTTCCATTTGAGCGGACGGGAAATTCCTATCTGGCTGCGATGTGGGGCATTGGCAGCGGCCGTTCTGTTGGTGGTGCTCCTGACCATCCGGGTTGTGGAGAGAGAGGCCGGGGTAAGTGTTCAGATTGCCAGATCCCCTGCCTTTCTTGATCCGGCCCGGATTTCTTCTTTTGAGGAGAAGCTGGTGTGTGGTGCCCTCTACGAGAGCCTTGTTGAATACGATCCGGTAAAAAACCGCTGTAAAGGGGTTCTTGCCGCAAGCTGGAAAGAGGATGCAGGAGGCACGATCTATACCTTTATCCTGCGGAAAGGGGTGCGCTTCCACAACGGAAAGCCGCTGACTGCAAGGGATGTCAAATACAGCTGGGAAAGGGTGATGAACCCGCGCCTGAGCAGCTACGGGTACCTGCTCCAAAATGTCGAAGGGGCGGATGAGGTTATCAGCGGTAAAAGACGCACTGCTGCCGGACTGGTGGTTGTTGACGACAGGACGGTGAGGGTCTTTTTAAAAGAGCCCGATCTGACCTTTCCCGCCGTTGTCAGCAGTCCGGTCCTGGCTGTTGTCAACCGGGAGCTTGCCGAGAAGTGGGGTGACAGATACGGGGAACAGGGAACCCCTGTCTCCGGAACAGGCCCCTTTTACCTCGCCAGGTGGAATGACGGAGAAATCCTTCTTTCCAAGAACAGGAGGCACAAAACGGCTGCGGCTTCCTTGAATTCTCTGGCCTTTGTCACCACAGGCAGCACCCAGGAGGCCAGGCGCTTTTTTGCATCGGGCAGGGTGGACATTCTGACCGGGGTGCCGTCCCGGTTTGCCGGGGAATTGGCAGGAGATAAGGCCGTTCTCGTCAAGAAACCCGTGCTCTCCTTTTATTTCCTGGGCTTTAACATGGGTCAGGAACCTTTTGGCAGGAAGGTTGACCTGCGCCGGGGGATCGATCGGGCCATTGATAAGGAAAGGCTGACTGCTCTCCTTTTGGGAGAGTCCGGCAGGCCTCTGGAGAGGCTGCTCCCTCCGGAGCTCGGCGGTGGTGAGAACTCACCGCGGAGGGAGGGCTCTGGTCGTCAGGAGGCCTTGCGTTTCCTGGCGGAGGCGGGCCATCCTTACGGTTTCAATCTCCCTCTCCTGTCCTTCGCCTTTAACGACACCCCGGGGCATGAACTGCTGGGGCGCTTGATTCAGGAAGAGCTGGACAAAGTAGGGGTTGAGGTCGACCTGAAAAAAAGGCCGTGGAAGGAGTATCTGAGGGAATTGCGGCAGGGGGAGCATTCCTTTTTCCGCCTCGGCTGGGAGGCTGATTACCCGGAAGCCGGGAACATCCTGGCGTGCAATTTTGCCGGCTGGGAGAGGAAGCGCAACAATTTAACAGAATACGGCAACGGGAGGTTTGACTCTCTGATCAAGGAGGCCCGGAAGGAGCGCCATCTCTCCCGCCGTCGGGAAATTTACCGGCAGGCGGAGGAGCTGATCCTGGCCGATCTCCCTGTGATTCCCCTTTTTCAGAAGGTGGCGGTCTTTGTAGTGCGCAAAGGTATTACCGGTTTTCAGGTGGACCCGCTGGGCAGGATAGATTTCGGAAGTCTCGGGCGGGCCGGTGAGCTGCAGCGCCGCTCTGCATCCACCCCGTGACCTGTACTATGGTTCTCCTGTCTGGCGGGTTGTCGAGGCCGCTACCGCGTTAGTCTTTCCCCCGGAGGGGTTACGTCCAACAATACAGCTTTACAAGGGTGTGCACAAGGTTTAAAATAAAGGGGACAAAGGGGGTGGCTTGACAGTGCCGACCTATGATTTTGAGTGCAAAAACTGCGGGCACCGGTTTTCGCTGTTTACTACGGTGTCCGGAAGATTGAGGGCCGTTTGCCCGACCTGCCAGAGCGGCAATCTCCAGCAGCTTTTTACCGGCATTTCTTTTGTGAAAGGGTCCGGCGGTGAAGGTGGCAGCCAGGCGGCTTCCGGAGGATGCTCCCGCGGCAGCTGCAGCGGATGTCCGGGGTGCTGATGGAGCCGGTTTTCCCGCTCTTCTATCGGGATGGGGAGTGCTTATTGACAAAACCGTCTAGTCGACCTTATAATAAGAGTGGATTTTAAAAATGCGGAAGTGGCGGAATTGGCAGACGCGCACGTTTGAGGGGCGTGTGGGCAACCGTGCGGGTTCAAGTCCCGCCTTCCGCACCAAAAGGCACAAAAAAGAGGCTGTAGGAAAAGACCTACGGCCTCTCTCTTTTGTCGAGACTTTTTAGAGCGCATTTGACAGCACGAGCGGAAAAATATTATTGTTAAAAGTATTTTTCCAGGATCTTTTTGACTGCTAAGAGAACTTTATCGAATTCTTCAGTCGTATAATCGAATTTATTTTCGCGTTCAATACCAATGCTGGTTACCAGGAAGTGTTCGTCAGGTTTAACTCCTGCGCTGTCGAGCACTTTTTTAGCGCACCCTTTAGAGCATCCCTCGATCAGCACCCATTTTGATGTATTGTTTTGAGCTTCAGATAGCTTTTGCCTGTCCTTCTCTGGGAATCTATCACCTGACAGCCTGATGAATTTGCAGTATCCTTGCTTTTCCAGAGTGCTTGCGGCGTTGTAGGCCAGCAGAGAAACGTTGGAGCCTCCTGGACAGGTAACGATAATCACATTGCTTTGGTTTTTTCCGGACATTTTATGACCTCCCTATTTTAGGACTGATAACACGAATAGTTGTCTTGAGATATCTTCGATGCAAGAATGATGGTTACCTGCCTAAGTGCAGTTAAAGCAGAAATGACTGGGATAACATGGATGATATCTTCGAAATATTTATTGTTTAATAAAAGAAAAAATGATAATATAAGAATATAATAATTTAAAAATTATTAAAAAATGTATGGCAGAAAGGAGTGCGGCAATGAAAGAGGTGGAGATCTTAGTGTTCGGCACTAATGCTGTAATTGAGGATTGCGGTTGAGGGTGTTCATCTGGGGACGCAGGCTGCGGACCGCCGAAGACGATAAAGAATGAAGCAGAAGAGCTGAAGGAATCTTTGATCAGGAATTTTGGCGAGGCAATAAAATTTCGTTATATAGATGTGAACAGCGATGAGATCAAAGAATACCCGGACGTTGCTAAAATCCTGCATAAGGTTCGCCTTCCGTTGACAGTGATCGACGGGAAACCAAGATTTCACGGCGGTTTTTCCTTCGGTATGATTGCCGGAGAGATCCAAAAAATACTTAAAGAATAGGAATTGAAGCAAATCCGGATAAGGTGGTTAAAACAGAAGGGAGCATCAGAAGTGACCGCAAAACCATCGGCAAGGCTTTCCGTTCTCGACCGCTTTCTAACCCTCTGGATCTTTCTTGCTATGGTGATGGGAGTTTTGGTGGGGTATTTTTTCCCTGGCATAGCAGGGGTGCTTGATAGATTGTCAATCGGCACCACTTCTATACCGATAGCCATTGGTCTAATCGTTATGATGTATCCGCCCCTGGCCAGGGTGAAGTACGAGGAACTGGGCAAGGTTTTTAAAAATGGCAGGGTGTTGGGGCTGTCTTTGATTCAGAACTGGATCATCGGGCCTATCTTGATGTTCGTGCTGGCCGTTGTCTTTTTAAGGGGTTATCCGGAGTACATGATAGGGCTCATTTTGATCGGTCTTGCCCGTTGCATTGCTATGGTAATCGTCTGGAACAGCCTGGCCCACGGCGACTCCGAGTATGCCGCCGCTCTGGTTGCATTTAACTCTCTTTTCCAGGTGTTGTTCTACTCGATATACGCTTATTTCTTTATCACACTTCTACCACAGTGGCTGCATCTATCGCAGCAGATCACCGTTATTCATGTATCGATGGCCGAGGTTGCCAAGAGTGTAGCCATCTATTTAGGAATTCCTTTCCTCGCTGGGTTTATCACCAGGTTCGTCTTGATACCGGCTAAAGGCAGGGATTGGTACGAGCAGCGCTTTATTCCGAAGATCAGCCCCGTGGCATTGATTGCTCTGCTCTACACCATCGTCATTATGTTCTCACTAAAAGGGAAATATATCGTCAACCTTCCGCTGGATGTAGTGCGGATTGCTGTGCCCCTGTTGTTCTACTTTGTGATCATGTTCTTTGTTTCTTTCTATATCAGCCGGAAAGTGGGGGTTAATTACTCTCAGACTACGTCTCTTTCCTTCACCGCTGCCAGCAACAATTTTGAGTTGGCCATCGCAGTGGCAGTAGCCGTCTTCGGCATTGACTCCGGCCAGGCCTTTGCGGCCGTCATCGGCCCTCTCATTGAGGTGCCGGTTATGATCGGATTGGTCAATATAGCCCTGAGTTATAAGCGTAAATACTTTACACCGGAGGGAGAGCCGCTTCTCTAGAAAGGGGTATTTTATTAAAGATTGTCCGACAGCTCAAGGTCAATGTTGTAAGAGTGTTGGAAAGTGGTGGAGAAAGGCAGAATTAAACAGTTGGCGGTTTACTTGAAAGCGGAGGGGAAGCAGATAAAATTTATTGAATTTGGGAGGGGAAATGTATGGAGGAAAACAGATCGATAGAACAGGGACTTATCTACCTGGTGGCCTGCTCCGGTGCGTGCTCCAATTTCGGGCAACTTAGCGCCCGGGTAATGAGCAGGCTCGGCAAAGAAAAGTACGGTAAACCTTTTTGTCTTGCAGGATTGGGTGCTCATTTGCCCCGTTTTATCGAAAGGGGGAAGCAAGGGAGCTTCATTGTGATTGACGGATGTCCGCAGCAGTGTGCGCTTAAAACAGTGGAGCATGCAGGGATGAAATCTGTAAAGAGCATTGTCATTGCCCAGCTAGGAGTCGAGAAAAAAACCGGTAGTTTTGAGATATCGCCGGAAGAAGTCGAAAGAGTTTTCGAGCAGGTGCGTCGTTTGCTGAATGAAGAAGCAGATCTGCACAGCCTTTCCGAAGCCTGAACGCCGGTTTTGTCAAGGCGAGAGGAGGAGCGATCTGTGGAGGTTTATTTGAATAATGCTGCTACCTCCTGGCCTAAACCTGAAAGCGTTTATGTGGCAGTCGACGCCTATCTGCGCAACTTTGGTGCTAGCAAGGGGAGGGGTAGCTTTCGACGCAGCCAGGAGGCAACAGATATCATTGAGGACTGTCGTGCGAAACTAGCCAGGCTCTTTGGGGTTGATGAACCTTCTCGCTTTGTTTTTACCAGGAACTGCTCCGAAGCCCTGAACTTGGCGATCAAAGGGATTGTGCGCAGGGGAGATCATGTAGTCACCAGCAGCATGGAGCACAATTCCGTCTGGAGACCTTTAAAGGCCCTTGAGCAGAAGGGAGTCATCTCTTTAACCGCAGTGAAGTGCAATCGGCAGGGGGAAATTGATTTAGATGCAGTGAGGAAGGCGTTCATGCCAAACACACGCTTGCTGGTCTGCACCCATGCCTCGAACGTTACCGGTACCCTTTTCCCCATTGCCGAACTCTCTGAGATTGCCCATCAGCACAACGCCATTTTCCTTGTGGATGCTGCTCAAACGGCGGGGGTTTACCCCATCGATATCAGTTCCACAGGAATAGATCTGCTGGCATTTCCCGGCCATAAGGGACTGTTGGGGCCACAGGGTACCGGGGCGCTTTACGTTTCGCCCCAGTTGACACTGGAGCCGCTTATGGAAGGCGGCACCGGAAGCAGCTCATTGTCACCATTTCAACCGGAAGTGCTGCCGGAGCGTTTTGAAACGGGAACCCCGAACGGACCCGGCATTGCAGGCCTCGGTGCGGCTCTTGGATTTATTTTAGAGACAAAAATAGAGGTCATACGGCAAAAAGAACAGATGCTTACCGGTATCATCCTGGAAAGGCTGCAAAAGATTCCCGGTATTGAACTTTACGGGGTTCTTGACCCTGAACGTCAGGTGGGTGTGATTTCGTTTAACGTCCAGGATGTCAATCCTAGGCAAGCGGTGACTGCAGTTATTTCATGGAGATCATTTACGAGGATGGGGAGCCTTTGTCTCCCTACCAACACCTGATGTTTAAGCGACAGGATATCGAGAGTAAGAAGATGAGGGGGCCCATCTGATTTTTGAGAAAGAGCCGACTGCACAGGAATAAGCATCATTGCTTATGATTGCTGCAGATATCTCTAAAAAAGGAGCTAGGCCTGCTCGGGGTGGTTTTTCCCAAGTTCGCGAAAACAGGCTACCCGGTGCATCGAGCAGGCTTTCATTTCCGGCCGTTCCCGGTAACACCTGGGAAGGGGATGAGGGCAGCGCCGGGCAAAGGGGCAGTGCTCCCGTCCGGAGGTTGAACCCGGCTGGACGGCTTGTTCGCGTTTTTTTCCCGAATTGCGGACAGCCCTGGGCGGGCCGGAAACTTCTCTGGAAAGCGCCGGTGCCGCTTCCACCAGGCACTTCGTGTAGGGATGGAGGGGGTTGTTGACGACTTCGCTGGTGGGGCCTTCTTCGACGATCGACCCCCGGAGCATTACCGCCATGCGGTCGCTGACTTTCCTGGCAAGGGCGATGTCGTGGGTGATCAAAAGGAGGGCCAGCCCTCTCTCCTCCTGGAGATCGAGGAGGAGCTTTAGAATCTTTGCCTGGACGCTGGCATCGAGAGCAGACGTTGGTTCATCGGCAATGAGGAGCTTGGGGTCCAATACCAGGGCGCGGGCAATGGCCACTCTTTGGGCTTCCCCTCCACTCAGGTGATGGGGGTATTTCTGCATATACTCCTCATCGCTGGGCAATTCAACCTCATCCAGAACCTTCCGTACCTTTTTCAGCTTTTCCTCTTCACTGCGCCATCCCTGGACATCAAGCGGCTCTTTGACGGCTTGGTAAACGTTCATCCGGTGGCTGATCGACTCCCCGGGATTCTGGAAAACCATCTGGACACGCTCGTAAAACTCCTTTTTTCTCTGGAGGATCCGCTCACCCTCGAGGAAGACTTCACCTCGCTCGGCGGGAATGAGACCCATGACCGTCTTCGCCAGGGTGGTCTTTCCGGAGCCGCTTTCCCCGACGAGGGCGAGAGTTTCCCCTTCATAAAGGGTGAGGTCGACGCTTTGCAGCACCTCCACCTTGCCGAAGCTTTTGCTGATGTTTCTCACTTCCAGAAGAGGGATGATTCCCCCTCGGTGGCAGGCGAGATGCCTGTTGCCTTTTTGCTTAAGTTCCGGCACCTCCTGCTGGCAGACGGCTATTTTCTGGGTGCACCTGGGATGGAAAGGGCAGCCCTCTACCCTGTGGGACATCCTTCCCGGAATTCCCTGCAGATCCTTGGTTGTGGTCATGTTGGGATAAGAGCGGATCAGCCCTCTGGTATAGGGGTGCCGGGGAGATTCCAGCAGTTCTGCTGTGGGTCCCATTTCCAGGATCCTGCCACCGTACAAAACGGCGATTTTCTCTGCCATTTGAACGGCGGCAGCGATGTCGTGGGTGATCACCAGGGTGATCTTATTCCTCGCCACTTCCCTGAGCAGAGCGATGATCTCCACTTTTGTGAGGGAATCAAGCGCCGCTGTGGGTTCATCGAGGAGCAGCACCTCGGGGTCATTGGCCAGTGCGATGCAAATGAGGGCTTTTTGCTTTTCCCCGCCACTCAACTGGTGGGGGTAGGATTGCGCCCGCCTTTCGTCGAGGCCGACTCTGGCGAGAAGCTGCCGGGCACGCTCCCTGGCAAAATCCCTGTCCTTTTCTCCGTGCACCAGGATCGCTTCCATTATCTGCTGGTTGACGGTGTAAAGGGGATGCAGGGCGGCTTCCACATTCTGAAAGACCATGGCGATCTCCCCGCCGCGCAGCGAGCGCATTTCCTCTTCAGACAGGTTGAGGAGGTTTTTCCCCTGAAAAAGGATCTCGCCGGTTAAGCGGCCCTCGACGAGACCGAGAATGCTTAAGGAAAGGGTGGTCTTACCGGCACCTGTTTCTCCGATAATGGCAAGGGATTCCCCTTTTTTCAGGGTCAGGTTGATCCCTTTGAGCACATCAAGTCCGTTGTAGGAAACCTTAAGGTTTTTAATCTCCAGCATGGCTTACTCCTTTGCGCAATCGAGGATTTAAGGCCTTTTCCAGTGCATAGCCGAGGAAGCTCAGGCTGCTGATCAGCAGGGAGAGGGCAGTGCCGGGTGGTAAGAGCCACCACTTCCAAACTTCGAGGTAGGAAAACCTCAAAGCATGCTGCATCATTTTTCCCCAGCTGACTACAGCGGGATCGGAGATGCCCAAAAAGGAAAGCCCCGCCTCCATGAAAACCGACCTCCGGGCATCATGGATCATCGTTGCCACAATCACCGGGCCCAAATCGGGAATGATATGGTGCAAGATGAGGTGACTCCACCCGGCCCCGAAGGTGCGGGCAGCGGACACGTGCATCCGTTCTTTTAATGAGAGGGTTTGTCCCCGGATGACCCGGGCGCCTCCCGGCCAGAGAAAAGCGGAGATCAGCAGGATCATCAGCAGATAATTGGGTCGCAGATAGGCTGCCACCAGGATGACCACGATAACCGGAGGAATGACGATCAGGGCATCTACCAGCCGCATCAGCAGACGGTCGTAAATCCCACCGACAAGGGCTGTGGTACAGCCGACCACAACGCTGAACAGCGCAGCAAGCAGGGCAGCCCCACAGCCGACCACCAGAGAGGTGCGCGCCCCGTAGAGAAGTCTCGTCCAGATGTCCTGCCCGACATCATTGGTACCCAGCAGGTGCTGCCGGGATGGGGGGCTGAAAATGTGACCTGTGTAAGCCTCGGGCCGGTATTCGGTGAGCAGCGGGGCCAGGGCGGCAAGAACCAGCATCAAAATGAGCAGTATCAGCCCCACTTTGCCGAATTCGTCATCTTTGATCTCCTGCCAGTAATTGATGTGCACGGCAGATCCTCCCGCTCCTTAATGGGCTTGAGAAACCCTGGGGTCGATCCTCGCATACAGCAGGTCTACGAGGTAATTTGCGGCCAGGATCACCACCGTTGTCACCAGGAGAATTCCCTGCATCAGGGGGTAATCCCTGGTCAGCAGAGAATTGTAGAGGATTGACCCAACCCCGGGGTAAGAAAAAATGATCTCGATGAACAAGGCACCGGTAACCGAGTGGGCGAGCTGAAGGCCGGTGGCGGTCACCACCGGTAACAGCGAGTTCTTCCCGGCGTGTCTGTACCTGATCACCCTTTCCCGGCAGCCCTTTGCCTTCGCAGTAAGGATAAAGGCTTCGCCGAGGGTGGTAATCATCGTGTTCCTGGTCAAGAGGTAGGTTCCTGCTAGGCGCACCAGAACAAGGGCAAACAGCGGAAGCGCCAGGTGATGCAGGACATCGAAAATGAGCTCGAGACCGGTTTTTCCGGCATAGGGTGTGACGGCACCGGCTAAAGGCATCACTCCCAGAGCTACTCCGAAGAGCAGGAGCAGCAGGGTGCCCACGAAGAAGTCGGGAAGGCCGCTGAAAGACATCAGGCCTGCCAGAAAGACTTTGTCCAGAGGGCGGCCGCGCCGGTAGCCGCTTTCGATCCCCAAAACGATGCCGAGGATGCTGGAAGCCAGCACCGCCAGCCCCACCAGAAGCAGTGTCCAGGGTAGAGAACCGGCGATTACCTCCAGCACCGGGGCATTGTAGTAATAAGAATAACCCAAATCGCCGCGCAAGAGCGCCAGGAGATAGGAGATGAACTGCTCACCCAGCGGCCTGTCGAGGGAAAACCGCTGGGTGAGCTCTGCCTTCAGTTCAGGGGTCATGGCGATCAAGGCCTCTTCCCCGTAAATTGCCATCAAGGGGTCTCCCGGCATCAACCGCGGCAGCACAAAGTTGATTGTGATGATCAGGAAAAAGGCGATCAGATAGCTAGCTCCGGAACCCGCTTTTTTCAAGCTCGGATATCCTCCTACTTAACGAAAGCCAGCTTATTTAAAGGAATGGGAACTCCAATGGCGATTCCCTGTCTTGTGTAGAAGAGCTTGATTACTTTTTCATTAAAGGCCCAATAGGAGGTCGGATAGTAGAGCGTCAGCGCCGGAACCTCTTCGGCGTATAATTTCTGGATTTCTGCCAGGATCCCTTTGCGCTCCCTTTCGTCCATTGCCTGCTGCTGTTGTTTGAGTAGGTTGACAAGGGTTTCGTTTTCGGTGTACCTGGCGCTGTTGAAGCCCTGGCCGATGATGCTCCTGTTTAAGAAGTCCGGGTCGCCTCCGATCCCCCCGTGGCCGCTTAAGGCCAGGTCGAACTTCCACTCATTGACCAAATTGTCCCGGGTTTTCGACTCCACGCTCCGCAGGGTGACTTTGATCCCCACCTTCTCCAGCTGCTGCTCGATCATTTCCCCTTCCCGCTCACCCGGGGAGCCGGTTCCGCCGGCAACGAGAAGCTCAAGTTCGAGCACCTTTCCGTCCTTCTGATAGTAGCCGTCCTTCTTCACGTAGCCCAAACTTTCCATAATCTCTTGGGCCTTTGTGGGGCTGTACCGGTACTGCTCGGCTTCCGGGTTATACCAGGGGCTGTCTGGGAGCACAAACCCGGGGTTTCCAACCAGGCCGTGCCCCCTCAGGCAGGTAGCCACGATCTCCTCTCTATCGATGGCGTAGGCGAGGGCCTGCCGGAACCTTTTTTCATTAAATGGCGGTTTTTTGTGGTTGATCATCAGCTTGGCGTTCCAGTCGTGGGTGCCGATAACGGTGAACCCCTCTTTTTTCATTGCCTCCACGAGCTCAGAGGGGATGCCCGCAGCATGAACCTGCTTCTGTTTCAGGGCGCTGGCGGCCATTTCCTCGCTTATCTTAACGAACCTCAGTTGTTTAACTTTGGGCTTGCCCAGGTAGTAATCATCGTAGGCCTCATAGAGATAGGTCCCCTGAGCTTTGTTGTAATCAACCAGCTTAAAAGGCCCCGTCCCGACCACTGCCTTCTCTTCTTGGAACTGCTCTGGATCCTGGACGTCTTTCCAGATATGCTCGGGGAGGATGGGCAGGGTGCAGGCCACGTTGTCTACAAACGGTGCGTACGGCTTGCTCAAATAAATCTTCACAGTATCTTCATCAACTACCTCGGCCTTCTTTATGATGGAGGAGTCGACCCACTGATACGGGTGTTGCTTGATGTAGTCGATCGTAAAGGCCACGTCCTCGGCGGTGAACCTTTCTCCATCGTGCCAGGTCACATCTTTTCTCAGTTTGAAGAGGTAAGCGTTTTCATCCTCGAGGTATTCCCAGCTTTCGGCGAGAGCAGGGACATAGCCCCTGTCATCCTTCCAGACCAGGGTGTCGAAAATAAAACTCATCCGCACGTAGCCAGGCCCCCGGGAATAGTGAGCGTAGGGAGAGGGAAACCCCCAGTCTCCTGTCGTATCGGCAACCGTATACACGTCGATTCTCTCGGTGACGGGAGCCGTTTCCCGGGACGCCTTTTTAGCACCACAGCCGGCAGCAGCGAAGATAAGCAGGTTTAGGGCTGTTCCCAATATCAAGAGCCATCCGATAATTCTTAAGCGGGGTCTGAGATTAACCCGAGCCATGAATTTTCCCTCCTTTTATCGAAATGATGGATATTCTGAAAGGGTCACTTTACCGGAAAAACGCTTTTGTTGAGCCAGCCGATGCGGGCATTGGCAACGCTGTCAATTTCGGATGAGTAGGGCTTGATATCTAGCAGAGGGCTGCCGTCGATTGCTTCAACCCCCCGCACCAGCAGTCGGTTGCCATCTCTCTTCAGGAGTTTGGCAACACAGAAAGCGATAGGATTGGGGCGGGCCGGGGAGCGGCAGGCAAAAACGCCTCGCAGTTCCGGGCCCCACGGTGTCTTCGTCTGCAGAACATCCCGCTTTACCTGATGGCACCAGTAGAGGACGATCAGATAATCGGCCATTTCCACATCCTTGAGGGCGTCGGCAAAGCGGGGGTAGATTTCCAGTTCTACGGTTTCCTCGGAGAAACGCCCCTGAAAAGGAGCTTCCGACTTTTCTCGATAAGGGCTGTGCACCACGCCGACAGGCACCAGTTCCAAATGGATTCACCTCCTGAAACGAGCGCATCGCTACCCTGATAAAATAAAAAAACCACCAAGGCTCTTCCTTCTGGAAGATTTCGCACCTTCGTGGCGCCGTTACATTTCTGCTTTCTCTTGTTAATTAATCTTAAAGAGGCTTCACCAAGTTCGTCATTTTTTACTTAGAGACTTATTCTACAGAACTTTGATAATTCCTCCTTTGAATTACTACATTTTCTTCTTCTTATAGCAAAAAGACCGGCCGGTTGACCCCAAGGGGTTCGGCTTCTTCATTGAATTGATTTTCTGTTATACTTGTTCAGTAGCCGCTGCTTTCCAAAAGAAGAAAAAAACACAGAAGGGGACGACCATCATGAAAATGAACAAAAAACTGCTCGGACTGTTGGGGACAGGACATGCCGTTACCGACATCAACCAGGGAGCGCTTTCCGTCATTCTGACATTCTTTGCGCATTTCAGCCAGCTCCAGGTAGGTGCGGCGATGCTCGCTTTCAACCTCAGTTCTTCGGTTATCCAGCCGCTCTTCGGTGTTTTCAGCGACCGTTTCAGGGCGGCCTGGCTGCTGCCCGTGGGCTGCCTCTTGGCGGGATTGGGTATGGCCGTCACCGGCTTCACCATCGGCTATTTGCCTCTGCTGTTGGCCGTTCTCGTCAGCGGATTAGGAGTTGCTGCCTACCATCCCGAGGGTTCTAAGTTCGCCCGGTTTGCCAGCGGAGAGCGCAAGGCCTCGGGGATGTCTCTTTTTTCGGTGGGGGGCAATTTCGGCTTCGCGGCCGGACCGTTATTGGCCGGTTTGTTTTATAAGCTGGCGGGGCTTAAGGGGACGGTAGGGTTTTTGGTGTTAAGTGGGGTTATGGCTCTGCTCCTTTGGCTCAATCTGTCTGCTATCAATCGCACTCAAACCGGCGAATCGATGCCTGATGTCAACAATCCCCGCAACCGCTCCTCGAAGAAGGGGTTGGGCAGGGGTTGGAAGTACCTTTTACCGGTTTTCATTCTGGTTCTGGTGATCATCCTGCGTTCCTGGATTCATCTGGGAATCGTCACTTTTCTGCCCCAGTATTACGTTCGTTACCTGCATCACACCAACACCTACGCAGCAGCGGTGGTTTCACTGTTTCTTCTGGCAGGGGCTGTGGGAACGCTTATCGGCGGCCGCCTTGCCGACCGCTGGGGGTTGAAAACGATGATCATGCTCTCGATGGCGCTGCTTATCCCTCTCTTATACCTGTTGAGCCACTTAAAGGGTTTTTGGTTAATAACTGTAGTGGCCTTGACCGGGTGTGCCGTCGTATCCACCTTTGCTGTGACGGTGGTTTTCGGCCAGGAACTCCTGCCCCATAATGTCGGGCTTGCCTCAGGCCTGACGTTGGGTTTTGGGATCGGGATGGGCGGCGTCGGAACCACTTTGCTGGGGTGGGTCGCCGACCATTGGGGCCTGCCGGCAGCTTTTCATGCGATGATTATTTTCCCGGTGTTCGGGCTGCTATTGACGCTGTTGCTCCCCGGCAGAAAGGAGCTGGCCCGGATGAATCAGGAGGTCGAGGTGGTATCGTCCCGCATCTGATATCGTTATCGGCGAAGGGTGTTAAGTGTTACCGGTCGATCATTAAATGTCCGGCAGATCCCGGCATGATGGCGGTGAGCGGTACATTCATGCTGCCGGGGGCCTGGCAGGCTGGGTTCGTTTCGGAGGGCGTGAACTGTGGTGGGTCAGTCTTTAATTAAAGCTAGAATGGGAGCGAAAAGGCTGCCGGATAAAGGGGGGCGCGCTACCCGTCCTCCCTTTCCGGTAATAAATGCACTCCTTGACAGAGCGTTGCTCTAGATAAATAATATAACTAATGAAAAAACGGGGGTGCCGAAAGGCTGAGAGGCGGGAAACCGCCAACCCTTTGAACCTGATCTGGGTAATGCCAGCGAAGGGATGTGATATAGTGTCAGATTTCTTGTGAGCGCTCTCTTTGCTGGGGAGTGCTTTTTTGTTTCCCAATAAGCGGGTTTGGCGTCCGTTGGAAGTTGAGCAAGCAAGAGAAAAGCAAAGCAATAACAGGGAGTGAACGGGATGATCGGTAAGATAAACGACGACTTGTTCCGCAGGGCAATTCTGCCGCACACAGGGGCCGCGAAACCGCAGGTGATTGTCGGCCCCCGGATGGGAGTGGATGCCGCGATCGTCAAGATCGGAGATGAGTACATGGCCATCGCCGAGGACCCGATTTTCCCGGGGCCCACGACAACCCCCGGGGATTTCGGCTGGATCACCGTGCACATCGGTGCCAGCGATGTGGCCGTTACGGGGATTAAACCGCAGTTCATGACCTATTCGCTGCTGTTGCCTCCAGGAACCCCCGATGATTATATAGAGGCACTTGTCCGCAGCATCAGCGAAACCGCCGGGGAACTGGGCATTACTATCGTCGGTGGGCATACGGGTTACTACAGTTCGGTAACAGTGCCGACCATTGGCGGAATCACCGTCTGGGGGCTGGGACGGGATTTTGTTACCCCTGCCGGGGCGCAGGTTGGCGATGCCGTGATCGTAACCAAAGGGGTGGCCATTGAAGCGGCAGGTGTGCTGGCCAGTGAGTTTGGCGATAAATTGCTGGCTGCCGGCATTTCCGGCCACCTGGTAGAACGGGCGAGGCTAAGGTTACGGGAGATGTCGGTGGTAGCCGATGCAGCCACGGCTACCGACGTTGGAGGAGTCCATGCCATGCATGACGCTACCGAGGGCGGCCTGGAGCGCGGGCTCTGGGAGATCGCCGAAGCCTCTGGGGTGGGCTTGCGGATCGAGAGGGATAAGGTGCCCGTACCGGACGATGTCAGGGCCATCTGCGATTTCTTTAAGCTGAACCCTTTTCAGGTGATCAGCGAAGGGACGCTGGTTCTGACCTGTGGCTCGGACAAAACCGGAGAACTGCTGCAGGGTTTTGAACGGGCCGGAATCCCGGCTGCCGAAATCGGGCAGGTAGTACCGCTGGAAGAGGGGCGTTACTGGATTGAGGACGGCGGGCGGAAGCGGAAGCTCCTGCCGCCTCCTGTCGACCGATTCTGGGAAGCCTTTTTCAGCGCCCTGTCTCAGAAAGATGACTAGCCGATAAATTCTCAAAAGAAAGCCGGTTTTGGGAGGGAACTGTCTTGAATATCTACGTGAACGGCAAAGCAACCGATGTCCCGGACGGCCTCACCCTATCCGGGCTAGTTGCCCAAAGGAGGCTCAATCCCGATACGATCATCGTGGAACACAACTACAACCTGGTTCAGAAGGAGCGCTGGGACGGGATCATGCTCAAAGAAAACGACCGTGTTGAGATTCTGAGATTCGTAGAGGGAGGATGAAAAAGTGGTGGATGTCTTGGAGATCGGGGGAAGGCAGATTACCAACCGCCTTTTTCTGGGAACCGGCAAGTTTTCTTCAAACCGCCTGATTCCTGAGGCGGTCAGAGCCGCAGGCGTGCAGGTGGTGACCGTGGCTCTGAGGCGGGTGGACATGGAATTTGAGCAGGAAAATATAGCCGCCTATATCCCCGAGGACTGTATCATGATGCCGAACACCTCCGGTGCCAGGAACGCTCAGGAGGCGGTGAGGATCGCTAGGCTGGCCAGAGCGGCGGGCTGCGGCAACTGGGTCAAAATCGAGGTTATTTCGGACAACAGATACCTCCTTCCCGATAACTACGAAACCATCAAGGCCACGGAGATTCTGGCGGGAGAGGGATTTGTGGTCCTGCCCTATATGAGCCCGGACCTGATGGTGGCCGAAAAGCTGGTGGAAGCTGGAGCGGCGGCGGTGATGCCCCTGGGAGCACCTATAGGGAGCAACCGCGGGCTTAGAACCAGGGAGCTTATAAGAATATTAATAGACGAAATACCCCTTCCCATCATCGTGGACGCCGGGCTGGGGCGGCCCTCGGAGGCGGCGGAGGCCATGGAAATGGGAGCGGCAGCAGTTCTGGTGAACACCGCTATCGCCACGGCCGGGGACCCGGTGGCCATGGCCCGGGCCTTCAGCCTGGCCGTTGCGGCCGGGAGGCTCGCCTATCTGGCGGGGCCGGGGGAAAGTGTGGAGTATGCCAGGGCGTCGTCACCCCTGACAGGGTTTTTGAGGGATTGAGCAGGGGGGACAGGTGATGAGCTTTTACGAGGAACGAAAAAAGTACGAAAATTTTGATTTTGACGCTTTCTTCGAGCAGGTTACCGATGCCGATGTCAGGAGGGCAATCAACAAGGACCGCCTCACGCCGCTGGACTACCTGACCCTGCTGTCACCTAGAGCCGAGGCGCACCTTGAGGAGATCGCCCAAAAAGCGCACCGCCTCACCGTGCAGCATTTCGGGAGGGTGATCCTGCTTTTCACACCCATCTATGTGGCCAACTACTGCACCAACCAGTGCCTCTACTGCGGGTTTAAGGCCACCAATAGGCTGGAGCGGAAGAAGCTCACCCCGGCGGAGGTGGAGGAAGAGGCCAGGATCATCGCCGCCACCGGCTTGAAGCACATCCTTCTCCTCACAGGGGAGTCCAGGAGCAAGTCCCCGGTCTCCTACAGCATGGAGTGCGTTGAGATCTTAAAGAAATACTTCACCTCCATCGGGATCGAGGTCTACCCCCTGGAGGAGGAAGAGTACCGGGAGCTGGTCGATGCCGGAGTGGATGGGTTCTGCATGTACCAGGAGGTGTATGACGAGGAGGTCTACGCCAGGCTGCATCCCGCAGGGCCGAAGCGGAATTACCGCTACCGCCTGGAGGCCCCCGAGCGAGCCTGCCGGGCGGGGATGAGGACGGTGAACATCGGGGCGCTGCTGGGATTGCATGAATGGAGGACCGAGGCCTTTTTCACAGGGCTGCATGCTGACTACCTCCAGAGGGCCTATCCGGGGGTGGAGATCAGCATCTCCCCGCCCCGCATGCGGCCGGAGCTGGGGGGATTTGAACCCCCGGTGAAGATCACCGACAGGAATTTGGTGCAGTACATCCTGGCCTTCAGGCTGTTCATGCCAAGGGGTGGAGTGACCATATCCAGCAGGGAGCGGGCGGAACTGCGGGACAATCTCGTCAGGCTCGGGGTAACCAAGATGTCCGCGGGGTCCAATACGGCGGTAGGCGGCCGTTCCCACCCCGAAGCCGTCGGACAGTTCGAAATCTCCGACGGGCGCAGTGTGGCCGAGATGGCGGCAATGATCTATTCCCAGGGTTATCAGCCGGTCTATAAGGACTGGCAGATGGTTTGATGGCGGCAGCCAGGAACGGTTTTGAGGATGCTCTTTCCAAGGTCCTCGGCGAGCAGAGGCTCGCCAGGATCCAGCAGGTTAAGGTCGGCATCGCCGGCGCCGGGGGTTTGGGTTCCAACTGTGCCCTCTTCCTGGTGCGGAGCGGCTTTAAGAGATTGAGGATCGTGGACTGCGACGCTGTAGACTACGGCAACCTGAACCGCCAGTTTTACTTTGCTGCCCAGGTGGGGCGCAGAAAGGTGGACGCTCTGAAAGAAAACCTGCTGCTGGTCAACCCTGACCTGGAGATCGAGGCCGTTCACGCCAGGATCGATGCCGGGAATGTAAAGGAGCTCTTTGCCTGCTGCGAAGCCGTGGTGGAAGCCTTCGACCGCCCTGAAGCCAAGAAGCTGCTTGTGGAGGCCTATCTGGATACCTCGAAGCTCCTGGTGGCCGCCTCCGGCCTGGCTGGCTGGGGGAGAAGTGAAGGCATCAGGATCCGCCGCCTCCGGGATAACTTTTACCTGGTGGGCGACCTGGTATCGGGGGTGGGACCGGATCTCCCTCCCCTGGCGCCGGGGGTGTGCACTGCGGCGGCAAAACAGGCCGATGTGGTGTTGAGCTACTTTTTGGGGGAAGTAGAGCGCGTGTTCGATAACGCTGTTGATGAGCAACCGTAAGGAGGGGAACGGTATGGTAACCAGGCGCGGCCTGTCCGGCCTGCTGGAGGCGGACATCTACGGGATCACGGCTGAAGAGTACTCCCTGGGACGAACCAACATCGAAGTGGTGGCCGGGATGATTGATGCCGGCATCAGGGTGATCCAGTACCGGGAAAAGGATAAGAAGGACCGGGAGAAATACCTGGAGTGCCTGAAGATCCGGGAGATGACCGGGGAGGCCGGTGTCACCTTCATTGTCGATGATGATGTGGATCTCGCCCTGCTGGTGGGCGCGGATGGAGTGCACCTCGGACAGGATGATCTGCCGCCGGAAGAGGTGAGAAAGCTTGTGGGTGACGGGATGATCATCGGGCTTTCCACCCACTCCCCGGCCCAGGCCCGGGCTGCCGAGAGCTGCGGGGCGGTGGACTACATCGGGGTGGGGCCGATTTTTCCCACCAGGACCAAAAAGGACGTTTGCGACCCGGTGGGGCTCGAGTACCTGGATTTCGTCGTCCGGAACATCGGGCTTCCCTTTGTGGCCATCGGTGGGATCAAGGAGCACAACATCGCCGAGGTCGCCCGCCGGGGGGCCAGGTGCATCGCCATGGTGACGGAGATAGTGGGGGCTCCTGATATCAAGGCCAAAGTGGAGTCCCTGAGAAGAGCCATGAAGGCAATAACCAGAAATCAGGAGGGCTGAATATGGAGTATACAACTCAGATGGAAGCCGCCCGTAAAGGGGTTGTTACCCGGGAGATGGAGATCGTCGCCCGGAAGGAGGGGATGGATGCCGAAGGATTGAGGAAGCTGATGGCCGAGGGCAAGGTTGTGATTCCGGCAAATAAGAATCATAAATCTCTGGACGCGTGCGGTATAGGGCAGGGGCTGCGCACCAAGATCAACGTCAACCTGGGGGTATCCAACGACTGCTGTAACGTTGAAGGAGAGCTGGAGAAGGCACGGCTGGCCGTCGAACTGGGAGCCGACGCCATCATGGACCTGAGCTGCTACGGCAAGACCGAGGAATTCAGGCGCAGGCTTGTGGAGATGTCCCCGGCGGCCGTCGGCACCGTTCCGGTTTACGACGCCGTCGGCTTCTATGAAAAAGAGTTGCGGGAGATCACCGCCTCGGAGTTTCTGGGGTTGGTGGAGAAACACGCCCGGGACGGGGTGGACTTTATGACCATCCATGCCGCGATTAACCGGGAGACCGCCGCCAGGTTTAAGAAGGGGGAGCGGCTGACCGATATCGTCTCCAGGGGGGGCTCTCTGCTCTTTGCCTGGATGGAAATGAACGATCAGGAAAACCCTTTTTACGAGTATTATGATGAGATCCTGGACATCTGCAGGGAATATGACGTAACCATTAGCCTCGGCGATGCCTGCCGTCCGGGCAGCGTTAAGGACGCCACCGACTCCTCCCAGATTCAGGAGCTGATCGTCATGGGGGAACTGGCCAAAAGGGCCTGGGAAAAGGATGTTCAGGTGATGATCGAGGGGCCGGGCCATATGCCCCTCAACGAAATTGCGTCCAACATGCTGCTGGAGAAAAAGCTGTGCCACGGTGCGCCCTTTTACGTCCTGGGGCCGCTGGTGACCGATATTGCTCCGGGGTACGACCACATCACCGCCGCCATCGGTGGTGCGCTTGCTGCCGCCAGTGGAGCTGATTTTCTCTGCTATGTCACCCCGGCGGAGCACCTGCGTCTCCCCACCTTGGATGATGTGAAGGAGGGGATCATTGCCTCCCGCATCGCCGCTCACGCCGCCGATATAGCCAAAGGGGTGCCCGGGGCGCGCCGGTGGGATGACGAGATGAGCGCGGCCAGGCGCAGCCTGGACTGGGAGAGAATGTTTGAGCTGGCCCTGGATCCGGAAAAGGCCAGGCGTTACCGGGAGGAGTCCCTCCCGCAAGATAAGAGCACCTGTACCATGTGCGGCAAAATGTGTGCCGTGCGCAACATGAACCAGGTCATGGGGGGGAATACCGGTGGCGGGAGATAAGGTACTCCTCTGCAACGTCAGCCTCCAGGTGATACCCGGTGTTCCCGAAGAGGATCTCTACCCCATGGTGGACCGGGTGATCGAGCTGATTCGGAAATCCGGGGTGAAATACGTTGTGGGGCCCATGGAGACCACCATGGAGGGGGAACTGCACCGGCTGCTGGAGATAGTGGAAGAGGCGCAGAAGCTCTGCCTGCGGCACGGAGCCGGTCGGGTGCTGTCGGTAGTGAAGATCGACTGCAAAGCCGGTGGAGTGACCATAGAGGAGAAGATAGGAAAATACAGGGAAGGGATGGAGAAATGAGCGCAATGAAAGTAGCACTGACCATTGCCGGATCCGATTCCTGCGGAGGGGCGGGAATCCAGGCCGACCTGAAGACCTTCGCCGCTTTAGGCGTTTACGGTATGAGCGTGATCACCGCTGTAACCGCCCAGAACACAACAGGGGTAGTGAGCGTGAGAGAGCTGGATGCGGAGATCATCAGGGACCAGATCGACTGCCTCTTTAAAGACATCAAGATCGATGCGGTAAAGATCGGAATGGTTTCCAGCGCGGAGATAATCGATGTCATCGGGGAGAGGTTGCGGGCGCACCGGGCGCGGCATATTGTGGTCGACCCCGTCATGGTTTCCAAGAGCGGCTGTCACCTGCTCAGGCCGGAGTCCCGTGAAGAGCTGGTGAAGGTGCTGTTCCCCATTGCGGAGGTGGTTACCCCGAACCTGTTTGAGGCCGGGGTGATCACCGGTATGAAGATCGAAAATTTGAGCCAGATGGAGGAGGCTGCCGTCAGAATTCATGAGCTCGGGGCAAAAAACGTAGTCGTCAAGGGAGGGCATCTTACCGGTGAGGCCGTCGACGTGCTGTATGACGGTGAGTGTTTCAGGCACCTTCGCGGAAGAAGAATAGAGACCAAAAACACCCACGGCACCGGCTGCACCTTTTCCTCGGCCATAGCCGCCTACCTGGCCGACGGCCACCCGGTGTCGGAGGCGGTGAGGCGCGCCAAGGAGTACATTACCGGCGCCATCGAACACTCCTTCAGCCTCGGCAGAGGAGTGGGTCCTACCGATCACTTTTATCTCTACCGCAGGGAGGGGAGCTCTCATGGATGAAGCAAGAAGGATTGGAGGATTCAGCTTTTTCGCCCTCTGGTTTGGAGCCGCCGTCTCTCTAGCGGAGATCATGACAGGTAGCCTGATCGCTCCTCTTGGAATTAAAAAGGGAATTGCAGCCATCCTGATTGGGCACCTGATCGGGACCCTGATCTTGGCAGCTGTAGGGATGATCGGATTTGGGAGGAGGAGCCCCTCTCTGATTTCCAGCAGGCTCTCCCTCGGGAGGTACGGCTCTTATCTCATTTCCATCTTCAACATCATCCAGCTGGTGGGTTGGACGGCGATTATGCTTATTCAATGCGCCCGCTCGCTGCAGACGATCACCGGACGGCTATTCGGTTTTCAGAACTTTGCCGTGCTGGTTATCGTCACCGGCATCCTTGTTGCCGTCTGGGCATTATACATTGACCGCGGGATCAACTTGGTAAATAATGTTGCAGTGATCCTCCTGCTGATGTTGTGTCTCGTCATGTTGAATGCGATCCTCCCTGGTGAAGGGGCGCACAGGGTCGCGGGGAGTATCTCCTTCGGAACCGCCCTGGAGTTGAGCGTCATCATGCCCCTCTCATGGGTGCCGTTGATCTCCGACTATACTATGTCTGGGCGCAGCGCCAAGGGCAGCTTTTGGGGGAGCTTTTTAGGTTACTTTGTGGGCAGTTCATTTATGTACATAACGGGGCTGTTGTCGGCGGTCTATGCCGGCACCCCAGACCCTATCGCTGTTCTGATGAAGCTCAATCTCGGGATCTCTGCCCTGCTGATAGTGGTTCTGTCGACTGTTACCACGACCTTCCTGGATGTATATTCTGCTGTGATGTCCACACTGAATCTCACCTCCAGGATCGCCAGGAAAAACCTGATCCTGATTTTCTCCGGGCTGGGAACGCTGCTCGCCCTCTTCTTCCCGATGGAGCAGTACCAGAACTTTCTGTACATGATCGGTTCGCTCTTTGCTCCCACCTTTTCGGTTGTGATCATGGACTACTTCCTGTTCAGAGAAGACAGGGCAGACGATCTCTTCAATATCGAGGGTTTGCTTGCGGCGGCAGTGGGTGTTGTTGTTTACTATGCCGTGGTCAGATCTGACCTGATGATCGGCTCAACCATACCCTCTATGCTCGCCACGGCAACTTCTTATCTGTTCTTCCGGTTTGTGAAGCACAACTTTATTGTGAAAGGAAGAGAGACATGGTCGACAAAATTGCAGAGGTCATGAAAAGGGTGAGGGAAAGCACGCCTCTTGTCCAGTGCATAACCAACTATGTTACAGTCAACGATGTTGCTAACATCCTTATCTGTTTCGGCGCTTCACCAGCAATGGTGGAGGTGCGGGGAGAGGTTGAGGAGTTTGCGGCTGCAATCTCGGCGCTCTACATCAACCTTGGGACGCTGACCGGGGAGCAGAAGGAGGCAGCTATAGCTGCAGCCCGCAGGGCGACGGAGCTGGGGAAGCCGGTTGTGCTCGATCCGGTGGCCTGTGGAGCGATCTCCAGGAAGATGGATGTCATCGACCGGCTGCTTGAATGCTCCAGGATTGCGGTGATCAAGGGGAACACGGGGGAGATCAAATCCCTTGCGGGGTATTCGGGGAAGATGAGAGGTATGGATTCGGTGGATGAGGGTGAGGACTTACCTGAAGCCTGCCGAACCCTGGCGGAGCGTTTGAACACTGTGGTGGTGGCTACCGGCAAAACCGATGTGGTGACCGATGGCAGGCGCACCTGCCTGGTGGACAACGGTACCCCTCTCTTTGGTGCGATCACGGGATCAGGATGTATGGCGGGTGCGCTTGTAGCAGCTGCCGCAGCTGTTGAGAGCGATCTCTTCGCTGCCAGTACGGCGGCGATGGCGGCGATGGGAGTCGCCGGTGAAATGGCGGCTGAGCTTGCCGGGCCAACTACTCCCGGCACCTTCAGAGTGCGGCTTTTTGATGCTGTTTATGCTCTGACGGGGGAGGAGGTGGCAAAAAGATGCAGAATCCGGCTCGTGTAGATTACACCTTGTATCTGGTAACGGATCGGGGGATCCTCAACGGGCGAGATCTTTTTGAGGCCGTTGAAGCAGCTATCAAAGGGGGCATTACTCTGCTCCAGCTTCGGGAGAAGGAGGCCTCCTCCCGGGAATTCTATGAGCTCGCCGTCCGGATGAAGATGCTTGCCGATCGCCATCGAATTCCGCTGATCATCAACGACAGGCTGGATATTGCCCTGGCGGTGGATGCCGACGGCCTGCACGTGGGTCAGGAGGATCTCCCGGTGGAAATTGCCAGGCGACTGCTGGGGCCGGGAAAGATCCTGGGGTGTTCTGTCTCTAATGAGGAGGAGGCGCTGCAGGCGGAAAGGGCAGGCGCCGATTACCTGGGAGCGGGGAACGTCTACCCGACGGGAAGCAAGGAGGTGGCCACTCCTCCCATCGGGGTGGAAGGACTGCGCAGGATCAAGGACACCGTTTCCATCCCGGTTGTCGGGATCGGCGGGATTGGTTTACATAATATAGAAGCGGTTAAAGAGACGGGGGTCGACGGGATCTCTGTCATTTCTGCCATCCTGGGGAGCCGGGATATCGAGAGGGCGGCCTGGGAACTCCGCAATGCCTGGAGGCGGCAATGAAACGGGTATTTTTCACGGACTTCGACGGCACCATCACCAGGAAAGACACATGTGAGGCGATGGTGGAGGCCTTTGCCGCCGACGGCTGGCAGGAAATTAACGAAATGTGGGAAAGGAAAGAACTTTCCACCGAGGAGTGTGCCAACAGGACTTTTCAGCTTTTCAGGGCCGATCTTGGCGATATCAGGAGGCTGGTGGAGGGCATTGAGATCGACGGCACTTTTAAGGATTTCCTGAACTTCTGTCGGGAGAGAGGCTACCGGGTTTATGTTTTGAGCGACGGTTACGCTTTCAACATTGATACTATCTTCAGAAGATACGGGATCGATGTGCCGTATTTTGCCAATAAGCTGATCTACGATAACGGATTTCAAATCAGGTGCCCTTATCTCAACCCGGAGTGCGGAAACTGCGGGACTTGCAAGAAAAAATTGATGGAGAAGCTGAAAGAGGCCGGGGAGCAGGTAGTATATATCGGAGACGGTTCTTCCGATACCTGCCCTGCCGCTCATGCCGACCTGGTGTTTGCCAAGGAAAAGCTGTACAGGTTCTGCCGGGAGAAGGGTATCCCTGCGCTTCCTTTCGATAGTTTCGGGGATATAATTGAAGCGGTGAAGAGGATGGAATCCTGCGGTTGAACAGGCTAAGAAAGCTCTAGTTCCTTTTTCTACTTCATATCATTTGTCTGGTAAGTACGGGGGAGGGTGGATGATGAGGTTTCTGATCATGGCCAATGGGGAATACGGCGACCTCGCCTGGTATCGAGATCGCCTGCGGTTGTTCGACCGGGTTGTCTGTGCCGACGGAGGGGCGGGTGTTGCCCGGATGCTGGGCATTGTCCCGGACTGGATCGTAGGGGATCTGGATTCCATCCGGGAGGAGGACCGCTCTCAATTAGAAGGGGCAGGTGTCAGGTTGGAAATCCACCCGCCGGACAAGGATTTTACCGACACCCACCTGGCCCTGGAGCTTGCCCGGAGGGAGGGCGCCCGGGAGGTGGCGGTCTGGGGCGGAACCGGCTCCCGCCTCGACCACACCCTTTGCAACCTCTTCAATGCTTCGAGGTTTGTAGAAGACGGTATCGAGGTTCGCTTCGAGTCACCGGATTTGACCATCTATCTGGTCGACAGGCAGCTGATCGTCCCGGGCAGTGTTGGGGACACCGTATCCGTACTGGTTCTGGGTGACCGGGCGACCGGGTTGACCGAGGAGGGGTTTCGGTATCCCTTACAGGATGCGGATCTGGACGGAAGGTGTCAGTATACGGTTTCTAACGTCATCACCAGGCCGCATCCCTGCATCAGGGTCGCTACCGGCATCCTGGCTGTTTTTCACTACCGCAGTCTGCCGGAATAAGGGGCGGTTTTTAGCTCCCTGAAGAAGAGGCCGGTTGACTTTAAAGTAAATTTAAGCGGGCACGAAAGTGCCCGCTTTGCGATGGCTGCCCTTTAAAGCCGTTCGTGGGGGGCGCCGAGACGGATCCCACCGGCGCTCTCTTTCCCTGGTGTTACTCTGCCAGTTCGCATTCTTTGATGATGGACACCGTGCGGTCGAGGGCGCAGGCGGCTTCTGCCCTCGTCATGGGATCGTAGGGGCGGAAATAGCCGTTGAATCCCTTCATGATCCCGGTATTGCTGGCGAAAACTATCTTGCTTGTTTCCTCATCGGTCAGATCTTTATAAATAGGCCAGATCATAATGTATGTAACGGGTATCTTTTTTGCGGTAAAGCATTTTGCGATCGCCTGGGCGGCCTCAATGCGGGTTACCGGTGCGCTCGGGTTAAAGCTTCTGTTGGTGGTTGGAAAGATATCGTTGATGGCGCACAACAGGACGGCGTCGCTGAACCATTTTCCCGGTTGGACATCATCGTAGTAGTCTTCAAGGGAAGGAGCCTCGCCCAATTCTTTGTCTCCGGTGTCCAGCTTGAAGGCGTTATTGAGGCAGACGGCCAGCTCTGCCCTTGTTATCGCCCGGTCTGGGGCGAACAGGCTGTTTCCCACGCCGTTCATGATTCCCTGACTGCAGACCGAATTAATTTGGGGAGCTGCCCAGTGGTTTTTGATGTCGGAAAATCTTGTCCCCGCGGCAGCCCAGGCGGGGGACGCTATGATGCCGAGCAAAAGCATTGCCGCTAAGGTTAGCGTTAGGTAGCGTCTTTTCATCATGATGTTTCTCGACCTCCCTTCATTTTGTCTATTTTATCCTGAGTTTATCAGTTGACCCCGATTTTGGCCGAATTCCAAAACGAAAAATGGCTTAACAACGGCATTTTTGGCAATGGGGAGATGAAAATTTGCAAAAAGTGTAGTGGCAAACTTTTTTGATAAAAATACCGTTCAAGCTGGCATATCCATGCGCTATTATGGTATAATACAGGCATGTTCCTGAAGATTACTAAATCAAACAATTACCAATATGTACAGCTGGTCAGGTCCTACCGGGAAAACGGCAGGACCAAACACGAAGTCCTGCTCAACCTGGGCAGGCTCGACCTGCTCGAGAACAATCCCAGCATCCAGCGCCTCGCCCTGCGCCTTCTGGAACTCTCCAAAGCAAAGCAAAAGCAAACACTTGATCTGAACAACGCATCAGAGGCGGAGATCTTAAACTGGGGTTACCTCGTCTACCAAAAAATCTGGAAGGAGTTCGGTTTGCACAAATTCCTGCCATCCCTTACTGCAGGCACCAAGATCCAGTTCAGCCTGAACGATGCCTGCTTCCTGATGGCCGTTCAGCACCTGTTAGACCCCATGAGCAAGCTGAGCACCTTCAACAACCAGCAGCGGTACGTGAACATGCCGAAGATAGACCTAAACCACCTCTACCGCTCCCTGGATATCCTCTGCGAAAACAAAGAGAGACTGGAAGAGATGCTCTTTTACAAGAACGTCAATCTCTTCAACATGCAGGTGGACGTGGTTCTGTACGATGTCACCACCTTCTCCTTTGAGAGCGTTAAGCCTGACAGTCTGCGGGACTTCGGCTTCAGCAAAAACGGCAAGTTCAACGAAGTGCAGGTAGTGATGGGACTTTTGCTCGACTGTGAAGGCAGACCCATCGGCTACGACCTCTTTCCGGGGAACACCTTTGACGGCAATACCCTGGAGAAAGCCCTGGAAAAGCTGAAGGAGAGGTTCCACATCCGCAAGGTGATCATCGTCGCCGACCGGGGGATCAACGGTAAGCTCAACCTTAAAAAGATCCTGGACAAAGATTACAGCTACATCTTTGCCTCCCGCTTGAAAAGGATGAAGAAAAGCGTGCAAAAGGAGATCTTCTCACCTGAAGGCTATCAGGAGATCATATCCTCTGACTCAACGGAGCCGGAAGACAGGATACGCTACAAAATCATTGACTACATCAACAGCTTTAAAGACGAAGACGGCCAAGTTTACAACCTGGAAGAGAACCTGATCGTCACCTATTCCGAAAAAAGAGCCAGGAAAGACAGGGCAGACCGGGAAAGGTTAATCGAAAAGGCCAAAACCCTGCTCGCCGACAAATCGAGGATCAAATCCAGCAACAAGCGGGGCGGCAAGAGATTTCTTAAAGAAATCGGCGCCGACTCCGACTGGGTTCTGGATGAAGAAGCCATTAAACGGGATGAACAGTTCGACGGCTACTACGGCATCCAGACCAATGAGAAAGACCTGAGTGCGAAAGAGGTGCTGGACGCCTACCACAACCTCTGGAAGATCGAAGAGTCCTTCCGGATCATGAAATCCACCCTGGAGGTGCAGCCGGTCTTCCACTGGACGGAGATGCGGATCAAAGGGCACTTCGTGGTCTGTTTTCTTGCCTTTCTCCTTGCCCGCACCCTGGAACTCAGGCTGCAAAATGCCGGAATCAAGGCTTCTCCGGAAAAGATCCGGGAGGCGATCAATTCCATGAACTTCGCCAAAGTCGAGATTGATGGCAGGGCTTACTACATTAAAACCAAAGGAGCTGATTTGAGCAAAAAGATACTGCGCCTGCTGCGCATGAAACAACCGAACAATGTGATTGCTGCTGATGACTTCCAGGATTAGGGAAAGTAGTGGCAAAATGCGCGCTTTTTAAAAAAACTTTTCAGGTTTCATGCGGGTTTGAGCAGGGTCATCTGATAAACTCAGGACGGTATCGAGGTTCGCTTCGAGTCACCGGACTTGACCATCTATCTGGTCGACAGGCAGCTGATCGTCCCGGGCAGTGTTGGGGACACCGTATCCGTACTGGTTCTGGGTGACCGGGCGACCGGGTTGACCGAGGAGGGGTTTCGGTATCCCTTACAGGATGCGGATCTGGACGGAAGGTGTCAGTATACGGTTTCTAACGTCATCACCAGGCCGCATCCCTGCATCAGGGTCGCTACCGGCATCCTGGCTGTTTTTCACTACCGCAGTCTGCCGGAATAAGGGGCGGTTTTTAGCTCCCTGAAGAAGAGGCCGGTTGACTTTAAAGTAAATTTAAGCGGGCACGAAAGTGCCCGCTTTGCGATGGCTGCCCTTTAAAACCGTTCGTGGGGGGCGCCGAGACGGATCCCACCGGCGCTCTCTTTCCCTGGTGTTACTCTGCCAGTTCGCATTCTTTGATGATGGACACCGTGCGGTCGAGGGCGCAGGCGGCTTCTGCCCTCGTCATGGGATCGTAGGGGCGGAAATAGCCGTTGAATCCCTTCATGATCCCGGTATTGCTGGCGAAAACTATCTTGCTTGTTTCCTCATCGGTCAGATCTTTATAAATAGGCCAGATCATAATGTATGTAACGGGTATCTTTTTTGCGGTAAAGCATTTTGCGATCGCCTGGGCGGCCTCAATGCGGGTTACCGGTGCGCTCGGGTTAAAGCTTCTGTTGGTGGTTGGAAAGATATCGTTGATGGCGCACAACAGGACGGCGTCGCTGAACCATTTTCCCGGTTGGACATCGTCGTAGTAGTCTTCAAGGGAAGGAGCCTCGCCCAATTCTTTGTCTCCGGTGTCCAGCTTGAAGGCGTTATTGAGGCAGACGGCCAGCTCTGCCCTTGTTATCGCCCGGTCTGGGGCGAACAGGCTGTTTCCCACGCCGTTCATGATTCCCTGACTGCAGACCGAATTAATTTGGGGAGCTGCCCAGTGGTTTTTGATGTCGGAAAATCTTGTCCCCGCGGCAGCCCAGGCGGGGGACGCTATGATGCCGAGCAAAAGCATTGCCGCTAAGGTTAGCGTTAGGTAGCGTCTTTTCATCATGATGTTTCTCGACCTCCCTTCATTTTGTCTATTTTATTTATGCAGAAATCCCCAGCTGACTTACACTATAATTCGAACTTCAGGAGGGGGACGGTTTCTGCCCTTTTTCGTAAAAGAAGTCTCAACTCAAGATAAATTTAATCCTGGAATACAAAATTTACCTTGACATAGCATCATGATATTGTAATATATTAATAAAGAAAAAGTAGCGACCCGGACTAGAGGTGAGCGGCAATAGAGGGATTGGAGACCTATACTACAAATCCACGGTTGTTTAAGGAAAAGGCGGAGGTTTTGAAGGCTCTGGCGAATCCTGTGCGGCTCTGTATAGTCAGGGGTTTGATGGCGCAGGAAAGTTGTAACGTTTCTCACATACAATCCTGTCTGGAGATGCCCCAGTCGACCATTTCTCAGCATCTGGCTAAGCTGCGCAGTGTCGGGATCATTGAAGGAAGGCGTTGCGGGTCGGAGGTTTATTACAGCGTAGTCAGCGAGGATTCCAAAAAGATAGTTCGGGCTTTGTTCGGTTAGTTCGCCTTCCATGCGGGGGGCTATTTTGTGGTTTTTATATCAGTTTATTATTATATATGGATAAGGGGTGTTAAGTGATGGGGAAGAAAGTATTGATCGTCGGCGGTGTGGCCGGTGGTGCCAGTGCTGCTGCTAGGTTGCGGCGCCTGGATGAACAGGCGGAGATAATCATTTTTGAAAGAGGAGAGCATATATCCTACGCCAACTGCGGGCTGCCCTACTATGTCGGCAGGGTCATCAGCGACAGGAAAAAGCTCCTGGTGCAGACCCCGCAGGTGATGCGGGACCGCTTTAATATCGATGTTCGTGTCAACAGCGAAGCGATCGAGATCAGGACCGACAAGAAAGAGGTTGTGGTGCGGGAAAGAAGCGGGCATACATATTCCGAATCGTACGACTATTTAATCCTCTCTCCGGGGGCCTCCCCGGTGCTTCCCCCGCTACCGGGGAGTAAAGCCGAGAATGTCTTTGCCGTCCGCAGTATTCCGGACGTGGACGCCATCAAAGGGTTCATAGAAGAGAGGAAGATAACCAGGGCTGCGGTGGTGGGGGGAGGTTTTATCGGGCTGGAGATGGCGGAAAACCTGCACCGGCTGGGCATCCAAACTTTTTTAATAGAGATGGCGAACCAGGTGCTGCCCCCGCTGGATTACGAGATGGCCGTTTTCCTGCACCATCACCTGAGGGATAAGGGGATTAATTTGATTCTCAATGACGGTGTCGGTTCCTTCGGGCAGAAGGAAGGGCTGGTGGAGAAGGTCGTCCTCCAAAGCGGCCGGGAGATCCCGGTCGAACTGGTGATCATGGCCGTCGGCGTGAGGCCGGAAGTGGAGCTGGCCAGGCGGGCGGGGCTCGCCGTCGGGGAGCAGGGCGGTATTCTCGTCAATGAGCGCCTGCAGACCTCCGATCCGCACATTTTTGCTATTGGTGATGCCATCGAATTTAAGGATTTTGTTACCGGCCGGCAAACTGTGATTCCGCTGGCAGGCCCCGCCAACAAACAGGGGCGCATTGTGGCGGATATTATTGCCGGGAGGGATGCTGCTTACGGGGGAACCCAGGGTACGGCCATTGTTAAGGTGTTTGATCTGGTCGCTGCGGCAACAGGTGCCAATGAGAAGATTTTGAAGAACCTGGGAATACCCTATGAGGTATCTTATACCCATCCCGGTTCCCACGCCGGCTACTATCCCGGCTCCGTTACCATGCACATCAAGCTGCTTTTCGATCCGGCCGGCGGGAAGATTTTGGGTGCCCAAATCGTCGGGCGCGAAGGGGTTGACAAGCGGATAGATGTTCTGGCGGCAGCCATCAGGAGGGGGGACACGGTCTTTGACCTCCAGGAACTGGAGCTGGCCTATGCTCCTCCCTTTTCTTCCGCCAAGGACCCTGTGAACATGGCGGGGTATGTGGCCGGAAACATCGTCAACGGTGATCTGCGGGTGATCCACTGGCACCAGATCGACGGGCTTGACAGAGCGTCCTCCCTGCTTATCGATGTGCGCACACCGGCCGAGTTTGAGGCCGGCCATATACCGGGTGCGGTGAACATCCCTGTGGACGAGATCAGAAGGCGCCTGGGGGAGATCCCTAAGGATAAGGAGATCATAATCTACTGTCGGGTCGGTTTGAGGGGTTACCTGGCGTATCGCATTCTGGTACAGAACGGTTTTCCGAAGGTCAGGAACTTGAGCGGTGGATGGCTGACCTACCATCCGGTGAAGGAGGAGGAGAAGTGGATGAAGCAGGATCCGATGGCCAGCGGGGAGCAAGATGCGGAACAGATGAGGAAAACTGAAGTGAGTTCTGCACCGGCCGGGAAGACGGTGGAAATAGACGCACGCGGCTTGCAGTGCCCGGGGCCGATCGTACAGGTTTTTCAGACGATGAAGAACCTCAAAGATGGAGATATGGTTGCGGTTTCGGCAACCGATCCGGGATTTCTGAACGACATCAAGTCCTGGTGTGCCAACACCGGAAACCGGCTGCTGAAAGTCGAAGAAGAAGGAGCTGTTATCAAGGCCCTGATCAGGAAGGGGCGGGGAGACGGCACCGCTTCGGATGCTGTGGCATCTTCATTAGTCCCCCAAAACAGGGATCAGAACACCTTTGTCGTTTTCAGCGGTGACCTCGATAAGGCAATAGCCTCTTTTATTATCGCCAACGGTTCGGCCTCCATGGGGAAGAAGGTCACCATGTTCTTTACCTTCTGGGGGTTGAACATCCTGCGCAGGAAACCCCAGGTCGCTTTGAACAAGGGCTTTATGGAGCGCCTGTTAGGCAAGATGATGCCCCAGGGAAGCACCGGCTTGCCGCTTTCCAAGATGAATATGTTGGGGCTGGGGCCGCGCCTGATCCGCCGGATCATGCAGCAGAAGAACGTCGCCTCCCTGGAACAGTTGATTGAACAGGCCCGGCGTTTGAACGTAAGGCTGGTGGCCTGCAATATGACTATGGAGATTATGGGAATCAAGAAGGAGGAGCTGATCGAAGGGGTGGAAATCGGCGGAGTGGCTACATTTCTCAATGAAGCGGATAAGTCGGGGACCACTCTCTTTATTTAACCGGCAACTAATCAACGATTTGAATGAGGGGTGATTCTGATGCCTATTTATGAGTACCGCTGCAAGGTATGCGATGAGAGGTTTTCGGTTTTGGCGAGTTTTTCGGAAAAGAGCAACGTGCAGTGCCCGAAGTGCGGCGCAAAGAACGTAAGGCGGTTGATTTCGCCTTTTTCCGTGAAGTCCTTTTTTAAAAGCTGCGGAAGCGGGGGTAAAACACCTACCGGCGGCTGAAGGTTCTGATGCCGGGGGTAGTTTGCCCTCTATAAAACCTCTATAAAAAACCTGCGGGCTTTTTCTCGAGCGACGGGCGTTTGCCCTCGAAAAAGCCCTTTTTACATCGACCGCAGGCTTCGCTAAGATTCGCATTCCTGCCCTGCGCTTATCTGCCTCTTTCCACGGCCGGTTCGGCCGCTTGAATGATATCCCGAATAGTTGTTGCTGCAGCAGCCGGCTGCATCTTTTTTCTGCGTGCTTTGGGAAGGCAGGGATCGGGCAGCTGCCGGTTGAATAAAGAATTGAGTGCGACTTATCCGGGGGGAGCAAAAGTGCGCCGCAAAATCGGATGGCTGTTGATTGCCGTTGGTCTGCTACTCATTCTGACGCCCCTGTTGGGCAAAGGATACGGTTATTATAGCCAGTTTCTGATGCGGCAGGAGCTGGAGCGGGATAAGAGGGCTGCAGGGCCTGCAGCACTGGCACCAGAAACGCCACCCTGCATCAGACCTCCCTTTCTTCTAACGATTCCGGCCATTTCCCTGGAGGCTGTTGTTGTCGAAGGAACGGAGAGTAAAGCCCTGAGTAAAGGCCCCGGACTGGATGCCCGTGGAGTTTACCCGGGAATGCCTGGGAATGTCATTATAGCAGCACACCGCAATGTCTTTGGAGCGTGGTTCAGGGAACTTGACGAATTGCAACAGGGGGACGAGATCTTCATATCCTCCGGCGGCAAGAAGATCACCTATATTGTGGAAAGCGTGCAGACGGTGCCGGATGACGATCTCTCAGTTCTTAAACCCAGCGCGAGCAGCAGCTTGACCCTCATCACCTGTGATCTTCCTGTTAGCTCCGGTCGCAGGATAGTTGTCAGGGCTTTACCTGCCGAAACCTGAGCCTCAAGGCGCCGTCTCTTTGGCCTCCCGGGGTTCGGCGGCCGGTGGGTTCTTCCCGTCATGGCGGAAGATGGCAATAGCCGCATCAGGGCAGACCGTCTGGCAGGTTCCACAAACGATGCAGCCCTTCATACGAGGTTCCACGGTCGGCACCCCGTTAAAGGCCAGGTGATGGGACCACTCGATGACGTTGGTGGGGCACTTTTCAATACACAGCCCGCATCCTTTGCAGAGTTCGGGAAAAACGGCGAAGGTCCCCCGGTCGTTTTCGTAGACGTGAGGATGCCATCTTGATGCCACCGATTGTCCATCTCCTTTACAGATTCTTTAATGATCGGTTCTTTAGGCTCTGATGCTTATGCTTTGTTCGTTATTGGCTGGCCCAAACGGGGGGACCGTTTTTTGACCCGGTGAGGTTCTTCCCTTGAAAGGGTAGAAATTACCGCCTACAGTGGAAAGCCTTTGAAAGTAGAATTGCCGTAATGAGCGCCTTCCATACGTATTGTTACCTGGAAGATGAGTAATTTATTGTAATATCACCGGGGGTCGAGTTCGAATCTTTTCAGCTTAGAGCTTTGGGAGAAGATCCATTCGGCCACCAGTCTGGCTTGTTCGTGGACTTCATCGGCAAAGTCAGGGGTATAAACACTCTTGACAAGGGTGTAATGCGGGTTAAGGAAGGTGATGGCACTGCGAATTTGCTCTGGTAATGCGGGGAATGCTTTCTTGGAAAGATTTAAGAGGTTGCGTTCGGCAGGTGAGACGTAACCGGGGCAGTTTGCTTTGATGAGCATTTCGAGGGATTTTCGGAAGTAAATCGTCGCCATGTCGTACTGTCCGGCTTTTTTCTTTAGGAGCGCTTTCTTCCAGTTTTCTCTTGCTTGATACAGGGAATACAGCTCTTCATCTTCGTCCTCGGTTTCCCGCTTGCCCTTTTTTTTCTTTCCGAATGGCCAGAAGGAGCCGGGAAACTTGAGGAGTTCAAATGGGCTGGGGCCCGTTTTCGGTTTTTTCATCCTGGTTCACCTCCCATCTTACTTTTATTTTATAATGTGCCACATCCTGGTGCAATGTGCAGCAGGCAGCTGTTTAAAACCATGACAGGGAAGCACTTTTTTTTAGTATCGGCTGTGGTATACTGGTAAAAGCGGGCATTCTTAAAAAACGGAGGGATAGATTATGGACAGGAATATCAGGGTGCGCTTTGCGCCCAGTCCTACAGGAGACCTGCACATCGGGGGTGCCCGGACGGCCTTATTCAACTGGCTTTTTGCCCGCCACAACGGGGGACGTTTGATCTTGCGTATAGATGATACCGATCTCGTCCGTTCCACGGAGGAGTCGACGCGGGGGATCCTCTCGGCGCTCCGCTGGCTTGGTATTGACTGGGATGAGGGGCCGGAGGTGGGAGGAGAATACGGGCCCTACTTTCAATCCCAGCGTCTGTCACTCTATGAAGAGGTTGCTCAGGATCTGGTGGCTAAAGGTTTGGCGTACTACTGCTACTGCACGCCCGAAGAACTGGCGGAGCGGCGGAAGCAGGCGCTGGCCGAAGGAAAGGCGCCCCGCTATGACGGGAGATGCCGTCACCTGACAACGGCGGAGAGGCTCAAAAAAGAAGAGAAGGGGCTGCGCCCTGCCGTCAGGCTCCGCGTGCCTGATGTGGGGGAGACGGTTGTCCACGACTATTTCCGCGGGGATGTTTCTTTTTCACACGACGTTCTCGATGACTTCATTATCGTGAAATCGAACGGCATGCCGACTTACAACTTTGCCTGCGTGGTGGATGATGCCTTTATGAAGATCACCCACATTCTGCGTGCCGAGGAACACCTGTCCAACACCCCGCGGCAAATTCTGATCTATCAGGCAATTGACCGGCCGTTGCCCGTTTTTGCCCATGTTCCCATGATCCTGGCGCCGGACCGCAGTAAGCTGAGCAAACGCCACGGGGCCACCTCGGTGGAGGAATTCCGGGACATGGGTTATCTGCCGGCAGCTTTGATCAACTATCTGGCCCTCCTGGGCTGGTCACCGGAGGGGGAAGAGGAGATCCTTTCCATTACGGAACTGGTGCGCCAGTTCACCCTGGAGAGGGTGGGGAAGACGGCGGCGATCTACGATCTTAAAAAGCTGACCTGGATCAACGGCCATTACTTGAACCAGGAGGACCTCGACCTTATCGTCGATCTGGCCGTTCCTTTTTTGCAGCGTAAGAACCTGATCCCGGCAGAGCCAACCCCTGAGGAGATGGAGTACATCCGGAAGGTGGTGGGTGCCGTCCGCACCCGTGTTAAAACTCTTGCCGAGATCGCCGAGGCCTCTGAGTACTTCTTCAGCGACGACTTTTCTTATGACGAAAAGGGTGTTCGGAAGCATTTCCAGAAGGCAGGTGTAGCGGAGCGTCTGGAGATGGCCCGCAGGAGGCTTGCCGAAACTGAGCCTTTCGATCTCGAAAGCACAGAAAAAGCTTACCGGGATCTGAGCGCGGAACTGGGCATCAAAGCCGGGGAGATCATCCATCCAACCAGGCTCGCCCTTACCGGCCGGACGATGGGCCCAGGGCTCTTTGATATCATGGTGATTCTGGGGAAGGAGAAGACATTGAACAGGCTCGAACGGGCAATTAACTTCATCAAAGGCTTGGTTGTTCAAGAGGGCCATGTAAAATTTCAGTAGGTAAAAGAAGGGGATCGGCTTCTTAAAAAGAAAAGAGACCTCGGCACCCAAAATCTATCACCCCAAAAAGGAGTGTGAGGTCTCATGTTAGATATTCGCCACATAGTGGGGGCAGTCCTTCTTTTTGTCAAAGGTTTAGTCAAATTAATTGGAGAGTGCGAAGACTTCTCTGAGCTTGAGAAAGGGGTTCACGAACTCTGCCAGGACGTGTGTAACCAGATTTTCACCTGGGCATTAGAAAAGATCGATACCCGTCTGATGAATGAACGAGACCGGAGCATCTGGGAGGTTGTCGGTTTTCGGACAAAAACAGCCATCAGCACCTTTGGGGAATTTCCCTTAAAAAGGCGCCTGTACAGGAACAAAGAAACCGGGGAAACCAAATTCTTTTTAGACGAACTGCTGGGCTGGCCGGAGCGGGCCAGGGTTACTCCTTACCTCAAAGAGTTGGCAATCAAACTAAGCACCGAACTTTCCTTTGGCCGGGCAGCGGAGATATTGAGTTATCTTGTACCTAAATTAAGCACCATGACCATCTGGCATATCACCCAAGAAGCAGGCGAAATACTGCAGCGAGAAGGGGAAGAGAAGAGAGCGGCGGTATTTGAAGACGGAGGAGCACCAGGTGGGAAAGAAGTGGTTGGGGAGTTGCATATTGAAGGTGACGGAGTGATAGTCAATCTGCAACGGGAAAAAGAGAAGCGAGGAGAAATCAAACACATAGTAACCTACGAAGGGAAGAAACAAGTTAGCCGGAACCGCTTTGCCCTGCAAAACAAGCTTGTTGTAAGCACCCTAAGTGAAGGACAAGTGGCCTGGGAAGAGAGCTATGCTCGGGCTGGGGGGAAATGGGATTTAGAACAGATCAAAGAGATCTACATAGGTGGCGATGGAGCAAAATGGATCAAAGAGGGGCTGGAATACTTCCCCGGTGCTGTATACTGCTTAGACCCATACCATCTAAACAGGCATTTAACCGAAGCCCTCTGGTATGACGAAGAAACCTTTCAGAAAGTAGGCGCAGCCATCTCTCATAGCAACTGGCAGGAAACCCAAGCAATACTCACAGAAGCAATCAAAAAAACCAGAGGCAACCGGAAAAAGAGGCTCATCAAGCTATTGCATTATCTTGAAGAGAACTGGACGGGGATTATTAACTCGGCAGGAGCAAAACGTTTAGGAACCATCGAAGGGCAGATTCAGCACAACGTAGCACGGCGGATGAAACGCCTGGGGGCCAAGTGGACCACAACCGGAGGAGACCGGATGGCCCGGCTTCTGGCTGCCAAAGCAAACGGAGAGCTTAGCAATTATGCTTCGCGCTGGCCAGTGGAACATGGAAAGCTGAAGGAGATAGCGCAGATAAAACCGGTAGAAAAGTCGGTAGAAAAACAAAAAGCCGGAGAAATAGGGGAATGGCTGCAGGCGACAATACCGGCATTAAAAGGGCCTTTTGCGGATCGTCCCTGGATAAAACATGTTTTACGGGAACTGACCCGGCCGGAATTTGCTGCTCTTATTTGCTAACCGGTTTTCCGAGTAGCACTGATAGCTTGGCCTCTGCATGTGTTAAATGTTTTGCGACGGGGTAACGTGTTATTGTTGTCTGTTCCTCCTAGCTACCTGGTTGTCAAGTTTATCTCAACAATCTTCAGTTAAATTCAAGGTCAAAGCCATTGCTTTGAAGCTTAAGGTTTTGAACGTCGAGGTCTCTTAAGGGGAAAAATTTTATTTAAAAATACCTACTGGATCTTGACATGGACGTTCAAGAGTAAATCCGGCTCTATAATAAAAAGTGTGGGATAGGGGTAGATGGAATTAAGCAAGGAGGAAGGCACGTTTTGGTTGTAGGAGGAAAAGAACGGGGGCACATCCAAATTGAATGCTAGCAAACAAAACCCTTCAAGAAAGGAGTGCCCCTATGCATAAGATTAACACGTTCATCCTCGAAGGACAAGAGAATTTTGAGAAAATATTACAGCCCGTTTTAGAAGAACCCCACGACCCAGGGGATATTGTGTTAAAGGTAACCATAGACCCTCCAGAGGTATGTCCTGTATGCAACGAAGGCAAATTACATAGGCATGGCTTTTTAAAGGAAAACCGGAAGCCCAAAGAAAGAAAAATTCGTCACGCTTTTTTATACGGGAGGTGGATTATTCTATCCTGGGTCCCTGTACGGTATAAGTGTTGCCGTTGTCATAAGACTTATACCCTTCGTCCTCCGGGTACCAGCCCCTGGGCCAGATTTACAAGATTAGGGGTGCAGACAGTAGTTTATTATGCCCAGAGGATGAGCTTTACCTATGCGGCCCAACTATTAAACCTTAATCCTAGTAGGGTTATAAGATTAGTGGACAAGTATATCCAGCCTAGTCTTCCTTGGAATGATACTCAAGAGCCTATAGTGTTAACCTTAGATGAGCTATCCTTTAGCGGGAATGATTTTGTATGTGTGGTAGGGAGATTGGAACCGGACAAGAGGCCTTTGACTGTTTTAGAGGATGATAAAAAGGCAACTATAAAGGGTTACCTAGAGGGGCTCAAGAAAGCTGGGGTTAAAGTAGAGGCAGTAGTAATTGACATGAAAGATTCTTGGCGTAAGTTAATCAAAACAGTCTTTCCTTCAGCCAAGATAATAGTAGACCCCTTCCATGTAATCCAGGACGCTAACCGTCGCTTAAATGAAGCACGAAAGATAGAGCAAGAAGCAAGCAAGGAGAATATACCTCGTCTACCTTTGATTAAAGCTAAAGAGAAACTTACTCCCAGACAACAAGAAAAGCTAGAGGAAATTAAGAATAAATACCCGTCCCTCTATGAATTGTACCAGCTAAAGGAAGATTTGAGACAGATCCTAAAGATGGACCGGGTAGAGGAGGCAGAAGCTGCTTTAAGCCGTTGGCTCATAAATGCAGAATGCGCTGAAAATGCAGAAGGACGGGTATGGGCTCGTACTATCAAGTCCTGGAAGTCAGAAATATTAAACCTCGTAAGTTATACCCAGCAAGGCCGGCGTTACACTAATGGTTATATAGAAGGTAAAAACACCCTAATTAAAATGCTAAAACGCTTAAGCTTCGGGTTGGAAATCGTACCCATTTCATTAAGAAAATGTTCTTGGGATGTTGCCCCCAAAATTTGATCCCACAACTATTGACATAGAGCCAGTAAATCCTTGACGAAAGGTAAAGATTCGCGTATACTTATAGGCGTAAAAGGATGCGGGATGGTGTAGCGGTAGCACAGGTGACTCTGGATCATCTAGCCCAGGTTCGAATCCTGGTCCCGCAGCCAGAAAACAGGGCCCTATCGTCTAGCGGTCTAGGACACCACCCTCTCAAGGTGGAGACACGGGTTCGAGTCCCGTTAGGGCTACCAGAAAAATCAAGGCTTCCGGGGTTGGAAGCCTTTTCCTATAGCCAATTTTACAAATTTCCTGCCAGAATGCCCCTGATTTCAATCAAGGGATGGCCGTGCTGTCCAACAACATCTTCTTTGATGGCCGCCAGATAAGGTGGCGAAAAGAGCGTTGGGCAGAACGGCGGAAAGCGCTCCAGCGGGTAGGGAGACTGTCCCGTGTCAAGAAAGAAGCAGGTCGTGAACGAAGATGGGTGCGGTATATCAACCACTGTATTTCCAGGCGTATTGTCGAGATCGCGAAAGCTGAAAGCAAGGCGATTGCATTGGAAAACCTGCTGGGCATCCGGGAACGGACCAAAGGATCCAAGAAGTTCAACCGGATGATGTCGGGCTGGAACCTCCGGGAGCTGGCCTCGTTCATCGAGTATAAAGCTGCGCTTCAAGGCGTGCCCGTAATCTACGTCGATCCCAAGGAGACTTCTAAGACATGCCCCAAGTGCGGGAATGTTTCCCGCTACAATCGGAAGAAGCAGGGCTGGTTCAAATGCACGAAATGCGGCTACCAGTCTGATGCGGACAGAGTTGGAGCTATAAACATAGCCGCTAGAGCGCTCGATGCTCTCGGGGCATGACCCTGCGAGAAAGGGGAGTGTGACACCCCTTAAGGCCAAGGTGATGATCCGGATCATCCGGAGAATGCTGGCTAACCTGCGGCGAAAGCTGCCATCCCGCGCTTGAGGATGCCCCTCAATTCATTGAGGCGGCACAAACGGGTTATATGGTGCACGAACGGGCTTTGTCTACATAAAAATAATCATTGTAACAACTGTAACAACGGTTACTGTAACGGTTACCGTTTAGGAATCCTCAACCGGAAGCCTAAGCCTGGGAAATGAGATGTGTCCCTATTTTATTGCGAATCTTTCCCGCAATTCCTTTTCCTTTTCCCTGCTCAAGAAAACCCTGTCTCCGGACTCCAGGATGATGTCGTAGGAACGGACTTAACTTGGAAAGAACCTTTCGCGTTCTAAAGAAGGCCGCCAAGGCGTTAGAGCGACAATTCATCTCTGAAAATTCCAGTCAAATTTCAGTTCTTTCACAACATCCTGATCGACCAAGACGTTTGCTTTTCTCTTGAGTTCCAGGGTGTAGCGGTTCCAGTAGGATTCCCTTGCTTCCCGGATTTCAGGGGTTATCACTCCGCTTTTGTCCGGTTTCAGGAGTTGCCCGGCCTCTTCTGCTTCTTTGATCACAGCTTTGTACAGTTTGTCGCACATGGTGATCCGGAAGGCGTTGTACCACTCGTATTCCTCCCAGTACTCGGTTTCGGAAAGCCTCCATTCCTTGATCATCAGATCCACTCCCGCGCGGTACTCCGGGTTTGTCTGGTATTCTTTCTTTTCCCAGGCCAGGTATGCGTCGACTTCTTCTGGAGTGTGAAGCATTTTTCTCTTTAGGGCTTCGTTCAGGAGAACTTTTTCTTCAAACAGAACGTTAACGGCGCGTTTTTCAAGTACAGGGCCGGAAGATGCAGCTAAGCCTTTTCTGAACTCCAGTTCGCCAACTGTAAGAGGCACTGCCTCAATCCAAGCAGCGACCTGGTCAGTTGGCTGTTCTATATTCTTCAGGCTCTGGACAGCTCTTTTGAGCAGATCCTTGTGGTACCAGCTGGAATCCCTTTTAATAAATCGTAACAATGTTTTTCCAAAAGCGAAAGGGTTCCCGGAGGAAGCATTCTAGGCCAGTGCAAGCCGTTGCTCCAGATTTGTCCACTCTGACTGGCCTTTACAGTATTGTTTGTATCAAGGAGATAAACATAGTAAAGATTAACCATGCCATTTCCTACTGAAGGAGGCCAAATCCCATCTGCCGGAATTTTGTAGGCATGTACGTCTTGATTAGCTACCGCTTTATAGGCATTATTACCTCCGGTAATTGCTAAAGCATAGTAACTAACATGATAGTTAAATGTCTTCCATCCCCAATCAAAAGAATAAGCATTATGACTAAAACGATTGTAGCCACTTATTTCCTCGGCTGCCTGCGCGCTTATATTTACGCAAAAAGAAGCTGCTAAAAATATGAACACGGTCGAAAAACATAAGAAAACTACTTTTAAACTTTTTTCCATTTTAATCCCCCACCTTTTCTTTTTTCGTTTTAGCTTGCCTGCCAAGCTTCCTTTATCCTTCAAGAATATCCGTTATCCCTTTTCCGGCAGTTTCGGCTGATACCAGTGGAACCAGCAAGTAGTGCTTACTCCAGTTGCCGCTACGAGCAGGAGCAGTTGAATATACCCTAGAAATTAGACACCAATTTGTCGGGCAGAGTAAATCACCGTGTACTGAACGTTACATACGGGGATAGAAGAGGAGGGGCCAGCAACCCCCTCCTTACCGATTTTTCTCATTTTCTTTATAGCCTTCCCAGAATTTTTCAATAATTAAGATTCCCCATGCGTAAGCAAATACCAATATTCCGGCAATCATTAGGGGGTCGGTTTTAATATAAACATGGATTTTTGGACTCATAAAGAGGATGATGCCTACCACCAACAGGTCAACGATTCTGGCTTTATTTTTTTGTGAAGTAAAAGCTTGACGGAAATAGTAGACAAACCAGCTAATAACAATAGGCTTAAAAGAATCTGATAATCCATCTTCTCACCTTAGTTGCGATATAAGCCCATTGAATTAAAGACAATTTTTCTCTGGGTGCCATCGAATTCTTTAGAGTAAAAATCAGCCATGGTAGCGGAGACAACAGCACCTGCATTAGTTTCGGTTTCAAACATAAATGAATACCTATGCCCCGCATATAGATAAAACTGTTCTGTGGAAGTTACACGCTGGTTATCAAAATATCCGGAAGTGGGATTGAAAATGGTTCTTGTTATGGTTTGACCATTAGTAGTATCGGCAACTTTGACTCTTACCGCCAACGAACTCCCGCTCCAAATGCTTCCTGTAACGTTGAAATCAGTTATAATGGAATAGTTTCCAGTTGTAGATGGAATATAATAGTCATATCCCCATGCCTTTGCCCAAAATGAACCATATATTTCTGCTCTTGAGCCATTATAGATAGTTCCTATTGAGGGCCAATAGGCATTACTCCAACCAACTCCCGAGCCCCCTTTTGATTGGCTCCTATAAGGAAACCACGTCCAATACTTTATCTGGGTAGCGGCCGGAGAAACTGTACCGGGAGCATCAGAAGAAATCGGGAAAGCTTTTGCCCTTTGGAGTATTTCTTGTAAAGCCTTATCTTCTGCTTCGGCTTTTTGTTGGTCAGCAATTGCTTTATTTTTATTAAATTCTTTAATGCCTTCGTCTAACGGCAAGACGTTATCAGCATTATTTTGCAGTAGAATATCCCAGGGGCTTAGATTATCTCTACTAGACGAAACATTGTGAGAATAGGCAACCGGGACAGCTAATGATAAAAGTAAACAAACAACCACAAGAATTGAAATACTTTTTTTATGGCTTCTACCTCCCTCTAAGTTTTGCAAGCGCCTATATTTATTTAGCAACCTAAAGGGTTTATGCATCGAACTAGCTTATCTCACTGAAATTCGTTGCCAAAGTCTACCTTCTTGCTGCGGCCTCTTTTCCGTAAGGCTTTACTCTATTATCCACCACCTCCTCTGACCAAAACTCCAGGTGGCCTTCCTTTACTAAGTCGAGCGTTAGGCTAAAATAAAGCTATCTGCACCCTTGCCTGCAAAGGAAGAGCACTCACCTCCAATGAAAAGTTGGTTGATGGCCTACTGGTTCACCGGAGATCGCTCTTTTTATGACCCTGAAGAAAATTATCGATCATCCTTTTTCCGGCACTTTCGGCTGATACCAGTGGAACCAGCAAGTGGTGCTTGCTCCCGTCGCTGCTACGAGCAGGAGCAGCGCCGAAGCAAATCGCAGAAGATTTGTCTTAAGCGGTTTGAACATGCTACTTGACGGCAGGAAATATGATTTTGTGGTGGTGCACTCCTCGGTACTGGAGGCGAAAAAGGAAAAAACACTGAAGCAGCGCATTGCCAAGCAAAAAGAAGAACTGAAAAAGTTTGCGAAAGAACTGGCCCGGCAAAGGTTTGCCTGTATACCCGATGCTGAAGCAGCCCTCAAAAGTCTGCAGGAAAAGGCCGAAGCAATGGGATTTGCAACTCAGGGCGAAATAAAACTTGAAGAAAAGCGTTCCTATTCCGGCAAGGGCCGCCCCCGGAAGGGGGAACAACCGGAAGTCTTTGTTACTTACCGGTGTCAATGGCAAATTGGAGAGATGAAACAGGAGTGTTATGAGCATCTACGCCAAAAAGAGTCAACCTTTGTCCTGATTACCAATGTCAAGGACAAGCAAAATTGGGATGACCGCAGGATTCTCCAGGAGTACAAAAACCAGAATTCGATAGAGACCAGGTTCCGGTTCTTGAAGAGCCCGGTCTACCTCGGCCCTGTCTACCTGGAAAAACCCAACCGCGTCCAGGCGCTCGGTTATGTTTTTATCCTGGTGCTTCTAATTGCTTCCTACCTGGAGTACCGGGTACGCAAGAGTTTGAAAAAGAACAAGCAATATGTGCTGCTGCCGGGCAAGAAGAAGACCGACCGGCCTTCAATCAAGACTATTATGGAGATCTTAAGCCTTATCGTGGTGGTTATCGTCAACGGGAAACGCTATTTCCCCCGTAATCAAAATGAGCAGGCTTTAAACATGGTGAGGTGGGCCGGATATGAGCCTGTGGATGTCTACCTTAAGCCACTGCCCTGGTATCCAGGGGCGTGATAAATGAGTTTTTAATTGTCTACGATAAAATAATAGGAAATGGAATATTCTGACACGCGGAATATCGAATATAATATTCGCAGGACGTATTTTTGCATAAGAGTATTTCAACCGGTCAATCGTGTGAGCACTGAAAAGCCTTTCAATAGTATCATTCTTTACAATCATCATTACATGGGAATTTGGAATTACGATAACACCACCCGCGGCGGCACTTTCCTAGGTTGATGACTAAAACAAGCGATGGTTTATAGCTCAAGAGATAGCAGGGTTAGACCTTCGAATGTGCTGCGTAACGTTGGAGAAAGGCCGGGAGCCGCTACAATTCCACCTTTCGGATCGAGACAGGAGCGAACGTAGTCCTTTACCCGGGGCAACACCCCCTTGGCCCGATTGGGAGCGAAGGTCCTAAAAACCTCTAAGGTCTTGTAAGTGGAATAGAGGTCAGGAAAAGGAGCGCTCGATGCATGGCGAAATCCTCCCCCTTCATCCTTCACACTTAACGTAGTAGCTACGGAAGGAGCCTGACGCAACTTATCGGGAGGTAGGCCCAGCGCCCTGGTTATCTGGGCAATCCAGAAAGCATTGTTTAGTTCATCGCCGTTCAGGTGCTCCGGTCGGAGCATGAGGGAGGTGATTTTCGTCTGCAATGACTTTTTTATTTTGATCTGCAACAATGCGGCAGCACCCGTTAGATGCCCAAGGTCGCGAAAGTCAGCCACGGAACCCTCATCGACAGCACAGTACAAGGCCTCTTTGATCCAGGAACTCACTCGACCGGATACCATAAACGGTTGGTCCAGAAGTTCCCGCGAAGCGAGGATATAGTATATTTCTGCAGCAGACTTACGCACCGATTTTGGGTCAGGTGGAGAAGCAGTCAGCTGCTCTAACCGCACCTGCAGAAATTTTGCCACCAAGGATTCTTTGGGCACCTTTATGTTGAGAAGGCGGCTGACTGCCAGACCATAATAGGTATCTAAGATATCTGGCCGGGACGGCCCAGTTGTATACCAACTATCGCCGCGAAACCGTTGAGCCGCTTTGCGGGCAGCGGTTGGTTCAGGGGGGATTCCGGCGACCAGCAAGAGGAGTTTCTGAACCTTAAAGGTGTATTGAGGTTCTAACCCTTGATCAGGCTGAATAGAAAACCCTCCGTCAATACCACGCTTTGATGTGATTTCTTGTATTAACATCAAGGGGAGAGTCAACCGCGAGCCGACTGCCTGATGAAGTTCGGCTAACTGGAGAAGAACTTCGATTGAGAAAGGATCATTTCCGATCTGCTCCAGAGTTTTGGTTGTCCATTCGGCAACAAAAGCGCGTGCTTGAGAACGATCAAAAGGTACGTGCAGTCGATAGGCAGCCAGTATCAATGGTCCACCTTGCTTCATAAGAGCTGTCTTCGAATCCGGTGCAGCCGTCCACTCGGAGTTCAGAAGAGTCTGCAGCGCCCGGCGGGTGGGGGAAAGTGCCTCTTCTGGCGCGTTTAAGAAAACAAGCAGATTGGCTGCCACCTGAGTGGCATCAAGTTCCGGGGCTGTTCCCTCATCCCAACTGTAGAGTCCGTTGGTATGTCGGAGTTTTAGCAACTCTCTCAAGCAAACCGCCTTATCTACAGTCTTTCCCAGGCTCGTCCGAAGCAGGTAGTATAAATATAAATTATGGAGCTTTGGATAACCATCGGATACGGTAAACTCCTGCTGCACCAGTTGATCGAGCCATGGGTCGAGAAGGGCTAGAACGTCAGGACTGACTGTTTCGTTTGCCTGGTGCAACAACGCGGCCGTCCAAGCTGAGGCGTAAAGCTTCTCTTTGGTCACTTGACCGATTGGAACCACGGGCGGTTCTGCGTAACCTGCTTCCCCTGACCCGCAAACCCAGGCCGAGTCTACCAACCTACCTGTAGCCCGGCGCCACTCCAGCGGCAGATCAGCGGAGATCACTTTTATCAAAGGACCAGTAACGGTTGCTTTGTCGGATTGCCATAGCGCACAACCGGAAAGAAGTACCACCAGTAAAAGCAATACGTATACCAATCGTTTTCTGAACATGGCGTTTACTTAATATGTTTATTTTTGGCTTCCTGGGGCGCGGCAAATAGAAGAGGCTTCCAATCGCCCTCCGCGACCACTTGGGGTTTCCCGGAAGCCAGAGAGATAACAATGTAGCGCCCCTGCGAGTCGGAAGGGTCAACAACGGTGACCATGAAACGGTCATTCCCTAGAGGTGTGATAACAGGAGGAGCAGGAATTTCTACTGCGGCTGAGGTATCAGATTGAGGGATGGGCCGGAATGCCAAAACGATAGCGATCAAGAAGAGGGCAAGGACACCTAAGAAAAGTAACCATCGTTCATTCATGACTGTATTCCTCCTAATCTTAAATTATCCTTAACGAATACACACTTAAAGACCTGATCCCGACCAGAGGTCGGGATCAGGTCACGAGTAACCATCAGCTTATAGCCAAGTGCTGTCGTAGGCGTTGATGGTATAGAACGATGTGCCGAACTTGTAGTCTCCCGTCGCATCGTGGGAAGCCCAAAGATCATAGCCATCGAAGGTAATTCCATAGTAATAGTGGTCGATTCTCCAATTATTATAAACGGTTCCTGTCCAAGTGGCCGTCTTTGATGTAGAGCCGCCACTGATGGACCACCCGGAACCAGCGCCGATAGAAACGCTTACGCCTTTGAAGGTCAATTTATCGCTCAGCTTAACCCGATCAGCGTTGTATGGGGTAGTGCCCCACCAGTGGGTGTGAGAGTCACCATCAACAGAGCCGTGGCAACACAAGTTGTAGGTAAGGTTATCATCGAATTCGGAATCGATAGAGGAAGATGATCCCCCAGGCGGGGTGATTGTTTTACTGTTGTAACCAGAAAGTGTCGCGGTATAAAGGACACTCACATCACCTGCGGTCTTAGATTTTGTAAATGGGTTGAGTTTTCCATATTCAGCTTCATAAGATTCCTTGTCGACCATTACGCCAGGAGCGGTGTAAACGGCATCGTATTGATCTCTGCTGATCAACTGTGGTCCCTTAACTTCTGTGCTGGCACTAGCCGGCATTTCCAGGTCGGTATCGGCGGCACCCGCCAACGGCAGACCCACGGTAAAGGTGGCGAGGATGCTCACCGTGAAGAGGGAAACCATCCATAGACTGATCTTTTTTCTAAGGAATTTTTTCATTTTTTCACTCTCCTTTCAATTTCAATTTTCTTAAGGGTTCATACAGTTGTCGGGAAGATGCTGTTCTCTTACTCCATTTCCCTCCCCTCCCTTAGTGAGTAATTTAGTTTCCAGTGAGAATTGTGAACGGCAGCTGTCAAGGATTAATTATGCCAATTAAAACAATTTTAGTACACATTTGGTAAACATACGGTACACTTTCTAGTTGTGTCCATTATTACGGTGTAAAATTGGCTGGGCTTGAAGTAGGAGAGCCACCCTTCCCCATAAGCGAATCGCGGAAGATTTCTCGTAAGCGGTTTAAACACGCCTCTCACCCCCTGGAAATCGGCGCTGAAGATCCCTTTAGACGCGGAAAGACTTATTCCTGCCTGATCTTCCCAAACGGGTCAAAAGGCGGCACAAACGGGTTATAATAGTGCACGAACGGGCTTTGCCTGTGTCTACGGAAACAGCGCAGGCCGCACCCCAAGGAACGGCAGCGGGTGGAGGAGGCCAAGTGCGGTACCATTCAACGAATCACCGCATAACTCACCAGGCCTTTAACCCCAAGCAGGCGTTCCGGTTGTCCCCCTTGTAGCGGCACTTGATAAATGCTTACACTTGCAGCAGACTGGTGTGGTGAAGAAAACACGAGATTAGGGTCTTTATCGAGGAAATAGATTTTCCCCTCCCGGTCGCACAGCGGCCAGTAGGAGTTTAAGTCGGGTGGAATGTGCCGGAGATGTGTGAGCCGCCCGGTTTTCAGTTCCAGAAGGACTAGCTTAGCCCGGAATGGGTCGGGCACATCCGGACCCTTGTACTGACTTCCTTCCCCCAGGAACTCACGATAATCCGGCTTGCCCTGAGAAAAGAGAAAGTGCTTCCCGTCCGGCGTAAAGCATCCGGGGGAAGTGTACAGTTGGGTAGTGCTCATAAGATCCCGCTTCTGGCCGGTTTCAGGGTCGAGGGTGACAAGCCATTCCACACGGGGGTCGGCCGGGCTGGTCGTCCCCACCACGATCTTTTTGCCGTCGGGAGTCCAGGCGACGGAGGTGATGATCCGGTAAGCCACGTCTGGCGCAGCCGGATTGGTGAAAGGCGGGAGCATTTCCTTTTCGCGCCCACTCGAGAGGTCAAGCACGACGAGTGCTGTCCCTTCGCCTTTCTCATCCTTTTTCCCGGAAGCTACCTGCCGTCCATCCGGGGAGAGGGCGGGCCAGTGAAACACCCCGTCTTTGAGACGGCGCAAAATAAATGCAGGTGCTTTTTCAGAGGAACGAGGCGCGCTGCTTTCCTCCGCCGGCTGCACCAGGTAAAGCGCCTTTTTGGTGGCAACGAGAAATTCCTCCTCCTCAGGGTGAGCACTGAGGTAAGTAACGCGCTCTGGAAGCCGCCTGCGGAAAACCTCTTTCTGCGTCTGGTAATCGACAAGGATGACTTCCTGCTGTTCAGCCCCGCAATAGGCCACATGTTTTCCCGCCCAGGCGAAAAACCGCCGCGGGAAAAGGAGGTACTCTTGCTTTGCCTCTCCTCCGGAGGGTGTGAACTTAAATAGCATTACTTCTCTGCCCCGGCTGTCGCGCAGCCGCCCGGTCCAGACTTCCTTGTCTTGCTCCTGAGTAACCGATACGTAGCCAAGCAACGGCGAGTAATCGTTTGCTTCTTTCAAAGCACCTAAAGTGCCGTTGCAGCCGGTGAGATCCCCGAGCATCACTATGACAAAAGAGGGAGCAAGGGCCAAGAATAAGATGGATATTATTCTTCTTGCCATTTCATTATCCCTTCCTTTCCCAGGGCATAAAATACGAGGAAGAGGAGCCCCTGTTCCTCCTTCCCCCCTCACAGACGACGCAAGCAATCTTACACGTAATCTAGGGATCAAGCAAATATTTGTAACGGTATGGACCGTAAGAACTCTCAACCGAAGATTTAGAACGTGCAGTGTGCGCTACTCGGTCGTAGGCGTTGAGTTTAGTGCTCTCGTACAACACATAGTTCCCGTTGGCATCCCGGTAATGGAAGATCATTACATGATCTGCGTTGCAAAGAATGTCACCCTGCTTGAGTTCCGCAAAATTGTTTAGCCGAACGGAAATATCTGAACTCATCAATCCGTAAGTGTTCCGTTTTGAAGAAAGTCCCCAGCACCTGCTCACATATCCAGAGCAATCAACTCCTGCCGTCTTTTGCTTATAATTGCCCGTTGTATCGATATTCCCTGCTGCCCAGTTACTGCTGAGCTCACTGTCGAAGCCACTTAAGGAGCTAAACCCTCCCCAACAGTAGGGAACAAACTGGTAGTATCTGTTATATCCCTGGTTGATATATCTTGGTCTTTGCCAAGGTTTCTCCGCGTAGGTCCCTTCGTAGTTGTACCGGTTGCAGTACCACTGCTTAGCATGATAAGCACTTGCCGTCGACATTATTTGGGACCTGCTTATGCTCGTTGGAGTAACACCTTTTGTTTCTTCCTCACGAATAGCAGGAGTTACCTGCTTTTCTTGCAACAGGCGTGGAATTTCCTTCAGGGAAGACCAGGAAGCAACCATGACTACGGAAATCCCATCTGCAGAGGGATCTAAGAGATAGACGTTGCCGTCTGCGTCGATGGTCACATCTTTGTTAGGGTAGGCGTATCTTACTGGCGAAAAGGTCACAAGTTGCTCTACATTTCCCGTTTGGTCATTTAGCCCAACGATAAGATCAGTCTCGTCCGTCGTAATTCTGAAAAACCATGTGGTTCCTGCTTTTCCTAAACAATTAAACGCGCTCATTGAATCGGCGAGCCAGTCGGGAAACTTAAACATTTTATTGAGGTTGAGCATAGAAACAGAAACTCCAGTTTCCTTTGCAGACCCACATAAACGCTCGACTTGCCACAATGTACCATCTGGTGCCATCGTTCCTCTGTTACTGGTAATGACTGTTAAGTCACCAGAAGGATCAGGCCTTAGTACCAGCGTTTCCATTGCGTCCGGGCCAGAACGAACCACATATACCTCTCCTTGCTCGGTAACCCCGAAACCAGCCACGGGTTCAATTTCAACATTTCCCAATCGATTTACAATAACCTTTCCGTCGACCAGCACAATTACCGCTTCTGCACTTACATCTAATAAGTATATTTTCCCAGCTGCATCGACCGCGAGGCTATATGCCCAAAACTCCTCGGGAAAAGATATTTTCTCCACGAACTGCCCAGTATCTTTGTTGTATTTAAGTACCCGATGGTGCGCGTTGTCGAGAACATATATATTGCTTCCCTGTACTTCAAAGGCGTTGGGGCCTTCAGGATATCCTCTTCCCAGAGCATCCGTATAACCGATTCCCTCCTCGGAAACAGGAATTCGGACGAGAGTTTTGAAAAATGACTTTTCCGCCTGCGATACATTTGCATAACCCACTGTAGCAGGCACCGCCAGCAGCGCTACAGCCAGCACCGCCACCAAGACCGCCCGCCACCGGGCACCAAGTCTCGCCATAGCATGGATACCTCCTTAAAAAATTTTTCCATTAACCTTCCGCCGTGAAGAGAACCACCTCAAAGCTCAGCCTTATCATCCATCACCTCCACTGACTCAAAACTTCCTGCTGCCACCTTTTACCACAGCATAACCTGGCCGCGCTCCGGCGTAAATACCACAAAAATGGTATTTTTTATTCGCCTTTGATCAGCGGCTGAGTTTGGCGAGCAATTCGCGTAGGTTGCTCACGCCGAGCTTTTGGTAGATGTTTCGACGGTGGGTCCTGGCCGTCCCGATGCTCAAGTAAAGCCTTTTGGCAATCTCTACGTCGTCCAGCCACTCAAGTATCAGCTTTAAAACCTCCCGTTCCCGTGGTGTGAGCTTTGCGGCCGCCTCCGGCGGGATACGGAGTGGTGCTAACGCGATGGAATCAGTTTGCTGGCGCTGCGTCAGCTCCACTAGCAAAAGCTCCCGCTCTATCAAGGCCACCAGCGTTTGCAAAAGCGCCGCGGCCAGGCCCAGTTCCTTCTCGGCGTGCATTGATATGTCGAGGTAGCCTGAGATTTTGCCGTTTGGGTCCTTCACCGGGCTGGCGACGCACCACCAGTCCTTGAAGAGCTGGCAGTAGTGCTGCTCGCCGCGTATGGCAACAAGGCGCTGGTGCTCCCGCGCCAGGGCCAGGGCGTTCGTCCCGCAGCTTTCCTCGGTGAAGACGGTGCCGGGCCTAACCCCGACCTCTTCAGCCGCAGCCAAAACCTCCGGAGCGGCGAAGATTTTGAGGGCTACGAGTTCCGGATCGCAGAGGATATAGATATATTCTCGCTGCAGACCGGCACGGCATACGGGGGTGATCACCCCTTCGGCAACGGCGATAAACGAGGCGCCGGCTTTCAGGCACGGCCCAAGCTCGGTTTCTGACAGGATCCGCCGGGGCTTTATAAGGTCGGGCGGCACCTTCAGGGAGTAACAGCGGGCGTAAGACTGCGCCAACTCAGCCGGCGGGCAGAGATCGAGGTGGCAATCTCCTGCCCTCGCTCCCGGTTTGGGCGAAAAAGGCAAGGCAAACTTCACCTCCCCCTGGTACAAGACCGGCTAACTTGAAAGTTTTGGCGCATCCCGGCGTGGGCTTGGGAGACATAGTTAGCACAGTTATTAAAGAGTAAGTCTACCTTCCTGCCACGAAACTCCTTTCTCCAAGCTTTGTCCTATTATCCAGCACCTGCCGGAAATCGGTGCTGAAGTTCCCTTTAGACGCGGAAAGACTTATTCCTGCCTGATCTTCCCAAACTGGTCAAAAGGCGGCACAAACGGGTTATAATAGTGCACGAACGGGCTTTGCCCGTGTCTATAAAAAAATAACCGTTGTAACAACGGTCACCGTTAGGAATCCTCAACGGGAAAACTGGGAGATGAGGCTGCCATCTGTCTCTCCCCACTGCCTGCAGGAAGGCCATTTATTATGAGCTTACTCTGGAAAACGCCCTGGACAAACTGGTGCATTATCCCGTGGATCTCCGTGTTTTATTTTAAACGAGGCACCTCTTTCCTCTTATTAGTACAGCGTGCTCCGTTATGGGATACGTATTGTCGAAAAGGACGAAGACCCCCAGGTTACCTTTCAGGAGCGAATCCTATCGATGGATTACGATTTTGCTCCCCCCAGGAAGCGCTACCTGGAGGAGACCCTGGAAGCGTGAAATATGACCACCATGAGCGCGGCGCGGCCACCGGCAACGAAACCGCCCCAAAGGGCACCGGGAGTGTTACAGTCCCTATTAACAAGGATGGTGATGCTAAGGCCGTCAGGAATCCCCCAGGAAGGCCGTAAAACGAGTCGGTCACATGTAGGTTCTACCCCTGCATGTGACCTCAACAAGTATCGATAGCTTGAGGGTCGCCCCAAAAGTCAACCTGGCTGACAATCCGGCAAACAAAAGATGCGCCACCTACACGGCCTCAAGGAAAGGGAATGCCGCTCTCGAGAGCGTATTTTGGGTAGGGAGTATGCAATTTATTAAATTCCTGGTTTCCGGCTAATCAAAGCAAGGGACATTTTCACTGCATTCCGAACTGCACTAAGCTGAGACTGGTCGGATTTGAGATAATCTTCACTGCTTCCTCGCTTTATTTTAGCCGTCTCTTCGGCTATTTTGCAGACCTGTTCCTTGGCCCACATCCAGGATGCTAGCTGCTCTTCTGTTAACTGTTTATCTTCTTTTATCAACACGATTAAGGGTTTTACATAAGAGTTGCGAAAACACTTCATTGCCTGATAAATAGCAGGCAATTCCGAGAAACCGGCATTCCAAAATTCTCTGGTAACGATTTGCACGCGGTCCTGGGGAGAAGTATTGTGCTCAAGTTCTGAAATTGTATCCAGCCTGGCAAAGATTAAAAATTGTTCAAGTTTAGCGTCTACTGTATACAGCCTTGTCAGACTAATCTCTTGCCAACCTGTTTGTTTCAATTCCTCACAAATATCGTTCAGTCCCAGGTATAACCTCACGACATCTTTGTCCAAATCATTGCGTAGGGTGCTTCTCCACAGCTCATTTAAACGATTGTACTTCGTGTTGTATAATGAACCAAAACATGAAAAACATGCACCTATTAGCACCATAGAAACTAGCGCACAATAAATTATGGTCTTGTGTCGGATTATAACCCCTCCCTTGCCACTCTTGGGTTTAGTTCTAGAATTCTCTGCTCGGCTACATTCGGGTAGTGTCAATACTTTTGTGTAAAAATTTTATGAAATGACGTCCCTCTAATATTTATAATTTGGAAAAAGTGGCTTAAGATTTCATTGAATTACCGCTAAAGCCAAAATCTGCTAACCACCACCCTTTTACTTAATTAAAAGGAATAACCAATATCCGTAACAAAGGCATCTCTTGCGCCCTAAACCGCTACCCTGGAGACCACCGGCCCGGGAATAAGGGACGGGAAAGCAGCTGGCTCCACCTCAAATATCCGATGTTTGTAATTTAAGCAACAGCCTTGCTCGCCTTGACAAATCCGTCAATCCTTTTCTTTGCCCAGGTCTGGTTGAGCTCACAAGATATGGCGTAGATACAACGTAAGCAGCAATCCTCGCTGGGCAGGCTGTCCATTTGGCGGGTACGCCGCCGGAATTCCTTGAAAGTCCGTTCAATTGTATTGGTGGAGCGTAACAGTTTCCATAAGGGCTTGGGCTGGGTGTAAAAGCTTAAAACCGCCGCCAAATCCTTTTCCAGGCAACTAACGGCCGAAGGGGCCACCTTTTCCCATGTTTCCTTCCAGGTGCGGAAGCGCTCTTCAGCTTCCTCTAAGGAACCGGCGTAAAAGATGCGCTTTGCATGGGCCAGGCAGTCTTTTTGGATTTTGCGGGGTAGTTTTACAGCTACGTTTCTTAATTTGTGCACGACACACCTTTGCACCCGGGCCCTCGGGAAGGCCTCAGCAAAGGCTTGCTCGAGACCTGGCAGACCGTCCATGATCCCTAAGACGAGGCTTTCCCCTTTTAAACCCCGCCTTTTTAGATCCTTGAAAAACTCCCTCCAGGAGGAAGCACTTTCTCTATCTCCCAGTTGCACCCCCAGGATCTTCCGGTAGCCGTCGGCGGTGATGCCGATGGCCACGAGAAGAGACTCTTTACTCACAGCGAAGCGTTTTACCGGCAGGTTTAAACCGTCTAACAATAGGCTGCTCCAGCCAGGCACGCATCTCCTGGGTGAGTTGTTTGTTGATCCGGGAGATGGTACCGGGAGAATAACCCTTGCCGAATAGTTCTTTGGTGACCTTTTTCATCTTGCGGGTGCTGATCCCGCCGATGAAGAGGTCAATGAATCTGTCTATCGATTTTTTCTTCCCGGCGTTTATAGCGGGAAAGAACCCTTGATTCAAATTCCCCGTTTCTGTCCCTGGCCACCTGGATGTCTTCAATTAGGCCAAAGCGGGTCAAAAGATCCCTTTCGTAATATCCGTTGCGGTAATTGTCCCGTCTTTCCTCACCTCTTTGGTATTGCTCATAACCTAGGAAATTGGTCAGCTCTTGTTTTACCGCCTGTTCTACGGCGTGCTTGATAAAACCCCGGATGTCGATAAAAATTTCTTGCCCCCATTTTTCATTGATCTGGACAGATTGCATTTCTTCTGGTAGACTAATCTTCAAGGTGTACCCTCCTTTAGTTATTTTTAGGAGATGTTTGTCTATATTAGAGGGTACGCCATTTTTATTGGTGATCCTTTTTACACAATTAATTTTACGCTACCGCCTACCCCTTGCACAAAACATGAAATATATCAACTTAAGAGCCCTCACAATTTGTCTGTCCTGGAAATTGAACTTTTCCCGGTATCAACAATAAACTGACTGTATCTGATCCCAAAAAAGGTATAGGCATCAACCGTAACTTCATATGCACATTTTAATTTATAAAATCTGACACTACCAGGTGTCTCATCTGGCGGCAAATATATTAACGACTCTCCTGGTTTTCTCGTTATGTTTGTTACTTTAAACCGAAAAGCCACCAAAGGCTCAAGCGAACCCCCAATTAACTGGCGAACTTGTAACACGGCATATTCTGTAACAACTTTCTCCTCGGATGATAGCCCTGGGAGTTTTTCTTGGATGAACAAAAACGGGGCGGCAAAGCCTCCAGCCCCGATTATCAGCACGAAAAGCAAAACTATTATCAATCTGTTCATTTTCAACATTTCAAACCTAATACCTCCAGTTTTTTTCTCCAGGTAAAGAAATTTGCCATGCAGGAACAATGAATTCCCAATCATCACCGAAACTGCACCAGACACTTTTACATGACGAAGGATAACGGTGCCCTAGCTGTGCGACAAGTTTTCCGGTATCAGATGACGAATTTCCATTAGAAGTGATAATTGAGCTACAATACCAGCTATTTGTTGAGATATTAACTGCGGAAGCAGAACCTATAGTATAAGCTTTCTCTCCATCTGGATCGCCTAATCTTGTATCAAGGTAAGGATCTGGGAGGTTTGAGGACCAATAATCCACCCAGGGAAACTGACCCGGCCATGAATCAGTTGGGTCAAGATATGCTTTTCCATCATAGTAATACGTGAAAAAATCGTGTTCATACGTAGAATTTGAAGTAAAGCCAGATTTGTCATCCCATCTTAACCATTGGCAAACCGTTCTTCTTGTATCAGAGTATTGTCCAGTCAAGCAGGTTCCTTCCTCAGGCACCCAGGTCTCAGCCGTAGCTGTTACGGCATAAGACGTTGAAGATTGTTTTAAAGACGGGTCATCCTTCTCATTTAACGGTATCAATCTAATGTTTTCAACGGGTAACCTCTGTGTTAACATTGAAACTGAATGTTGAGGTCCTCTCACCATAACGCCAGTTATTGTCATGATACCTTTCTCCGATGAACCCTCTGTTTGGTCTTGAACAGCTAGAGCAAGGTCTCGTTTCACTTGCTCTAACAATGCAGCTCCTTCCGTAGTACATAATTTTTCGTTAAGCATACGCGCTCACAGGACTTCAAGTGAAAATTTATTAAGGTCTTACGATTATCTAGAAATTTTTTTGTTATGGTACTTGTATTATCGCTGCTTTGCACTTTTTGAAAATCGGTGAACGGAGGTTGACTGCCAATAACATAGGTGCTGTAAAGACCAACTACTTGTAAGCCAGAAGCTCTAGCTTCTGACAAAACTTTATCAATTGCTACCCCCTGACGAAAAGAAACTTCTGCTACAATATCTTTCTCAGTTGTAATGGCAACAGCAACACCGGCAATTGCTGGTATTGCCAGCACAACCACAGCCAGTGTGACTGCGACAACCCGTTGCCAGGACTTCCTGAGGATCTTAATCATTTTCAATCCCTCCAAATTTTATTTTTCCTTTAAGATGGTAAAAAGTATCCAAGCACACTAAAACAAAAATTAAATAAAACAAAATATCTGTGGTGAGACACGGCCAACAGATGATGCGCTTTATTTGGACTGCCATCAGAAAAGACGCAACGGCGGCTGAAATGCCTGAAATGCCCAGGCTCACGTATTGAAATCCCCGCACTTTTTGAGAAAGGTAGTAACTGATGGCGATAACCAATGACCCACCTAATGCGAGAATTGCCAATGTAAGCTCGTTAACCGGTAAACCGAGGGTGGCAAAGCCACAGGATGAGCAAGTGGTTTTCCTTTTGAGCCAGATAACATAGAGCGAGAAAATGACGGTTACAGCTATTACAAAGGTCAATAGTTTTTTCATCATAATACCCCCAATACCCGGGCTATTTGCCAGCTACAGAAGCCACTCTTTAGAGAAGAATTACCTTTCCTCTTTTTGACCTTTCTTTACAAAGGTGGAGTAACAGGCTAAGATAAATATGCCTGCGCCTTTGCTCTGCAAAGGGAATGTATTCGCCCCTTCTGAATGATGGTCAACGATCTGCCGGTTCACCGGGGGCTGTTCATTGAATAACCCCTAAATAGAATATCGGTTATCCCTTTTCCGGCACTTTCGGCTGATACCAGTGAAACCAGCAAGTGGTGCTTGCTCCCGTTGCGGCTACGAGCAGGAACAAGGCTGATGCGAACCGCAGGAGATTTGTCTTGACTGTTTTGAACATGTTCTCACCTCCCGGAAAATTGGTATTGCAAAACACTTTAGACTTTGCTAACTGTTTTCCTGCCTGGTTTTCCCAAACGGAGCATATCGCTACACAACCGGATGATTTTGTTGCATGAACGGATTTTAAACAAAAATAACCGTTGAACTAATGGTTATGATCTGCAAAATAACTTGTCGCGGGTTTTTTTGTTTTAGTACTGGCACTACTCCATTCCAAGTCTCTTGAGCAAATCCTTCTCTCGCTCCCGGCTTAATAAAACCCTGTCACCTGAGTGCAGAATAATCACATATGTTTGACCTGAAGGAATAATTTCCCTGATCTTTTCTAAATTAACGAGATATCCCTTGTGGCACCGGAAGAAAAGCAGGGGATCGAGCTGCCGTTCCAGTTCGCCCAATCTGCCAGGTACAAGGTGTTCTCCTCTCTCTGTTTTAATGAGAATTTTGTGCCGGCGGCTTTCAATAAAAAGAATTTCTTCCGGGTGAATCACCAGTTTGTGCTTATCCGATTTGATTAAGATAACTTCTTTATGCTGGGTTTGGTTTTTACGAACTTTATCTCTCAAGCGCCGGATCGTCTTCCTGATCCTTTTTTCATCAAAGGGCTTTAATATGTAATCAAACGAATAGAGTTCAAATGCCTCCAGTGTGTAGTCGGGATAGGCAGTGGCGAAAACAAAGTACAGCCCCGGCCGCATTTCCGCCAGCTCCCTGGCTGCTTCCACTCCATTCATTCCCGGCATATCAATATCCAGAAACACCACATCAGGCCGGTAGATCTCCACCTGCCTGATGGTCTCCTTACCGTCCCCGGCGATGGAAACCACTTCGACCCCGGGCACCTCTTCGATGACCTTCTTTAAGTACGCTGCGGTTGCCGGGTCGTCATCGGCTATCAGGACCTTCAAGCCCACCACTGTCACCACCTTGATCCCTAAAACTCAACATGCCGTCAACCCACCTGATGAACCGGTATCCCCAGGGGGTGAGGGTAAAGGCCTGGCAGAGCATACCGGCAAGCACTGGCAGCCCATACTTCTGCTCGTCTTTGAGAATTGCCAGCAGAATCACCACGCCCGCGAAAATCTCTGTAACCATGAAAGACAGCTTCTTGCCTCTGACTTTTTCCTTTTCTGTCAGCGGCTTGTTTTCCGTTTCCCCGGGGGCGTACTTCCAGATGACCCCGGGAACCGCTATAAAAGTAATTATCGTTAACAAAATAAACCCTCGCCAGGCGATAACGTAATTCAGCCATTTTACCAGCCAGCCCATCAGTAAAAAGAAGACCGTCCCTCCGATCAGGCAGCGGTAATAGGCTTGGCAGTGCTCACCCCCGGATACCAGGCGCAGGATCCCTGCGGTTAAAACCAGGATCAGGGTCTCCCGGAATATCCCGAAGAGGGAGGCCAACGCCATGATCAGGGCAAACTCCAGCGCCGAACCCAGCAGCAGCTCCAGGCCGAAGGTCAACATTTTCTCTTTTTGCCTCTCGAGGCCCAACTCGCGGGCGATGTATCCTGCAGCCCTTTCCGCCAGTCTGTGGATGGTCGGCATGCTATCACCTCCTCTGTTGTTTAGGGAAAAGCACTGTGAACTTCGTCCCCCGGTCCTTGAAGCTGCTCACCAGGATTTTCCCTCTGTTTTTCTCGACCACTGATCTGACAGAAGTAAGGCCGAATCCTCTATCGCCGGACCTGGTGGAAAAGCCCGGCTCGAATATCTTGTCCCTGAGTTCCTTTTCAATAAAACCCGGATTGGCGGTCTGAAAGACAAAAAATTTGCCGGTCTCGAATATTCTCAGAGCAACCGTCCTTTTATCCGCATTTAAAGACTCGACGGCCTCGAAGGCATTATCCACCAGATTTCCGACTACCGTGTTCAAATCGGTGGCTTTAACCCGGAGCATGTTCAGGTTTGCATCAACTTCGATCGTGAAGGAGATGTTCTTTAATGAGGCGACGCCCATTTTTACCAGCAACAGAGCCGCCAGTTCCGGGATATTCACCCGCAGGATCTCCCCGGATATCCGCACATCATGATAAAGGTTCTCGATATAACTCTGCGCTTTCTCGATTTTGCCGGTCTTCAACAAAGCGTAAACGACCTGCAGGTGATTGACGAAATCATGCCTCTGGGCCCTTGTCACCCGGACGAGTTCCTGCAAATGCCCGATATAAAGCTCCTGAACCTTTACGATTTTCTCCTGTCTTTCCAGCAAAAACAGCTTCCTTAACATAACAAGCAAAACCGGAACCATGCTAAAAATAACAACATTGATGACGACCACCGCCAGTTCCGGAGAAACCACACGACCGCTTTCCACCAGGCGTTGGAAGTAAAAACCCAGAGTTACCAGGACTACGGCTGAAAGCAAAATTACAAAGATGGTAAATAAGTTATTCCTGTTTTTCATCACCCTTCAACCGCTCCAGATTCTTCAGCTCCCGAATATCGAAAAGCGCCAGGTTATAATGCCTTAAAATAAAAATCACAACTGTCAAAAAAGCGAACTCGGGAAGCGGGAACAACAGCCGCAGCAGGGGATCCTCAAGGGCCTGTCGGACGGCGATCCCGCTAACGGCGGAGATCAGCAAATTAAACACCGTTTCCGTCAGCGCCAACACGACCAGACTCAAAAGAGAGGCCAGTGCCGCATCCAGCAGATTCAGGCTGCAGCAGCAGGCCGTTAAGACGATCAGCACAGGCAGCTGGAGGAAAACATTGATTCCGGGGGGCAGTGGCAGGCCGCGGACCAGGAAGGATACCAGCGATTCAAGGGAAGCAATGACCAGGACGCTTTTCAGCTTTGGCTTGAATCCGAGCAAGGTCAAACCTAAAGAAATAAGGATGGCGGTTTCCGGAATAGACTGAAAAATTATCAGATATAAAGGCATCCTGTCCATCAGCAACGCCTCTTCCCTACCGGTAAGCCTTCTATCTAGTGGAGCCGAATTGGGACTAAATTGTGACTAATGGTTAATTTCGGCATTGTCTGGCATTTTCCTGTAGTGAAGAAACAATATTTACAACTTATATAAATTTTTACATTTGGACAAGGGAAATGATGGATATGAGAGATTAGGCCGCATGAGACGGGAAATGATTAACAGATTGTGGAGTTTTTATTATTGGGATCTTTAAACGTACCGGCGCGGCCGAGAGAAGAAGGGGAGTAGAACTGCCCCGCCGAGAAAGCCCCCCACATGAGCCCACCAGGCCGTTGTGTTGGCTGCCATTCCGGCTGTGCTGAGCCCGTTGAGAAGCTGAATGATGAACCATACGGGAAGAAAAACCAGGGCCGGTACCTGGATAACCGTGATGAAAAAGAACAGCGGGACGAGGGTTAGGATCCGAGAGCGGGGGAAGGACAGGAAGTAGGCTCCCAGGACACCGGCAATGGCTCCGCTGGCACCGATGATCGGCACCTGGGAACCGGGATTGGCAATAATGTGGGCGATGCTTCCGATGACCCCTGCGCTTAGGTAGAAGAAAAGATAGGGGATGTGCCCCATGCGGTCCTCGACATTATCGCCGAAGATCCAGAGATAAAGCATGTTCCCCAGAAGGTGCATCCAGCCGCCGTGGATGAACATGGCCGTTATAAAGGGAACGGCTGCTATAGCAAGAGGGGCACCTGTGGCTGCCTGCTCGACGGCCCGGGCCGGGACGACCCCGTAGGTGTAAAAAAAATAGTTCAGGTGCTGCATAGGAAGTCCCAGCTCTTTCAAAAAAACCAGAATGTTCAGAACTATCAGGACGACGTTCACATAAGGGAAGCTGCGGGAACGGGTACTGTCTCGCAGAGGGATCATGTTCTACCTCCTCAAAGGGATATTATTGCTCCGGTGATGCTCACTTAACGACTTCGAAGAATCTTATTAACATTTTACCAAACAATTCGGACAGAGAACCATGATATACATTTTTATGAAAATTTCTGACCGGTATTCCTCTCCTCGAGTTGTTTTTAAGAGAATCGCTGTTTATCTCAGCAAATGTTACCTGTGCCTTGGTGTTGATGCGGTCACAGGATAGGGAACGGCCTGCCACTTGTTTATGGGAAGCGGTACCGGAGTTTATGTTTTGTTATCTCTCGGTGTGATAAAATATGCCCGGAAAGGCTTTCTTTTAGTATGTGATTTTTGGTGGGGGATATTAGATGGCTGAAGAATACCGGGCCGGGGATTATGAGGTGATAGTGATCGGTGCCGGCCATGCCGGCTGTGAAGCTGCCCTGGCAGCCTCCAGGATGGGCTGCCGCACCCTTTTGCTGACCTTAAATCTCGATTATGTTGCCCTGATGCCCTGCAACCCTGCGGTGGGCGGGCCGGGGAAGGCCCATTTAGTGCGGGAGATCGATGCTCTGGGTGGGGAAATCGGCCTGAACACGGATAAGACATTTATCCAGATGCGTATGCTCAATACCGGCAAGGGGCCGGCGGTGCGGGCCTTGCGCGCCCAGGTAGACAAAAAGATGTACCAGCTGGAGATGCTGAAAACCCTCCAGAAGGAGCCGAACCTCGATCTGAAGCAGGGGATCGTGGAAAGGATAGTTGCCCGGGGCGGCCGGGTATCGGGTGTCGTCACCCAGACCGGTGCCAGGTTTACGGCGCGGGCGGTTATCCTGACGACCGGAACCTATCTGCGGGGGAGGATTATCATCGGAGATGTTGCTTATCCGGGGGGTCCCAACGGGCAGCTGGCACCGGGAAAGCTGGCCGAATCCTTATCCGATCTGGGCTTTGAGCTGATCCGCTTTAAAACGGGGACGCCCCCCAGGGTCGACCGCAAGAGTATCGATTTCTCAAAATTAATCGAACAACCCGGTGATGAAGAGCCGCTCTATTTCTCCTACTTATCCAAAAGGGTGAAACGGCGGCAGTTGTCCTGCTGGCTTACCCACAGCAATGAAAAAACCCATGAAATAGTCCGGGAAAACCTGCACAGGTCTCCCCTGTATTCCGGGATTATTGAAGGGATTGGGCCGCGCTACTGCCCTTCCTTTGAAGATAAGGTGGTGCGTTTTCCTGACCGGCGCAGCCACCAGATATTCCTGGAGCCGGAGGGGTGGACGACGGACGAGTATTACGTCCAGGGAATGAACACCAGCCTCCCTGAGGATGTGCAGCTAGCCGTCCTGCATTCCCTCCCCGGCCTGGAAAATGCCCGGATGGTGCGCACCGGATATGCCATCGAATATGATGCCGTGACCCCGGTGCAGCTCGAGCCCACCCTCCAGACCAGGGATGTTCAGGGCTTCTTTACGGCGGGGCAGATCAACGGGACCTCCGGTTACGAGGAGGCTGCTGCTCAGGGTATTCTCGCCGGCATCAATGCCGTTCTCTACATCCGGGAAGAGGAGCCTCTGATTTTGAAGCGCTCCCAGGCTTACATCGGTGTGCTGGTAGACGATCTGATCACCAAGGGGATCCGGGAACCCTACCGCATTTTGACTTCCCGGGCGGAGTACCGGCTGCTCTTGCGGCACGATAATGCCGACCTGCGTCTGACGGAAATCGGCCGACGCGTCGGTCTGGTCTCCGATGAGCGCTACCGGTTGTTTTCCCAAAAGGTTGAGATGCTGGAGAAGGAGCGATCCTGGCTGAAGGAAACGAGAGTCACCCCGACGGCCAGGGTGCAGGAGTTTCTTGCCGGCAAGGGGAGCGCCCCTTTAAAGGGAGGGGTTACCCTGGAGGAGCTTTTAAGGCGGCCTGAGATAACCATTGCCGATCTCATGATTTTGACGGGGAGGGATGACGATGTGCCGCCTGATGTAGCCGGGGAGATTGAGGTCGAGACGAAATTTGCCGGGTACCTGTCGAAGCAGGAGGCTCATGTTGCCCGGATGGAAAGGCTGGAGAGCAGACATCTCCCTGTCGATTTCGATTACGACGCCATGCGTGGTCTTTCCAGGGAAGGCCGGGAACGGTTGAAGCAGGTGAGGCCGCGGACCCTCGGCCAGGCGGCGCGCGTACCCGGAGTCACGCCAGCGGATGTATCGGTATTGTTGATTTACCTTGAGCAACACCGCCGCGCCCAGCTGGGAAGCTAACGGGAGTAGGGCTTCCTTTCTCTGTGGACGATCTCGATCAGAGTGGCATGCTCCTCCAGGCTGTCCAGGATGTAAACATTCCCTTCAGAGCGCTGCGCCAGTTCTTCAAGAAATTCCTGGTTGGAAGCAACTCCGATGCAGATCAGCTTGGCTCTTGTTCCTTTGAGCATCTCGGCGGCCTTGAGGGCGTCATCCCGGGCGTTGTTCGACCACTTGCCGCAGGTGGGGATGCCGTCCGTTATCAAAACCAGCAGCGGATTGCGCACGTGGCGATTTTTGATAATACTCAAGGCCGTCGTCAAGCCGTCGGCGAGCGGGGTCAGTCCCTGCGGCTGCATCGACTTCAGACCGGCTTTGAGGCGCGTATAGTTCCTGGTAAAGGGTACCGCCACCCTCGCCTGCCGCCCCTGGAAAAGGACGATGGCGATCTTGTCCCTCGTTGCCAGGAGCAGGTGCTCCGCCAGCCGCCTTACCGCCTTCATTTTAGGGCCGGCCATACTGGCGCTTCCGTCAATGAGCAGGCAAATATCAACGGGTTGAGTGATCTCTCGCTCGTGTACCTTGATGTCCTCTCTGGTAATGCGGAGATGGGGGCGCTGTTTAAGTATTTTATTCTTCGCTGCCTGTATCATTGTCTCCGGAACGGCAATACTCCCCAGCCAGGTATCTTTCATCAGTGAGGTTGTCTTGCTGATGTAGCTGTAATGCTTCTGCTTGCTCTTCAGGTGGGTGTTTCTTACAGAACGGTACCGCCCTTGGGGAACCGGGACAGTTCTGAGCATTCTGCGCAGCTGAGACTCCAGCTCATGTTGGTGCCGGATGACAAAGTCCAGGAGTTCCCTTCCCTCTCTGGTCAGGGTATCGGCGAACCAGCCCCTTTTGATTAGTCCCGCTTCGGCCATGCTGAGGATCAGTGTGCGCAAGTTCCCATTCCTGTTGCGAATTAAGGAGAGGGACTTCTTGCGCTTGAAAGGGCCCGAGAAGACCTGCAGGAAATCGATAACATCGTCGGGGCCGTTGAGAATGTCGGAGAGGGCCATGGCCAGGTTCCAGAGCCTGTGCTCTTCCGGATGCAGCCCCAGGAAGCTCCCCGGGAGTGGCTGCTGCCCCATTTTCTCCACGTGGACTATACCTTCGACCCTTCTTATTTCAATGCCCTGCCGGGCGATCTCCGTTTCCACAGCATCCACCAGACAGGGGATCAGGGCGCAGTCCTTTGGCGGCAGGCCGGTCAGCAAAATGTGAACATGGTTCCTTTTTTGTCCATTAGAATCGCTTTCCTGCTTTTGAGAATGCTCTTCCCCGCTTTTCAGGAGGTCCAGCAGGTTTCCCTTCCCGGTGCCGGTTTGTATGAACAACGACTCATACAGCAGGCGCAGGTGCGGCTCGATATTTCCGGGTCTTACCTGGAGCAAGAGCAGATAGGACCGCATCGTTGGGGCCAGGGCGGCGATCAGCGGTTTAATTTTAACAGGGGCGGGTTCGTGAAAAACATCGAGGTGGATCACCTGCCCCGGTGTTTCCAGCTGCGCCAGCGACTGGCCGGCGTCCCGGTTGATGCAAATGCGTATTTCACCGGGACGGAGCGGGTTGACATTGTGCACAAAGTGGCTGGCGACGGCCGATTCACCGATCCGGCACCCCTGTTTTTGCGCCAGAGTGGCCGCAATTTGACTGCCCAGGTCAAACAGTTGCTCTCTTGTCAGTTTTTCCAGCAAAGACCTTTGTGGAGACATGTGATCACTTCTAAATTTTCGTTATTAGAAGCGTTCCGATTCCTTTCTTATGATTCCGTTCTCCGGCAGGTCGCGCAAAAGGCGCGCTTTCTCCGGAGGAGAATCTTCGCTCATCTGCCGCTTATCTCCCTTTTTGTTGTGAAAAATAGGGGGCAGCTGGCGTCCCTGTGCGCTTCTTTTGCCGTTCTCCTTCTCCTTCTCATTGCCGACCATGCGGTTGTTGACGGTATTCATGATTTCCGTAAGTGTGGCCGGGCTGACCCGGTGGTAAAGGGCAAGGGGAAGTACCGCCATGATGTCGCTGATCATGACCTGGCTGCGCTTCCTCAAAGCGCAGTGCAACAGAGCGGCCTGCCGGATCGCTTCCAGCGCCCGGAGGCTTTCGATGTTGAAGTTGATGTAGAGGTTGGCCAGAAACGTCGTAAGGTAATCGGGCATCGTCAAATCGCTGTGCAGGGCTATGTTCTCCAGGTTTTTTCGCAGCTGTTCCAGCTGGCTGCGCTCCTGTTCGGAAAGCTCTCTGTCGTTCTTGGCTTCCTCCGTCGTCAGAATATCCACCACTTCCTCAGGGGTGGTTGGCCTGCCCATGGGGATGACCAGATCGAAGCGGTCGGACAGCTGCCGGCGGATCTCCGCCAAAGGCCCCGGCTCTTCATCGGGGTTTGATGCCGCCCAAACCGAAACCGCAACGGGAACCTCGACGACGGGAAGGCCCGTTTCCTCTATCTGGACGCGCCCTGGCTTGGTGCCCATGGCATCGAGGAGAACGTCCGTTATTTCCGGCGAGGTGTCTGCCAGGCGGTTTATTTCGTCGACGAAGACTATCCCCCTGTGCGCCTGAGGGATGATGCCGGGCAGGAGGGCCGCCTCCGGTCGGGAGGGATTGGTGAGCTTGGCCAGGTCGATAGTCCCGGCGACCGTACCGATCTTGGCGGAATGGGAGATTTCCAAAAAGGGAACGGGAATCTGTTCTGTGCCCAGGGCGGCGATCTCTTCCGGCGTCATGTTTTTGTGCTGCGGGCAGTGGGGTCGCTCTGGCTCGCAGTTGTAGAGACACCCCTTGATGCGGGTGATCTTCGGGAGGATCTGTGTAACCGAGCGCATGATAGTGGTCTTTCCCGTGCCGCGCAGCCCTTCTGCGTGAATGTGCAGGGGTCTTCCCTGCAGGGTGGAGACAAGGGACATTTCTACGGCCAGGAAGAGAGCATTGTTCCCTGTGTGACGGGTCAACTGGAGGTAGTTTTTCATTTCGCTTTTGTTTCTCCTTTCCCAAGTTCAGTTCAAGAACAAACATTTGGAGATTCGACATCTGGGGATGGTGTTCCTTCTGTCAGGCTTCAGGTGTTGAGGAGACGTCAGGAGTGCTTTTGTGTTTATTGTATAAGATCAATGCCATTCCCCAATATTATATAGTGAACTGCAGGTAAAGCAATATCAAAAGAAAGGGAGGCAAAAAAAATATGGCGGCAGCATTCGGATTAGGACCTCCCTGGGGGCTACAGCCGAGTCTGAAAGCGCTTGTTGAGGATGTAGGTATCGACTTTGATTCCTTTATTGCTGCTCTGGAAGAGGGCTTGACCGATGAAGAGATGGCCCGTCGGTTCGGCGTAACCGAAAATACCGTTGAGTATCTTAGGGAGCACTTCGAAAAGTATGGCCTTGATTCCGTTATGGGACAGGATTGACGGGTTGTGGCTGTTTCGGTTTTTATTTTCCCAGCCGGCACATAACCGGACTCATCCGGGGGCATATTAGAGATGAGGTGATGGTAGTGAGAAGTTTCCGTATTCCCCACCCGGATATGAGCCCTTTGGAGATCCCGCAACCGGAGCCGGCTCCTTTTCACCCGGGAAGTGAACGTCCGGAGATCACCCCTCCCGATTCCTCTCCGGAGAGCGAACAGTCGGAAAAATAGCTATTGGGTTCTTGCGGAAGTTTTGTCCACTTGACAGCAGTTCTGTTTTAATTATATCCTTTAGGAAAACCTGGCATAAAAGGAGAGCGGTATTGTGAGCGGAGACATCAGAACTTTGGCTGATGATAATTTTGCAGCAGAATTGCAGAAGGCAGAGCTGCCTGTTATAGTGGATTTTTGGGCAAGCTGGTGCGGCCCCTGCCAGATGTTGGCACCTGTGCTGGAGGAGCTGGCTGCTGATTATTCCGGCAGGGTGTTGGTAGGTAAGCTGAATGTCGATGAAAATCGCCGGACGGCAGAAGAATTCCGTGTTCTGAGCATTCCTACCCTCATTATGTTCCGCAACGGCAGGGAAGTTGCAAGGATTAGCGGATTTCGCCCCAAGGAGGAGCTGGCGCGGTTTATTGACCAGCACCTTGAATAAGGCTCGTTCTGCTCGAATGCCGTGCGGGTATTCCTTTTTCTGGGCTGAATAAAAGAGGGTGTCTCATGTGGATCTGTTCGACTGTGCCCAGAGGAAAGCGCTGGAAAGGGAGGGGCCTCTCGCTTTCAGGCTGCGGCCGCAGAGCCTTGAGGAGTTCGCCGGCCAGGAGCATCTGGTGGCTCCCGGCCGACTCCTTTATAATGCATTGCAGACGGACAAACCCTTTTCGGCGATCTTTTACGGCCCGCCGGGAACCGGAAAGACCACCCTGGCCGGGATCATTGCCAGGGCTACGCAGGGGTTTTTTATTCAGATCGACGCCACCAGCACCGGTGTCGGCGAGCTGCGCAAAGTGCTTCAGGAGGCCCGTGACCGTCTGAAGTACCACAATCAGAGGACGATCCTTTTTATCGATGAAATCCACCGCTTCAACAAGGCTCAACAGGATGTGCTTCTCCCGGCCGTTGAGCAGGGGGTTGTTATCTTAATCGGAGCCACCACGGAAAATCCCTATTTCACCGTTAATTCCCCTCTTCTTTCCCGGGTGCGTGTTCTCCCCTTTTATCCTTTAAAGGATGAGGATCTGCAGAAGATATTAAGGCGCGCCCTTTCCGACGGGGAGCGCGGCCTCGGTAAGCTGAAGATTGAGGTTGCCCCGGAGGCCGAGGAGCACTGGCTGCGTGTCGCCGGAGGGGATGCCCGGGTTCTCCTCAACGCCCTGGAGACTGCGGTGCATTTGAGCAAACCCGGAGCGGACGGTGTTTACAGGATCGGTGTTGAAGAAGCTGCGGCTGCTGTCCAGCAGCCACCCGTCCGCTACGACCGGGAGGGGGATATGCATTACGACGTTACTTCTGCTTTTATCAAGTCCATGCGGGGCTCTGACCCGGACGCTGCTCTGCACTGGCTGGCCCGGATGCTGAAAGCGGGGGAGGATCCCCGCTTCATCGCCAGGAGGATCGTTATCTGCGCTGCGGAGGATGTCGGCCTTGCCGATCCCCTTGCTCTGGTTGTGGCCGAAGCGGCGGCACGCGGGTTGGAACAGGTTGGGATGCCGGAGGGTAGGCTGCTGTTGGCGGAAGCGGTGCTCTACATAGCCTGTGCTCCCAAGAGCAACAGCGTCTACAGGGCGCTCGAGGAGGCTATGCAGGATATAGAAGATCGGGATACCGGAGATGTCCCCCCACACCTGCGGGATTCTCATTACAGCGGGGCTAAAAAGCTGGGCCACGGGAAGGGGTACCTCTATCCTCACAACTATCCCCGCCACTATGTCGACCAGCAGTATCTCCCTGACCCTCTGCAGGGGCGCGTTTATTACAGGCCCTCGGAAAATGGTCGGGAAAAACAGATCAGAGCCTGGTTATCCTCTTTGAAAGCCTCTCGTAATGAAGAATCATAATATAGTGAAGAATATATTTTAATGATTCTTCATGACTGGAGGTAGTTTGGTGATGGCAGTGAGACGAGAAGTTTACCTGGATCACGCAGCCACGACGCCGCTTCATCCTGAAGTACAGAAAGAGATGTGCCATATCCTGGAAAACACCTTCGGCAACCCCTCCAGCCTTCACTTCTACGGGAGAGCAGCGAAGCAGCAGTTGGAGCTGGCAAGGACAAGGGTTGCTGCTTTGATCGGAGCCCGGCCGGAAGAGATCATCTTCACCAGCGGGGGAACGGAGTCTGACAACCTGGCGGTTATCGGGGCGGCGTTTGCCGGCAGATCGAAAGGCAGGCATATCATTACCTCCGCCATCGAACACCACGCCGTGCTCGACACCTGTGTGATGCTGGCCCGAAACGGATTTGATGTTACCTACCTTCCTGTGGACAAGGATGGTTTTGTCGATCCTTTGGATGTTCGAAAGGCTATTCGCCGGGATACCGTCCTGATCACGATCATGCATGCCAATAACGAAATCGGTACAATCGAGCCCATTCCCGAGATCGGAAGAATAGCCCGGGAGCACGAAATAACTTTTCACACCGATGCCGTCCAAACGGTAGGTTACATACCTGTGCATGTTGATGCTCTAAATGTCGATCTGCTTTCACTTTCGGCGCACAAAATTTACGGGCCCAAGGGTGTAGGGGCCTTATATATTAGAAAGGGAACCAGGATTCAGCCGCTCCTGCACGGGGGCGGTCAGGAAAGGGAGTACAGGCCGGGGACGGAGAATCTGCCCGGAATTGTCGGCCTGGGAAAGGCGGCCGAGGTTGCGGCAAGGGATCTTCCCGGCGAGAGTGCCCGCTATAGGATGCTGTGCGACCGTTTGATACGGGGCATCAAAGAGCGGATTCCGGATGCCAAGTTAAACGGGCACCCAGAGCAGCGCTTGCCGCATAATGTAAACTTCAGCTTTTGCGGGACGAAAGGGGAGTGCCTGCTGGTGGGCCTCGACCAGCAGGGAATCGCCGTTTCGACCGGTTCCGCCTGCAGTTCCGGCGCTTCGCAGTTATCCCATGTACTCAAAGAGATCGGCCTGACGCCAGAACTCGGCGCGGGGACGATCAGAATGACCGTCGGCAGGTCGAATAAAGAAGAGGATATCGATTATGTCCTGGATGCCCTGGTAGAACTCGTTGAAAGGCAGCGTGCCTTTGATGAAAAGGTTTGAGACGGGGGTTTATCTGTGCAGGAGACAGTTTTCGTAGCCATGAGCGGCGGGGTGGACAGCTCGGTTACCGCCTATCTGCTGAAAGAGCAGGGATACCGCGTGATCGGCATCACCATGCAGGTCTGGCCCTCCGGTGTAACCGATCCGGATTACGGCGGGTGCTGTTCGCTCGCCGCAGTCGAGGACGCCCGCAGGGTTTGCGAAGTTATCGGAATTCCTCACTATGTATGGAACTTTCAGGATGTCTTTGAGCAAGGGGTGATCGATTACTTCTGTCGGGAATATCTGGGCGGTCGAACCCCCAACCCGTGTATTGCCTGCAACAGAGAGATCAAGTTTCACGTTCTTTTGAATCGCGTGCGCGCTCTAGGAGCGGATTTCCTGGCCACGGGGCATTACGTCCGGACGATGTATGATGAGCGGTTGGGACGCTGGCTTTTAAAAAAGGGGCGCGATGAAAAAAAGGACCAGAGCTATGTGTTATACATGCTGCGACAGGATCAGCTGCCGTATCTTAAGTTTCCCCTGGGAGATTATCTGAAGAGTGAGGTGCGCCAGCTGGCCTCCCGGGCCGGACTACCGGTTGCGGAAAAGCAAGAGAGCCAGGAGATATGTTTTATCCCGGATAATGATTACAGGAGCTTTTTGGAGCAGCGCCTGCCGCAGGCGGCGGTGCCGGGCCCGATTTATGACGTGCACGGAAACCTGGTCGGCAAGCACCAGGGGCTTGCTTTTTATACAATCGGCCAGAGACACGGTCTTGGTTTGGCCCTGGGGTACCCTGCCTATGTGGTGGAGATCGATCCCTCTCGCAATGCACTCGTAGTAGGGGAAAAGAGTCATCTGGAAGCAAATGGACTGGTTGCCGAAAAGGTGAACTTTATTCCTTTTGACACCCTGCAGGAGGAACGAACCGCCGAAGTAAAGATCCGTTATACTTCGGCACCTGCACCTGCCGTTATTCTACCGGGAAGAGCCCCTAATGAGGTGACTGTACGCTTTAGCGTTCCTCAAAGGGCTGTTACGCCGGGCCAGTCGGCGGTTTTCTACAAGGACGACCTGGTGCTGGGAGGGGGAATAATTTCCAGGAAATTGTAATTATTCTGCTGCGTGCCGGTAATTTTCTGCCGGTACGGGCGGCGTTATCGCTATCGATTCACCCGCTGGATGCGCCCGGCGGGTGAATTATTTCTCATAAGAGGGTAATAATAAAGATTACACAGGATTATTTCTCAGGGAGATGGGGTATGAATTGCGCAAGGGCCGGGATGTTATAGGTCTGCCGGTAATCAGCCTTGCTACGGGTAAAGAGTTGGGAGTTGTGGAAGACCTGATCTGGAGCCACGAGGAGCTTAAGATCACTCATCTGGTTGTTAACGCTAAGGGGGTTTTGAATCGAACCCGGTACATCCCGTTGGAGGAAGTTAAGGGCATTGGGGATGATGCCGTTACCGTAGACGGGGAGGAGATTCTTGAAAAGGGGGAATGCCAACCGGAAGGAAAGAGGGTTAATGAAATAGCCGGGGGGGTAGTGGTAACTGAGGGGGGGCGGAATCTGGGCACGCTGGAAGATGTGTTCTTCGATGGTCCGGGGAGGCTTTTGGGATATGAGGTTTCGACTGGGCTGGTCGGAGACCTCCTTTCCGGGAGGATGATAATGCCTCCGGAAATGGTTGTGACGTGGGGAAAAGAGGCCGTTATAGCCAGTTATACGGGTTTGGACGGGAGTGAAGAAGATCGTGCAGTGTCCGATTTGTCGGAGCAAACAAACAGGTAAGGTTGGAGCCGATCAGTACTTCTGCTGGTCGTGTTTTGTGGAGTTCAATACTCGCGGGCAGGGCGAGGTCTACGAAATCAGTGAAGACGGCAGTCTCCTGGCGCTCAATGATTATGCAGAAGACCTTGATAAGGCAGGGAGGTGAGGATGTTGACGAAAAGGAATTATTTTAGCGGACTGCTTACCGGAGGGATTGTGGGTGCCATCCTGGGGATCTTCTTTTCCTCTCGTAATGGTGCGCCCAGAAAAACGCTGATTTTTCCCCAGGTGGGAGAAAGGGCGAGAAGGGTCTTGCATGGGGTATCCCGGGGAATGCTGGAGATGATGCGCCGCTAGTAAATGGATTTTAAAGCTGGAGAGAACGGTTTATGCAGCGGCGTTTCCTGCGGATAACCGCCCTCTTATTGATAGGGCTGGGCGGTGTAGCATTTTTTTATTATATACGATCTTTATTAATTCCTTTTGTTATCGCCGCCTTGATCGCCTATGTCATCTACCCCCTGGTGAGAAGCCTGGAGATGAGGGGGATCAAACGGAGGACGGCAATCTTTACCGTCTATGCCGCAGGAGTGGTTCTTGTGGCCATCTTCTTCACCGTTTTTATCCCGGCGCTTCTTCAAGAGACCAGGTCCTTCAGCAGGATTCTTCCCGAATATACAAGGGCGTGGGAAGAAGCGCAGGCTCATCTCTACAGGCTCTCCGAGCGCGTTTACCTGCCTCCGGAGGGCCGGCAGGTTTTAAGAGAGATGACCGGCCAGATCCGGAGCGGGGTGTTAGAAAGCCTGCGGGGTTTTGCGCGGGCAGTCCTGGGAATCATTTCCTTCTTGCCCAGCCTGATTCTGGCCCCCTTCCTGGCTTATTATCTGATCAGGGATTTCGATCACATTAAGAAGAGATTTCTGGCTGCCCTTCCCCCCGGCTGCCGCAGTGACCTGCTTTCCCTGATCCGGGAAGGCGATCTGATCTTCAGTCAGTTCCTGCGGGGGCACCTTCTGATCTCAGCAATCGTCGGTTTGTTGACGGGAGTTGGAGCTGCCCTGATCGGCATGCCCTTTGCCGTTCTCATCGGTTTGTTTACCGCAGTTGCCGACCTTGTTCCCGTTTTTGGCCCTGTGCTGGCTGCCGTTCCGGTTGTTGGTCTGGCACTCTCCATCAGCCAATGGAAGGCGGTTCTGATGCTGGGCATTTTTCTTGCCGTTCAGCAGCTGGAAGGGAGCGTTCTGGCTCCCCGCTTGCTCGGAGACCGGGTGGGGCTGCATCCCTTGATGGTGGTGTTTGTTTTATTGGTTGGAGGCTACCTGGCGGGGCCCCTCGGACTGATCTTTGCCGTTCCTGCAGCCGGGCTCTTAAGGGTCGTTCTCAGCTACCTTTGGGAGAAGATGGTCCGAACTTGACATCCTCTGCATGCCTCTGCGGAAAAAAGGATGTCTTATTTGCAGAACGAAGCTGCTGCCTTTAGTGTACAAAGAGCTAGCCTGGTGACCAGAATACTTAAGTTGAGTGTATAATGTCATTGGGTAGGTATCTCTCCTTTCAGGTATTGGTTTTACACCACAACTATAATACCTTGGTGATACCCACCTTTTGCAATACCATTTTAACCGACTAAAGTGCTGTGAACGAAACTCTGGTTGTTCTGCATCAAAAGAGCCCAAAATGACAGTGCTGACGCATGAAAAAAAGATCCCACACCAATCCAACGATAGGGGGGAGGGGAGAGAAAATTTCGTTGCAAATGGGGGTGGACAGTGCACAGGGCGATATGTAATAATAGGGTGGGATAAAATAAGAGAGGACGGCGATACCTTTGCGCTCATGGAACCCACCCTTTTGGATTGGGGATCGTCTTTTTACAGCGGATGATTTGGCGCTGATCAAAGAAACTGTCCGGCAGTTCAAGCGCCTCAGTCGCCGGGAACTGTTCGCCACAATTTGCGAAAACCTGCCCTGGAAAGCACCGAACGGCAAACTGAAAATAGAGGCCTGCCGCCTGTTCCTGGAACAGCTCGAGGCTTCCGGTTTAATTGAACTGCCCCCCAAGAAAAATCCGCCCAAAAGAAATGTAAAGAAGGTTGCACCTTTACCCTGCATCTCCAGGGAAGGTCCGTTGAAACAGTATCTTCCGGTGACAGTTGATCCGGTCCCGCTAAAAGAACAACCCCTTTGGAACGCAACGATGGCGGCTTATCACCCGCTCGGTTACCGCCAGCCCTTTGGCGCCCACCAGCGGTATTGGATCCACAGCCGGGCTGAAGGGAGGGTCGAGATCCTGGGCGCCCTCTTATTTGCCGCAGCGGCCAGGAAGGTGGCCGTCCGGGAATCCTGGATTGGGTGGACGGCGGTGGAGTGCAAGCGATTCCGTTACCGCATCATCAACAACAGCCGTTTTTTAATTCTGCCGGGGGTGCAAATACCCCACCTGGCCAGCCATGCCCTGGCGCTGGTCGCCCGGCGCATCCGGGCGGACTGGCAAAAACGGTACGGGTATGCCCCGGTGCTTTTAGAGACCTTTGTCACCCCACCGCACCAGGGGACCTGCTACCGGGCGGCCAACTGGCAGTGCATCGGCGAAACAGCCGGCCTGGGCAGAGAACCCCGGAGGCAAAAAGGCAGTCCGGTAGTCAGGCTGATGTTCGTTTACCCCTTGGTCCGGGAATGGCGGGAGGAGCTTTGCGCACCAGCGCCGGTGGCGGGCAAGTGCGATGAGTTTGATGCGTAATCCGGAGGCAATCAATTCGGCCACCTTACCCAACCGCAAAAGCCCCTGGAAAACGGTGGAGGAAGAGCAAGAGGCCCGGCAGTCGGCCGTGGAGGCCCAGCTCAATGCCTGGCGGGCGATTTTACCCGGCCTTTTAGAAAAGTTCGGCCGCTTAAAGGATCCCCGCCGGCCCGGGAGCATCAGGCACAAACTTACCGTTCTCATGGTTTTTGGCTTATGTTTGTTTATCTTTCAGTATAATTCCCGGCGCGAGGCCAACCGGGAGCTCAGCTGTCCAGCTATCTTAGATGCGCTGCGGTCTGTCTTTCCCGATGTAGACAGCATTCCCCACCTGGACACCCTGGCCCGGCTCCTGGAAAGGATCCCGGCCGAGCAAATCGAAAACATTTTGGGGACCACCGTCCGCAAGCTCTTACGCAACAAGAAGTTACAGGCGCTTTTGGTCGAGAAGCGCTATGTGGTCGCCATCGACGGCACCCAGAAGTTCACCCGGACCGTTCCCTTCGCCCCGGAGGCGCTCCGCCGCAAGGGCGAAAACTATGTCTACCTCCTGGAGGCTGCTCTGGTGGGTCCGCAAGGGATCGTTATTCCCCTGCTGGCCGAATTCTGCGAAAATCGGGATCAGGATAAACAAGACTGCGAATTAAAGGCTTTTTATCGTCTGGCTCCGCGTCTCAAAGAACTGATGGGCAAACTCCCTCTTCTGATCGTGGCCGACGGTCTTTACGCAGGTGGCCCGGTGATGCAGATTTGCCGGAAGAACAACTGGGACTTCATGATCGTCCTGCCTTCAAACTGTCTTAAATCGGTCTGGGAGGACGCTTTAGGAATCCATCAACTGGAACCGGAGCAAACCCGGACCCATCAGTGGGGCAACCGGACTCAGAACTTCTGGTGGGCTAACGACATTGTCTACGTTTGGCGGGATGCCCAAAACCAGCATCATCGCCTGGTGATCCACGTGGTGGTTTGCAAAGAAACCTGGGAAGAAAACGGACTAACCTGTCAGACTACCTGGGCGTGGGTGTCGGGCACCCCAATTACCAAAAAAAACGTAATCGACCGCTGCAACCGGGCGGCCCGTCACCGGTGGGGTATTAAAGAGAACTTCCTGATTGAAAAACGCCGCGGATACAACTATGAACATCCCTTTTCATACGACTGGAACGCTTTGAAAGGGTGGCACGCCCTGATGCGTCTGGCCCACCTGATCAACATTCTTACCCTGCACACCGTGGCCTTATGGGAAACGGTGCAAACGTTGGGCATGCGCGGCACTCTGCGGTTTTTATGGCAGACATTCACGGGCAACTGGCTTGACCTCTCCAGGTTGAAGAGGCTCCGCGATAAACCGGCTCAACTTCGTCTGGTGATTTAATCACGCAAGTTATCTAACCAAACTAAGAAATCACTTCGGGCGAGGGTCACCTCGCCTAATCCTGCTTGGATCAATCCTGTCCGGGTAATCCTGTAAATACTCAGGCTACTGCCAAATTTACAGTAAAAAACATACCTTTGCCTAAGGACGATACCGCCGGGGGTCGAAAAAGGACTCAAAGAACTTTGTAAAATATTTCGTGCGTCAGCACTGCAAAATGACTCTTGACATTACCAGAACTGTATAATAATATTAAATTAGGTTATTGCAAAAAATAAATATTGGTGGATGAAGAATACGGGAGAAACGGGGCTATGCCCCGTACCGAAGATGCAAGCTAATATCTTCCCCGGGTATTAGCGAATCTTTCAGGTGCAAAGACCGTATTCTGACAACCTCTGGAAAGTTCTAGGAACGCCGAAGGGGCAAGCCCGACAAAGGGCGAAACTCTCAGGTACAAAACAGAGGGCAGGGGAGGTATACCTCCTTGCCCTCTGTTTACTTGTTGATGCCACTGAAAACGGATTCAGCTTTTTAGGTTAAACAGAGCAGCATGGGAGGATCCCTCTGCTCTGTTTTTAGTTTCAAGCTTGTAAAAGAGGCGCAAAATAAGAAGGGGGTGAGCGGTGGAGAGCATTCGGGTAACTGGTAACGTACCATAAAGAAACTGACGGCAATACAGGAATGGAGGGTAAGAAATGTCCTTAAAGAGAACACCGCTGTACCCGATGCACCAAAAACACGGCGGCAACATGATCGATTTTGGAGGCTGGGAGCTCCCGGTGGAGTACAAGGCTACGGGCATCATAGCCGAACATCACCAGGTGCGTCAAAAGGCCGGACTGTTCGACGTTTCCCACATGGGAGAGGTCGACATCCGGGGTGAAAAGGCCGAAGAATTTGTGCAGGAACTGATAACCAACGACATCAGCGCACTCAAAGAAAACCAGGTCTGCTACTCACCGATGTGCTATCCGGACGGCGGCTGCGTAGACGACCTCCTGATCTACAAATACGACCGCAACCACTACTTCCTGGTCATCAACGCCGCCAACACCGACAAAGACTTTGCCTGGATGCAGGAACACAAGCTCCCCGGGGTCACCCTGGAGAACGTCTCCGAAACTTATGCAGAACTTGCCCTGCAGGGTCCGCTGGCGGAAGAAGTCTTACAGAGCATCTGCGACACCGACCTCAAAGAAATCAACTACTACTGGTTCCGGCCTGCGGTCAAAGTAGCGGGGATAGAGTGTATCGTCTCGCGCACCGGCTACACCGGAGAAGACGGATTCGAACTCTACACCTCCCCTGACAAAGCCTGCGAACTGTGGGAAGCAATACTGGAAGCCGGCAAAGGGGAAGTACTCCCCATAGGATTGGGGGCGCGCGACACCTTACGCTTTGAAGCCAAAATGCCCCTATACGGCCACGAACTGAGCCGGGAGATCACCCCCCTGGAGGCTCGCCTGGACCGCTTTGTCAAACTCGACAAACCATCCTTTATCGGAAAAGAGGCACTGGCCAAACAAAAGGAAAAGGGCCCTGACCGGCTGCTGGTCGAACTGGAAATGACGGGGCGGGGCATTCCCCGTGCCGGTTACGAAATCCAAAAGAACGGCCAAAAAATCGGATGGGTGACCAGCGGCGGCTACGCCCCGACCTTAGGTAAAAACCTCGGCCTTGCCCTGGTAGAGAAAGAATACGCCGTACCCGGCGAAGAGATCGACATCATCATCCGCAACAAACCCGTAAAAGCGCGCACCGGCGAAGGCCTCTTTTACAAAAGAACAAAATAAACAACCGAAAAAACAAAAACAAAAGGAGCGATCGCCAATGGAAATCAAAGAAAACTACTATTACAGCGAAGACCACGAATGGGTGCGGGTAGAAGGTGACCTCGCCTACATCGGCATCACCGACTATGCCCAGCACCACCTTGGTGACATCGTATTCGTAGAACTGCCCGAAATCGACAGCGAATTTGCGGCGGGGGACACCATCGGCGTCATCGAATCCGTGAAAGCGGTAGCCGACATGCACACCCCTGTCTCCGGCACCATCACCGGTGTCAACGAAGCCTTAGAAGACGAACCGGAAACACTCAACAAAGACCCCTACGGTCAACACATCGCCGTCTTAAAAATGAGCAACCCGGATGAACTCAACAACCTCATGAACGCCGAACAGTACGCCGAATTTTGCGAAAAGGCAGAAGAATAAAGGCAAAGCGGAGGAGGAGCTCAGATGAACTACGTACCCAACCCCCCCTGGGTAGTCCGGCAGATGCTGGACGCCATAGGGGTAAAAGACATCGACGACCTGTTTGCGGACATCCCGGACGACCTAAAACTCGACAGAGAACTCAACCTGCCCGGGCCGCTGTCGGAGATGGAACTGCGCAGGGAACTGGCGGCCCTGGCTGCCAAAAACCTGAGCGCCGCCGACCGCCCCTGCTTTCTTGGAGCCGGGGCCTACGACCACTACATCCCGGCGGTAGTCGAACAAATGCTCCTGCGCTCCGAATTCTACACCGCCTACACACCCTACCAGCCGGAACTGAGTCAGGGAGTACTGCAGTCCATCTTCGAATACCAGACCATGATCTGCAACCTCACCGGCATGGACCTGGCCAACGCCTCCATGTACGACGGAGGGAGCGCCCTGGCCGAGGCCTGCGCCCTGGCCTGCGACGCCACGCGCCGCAAAAAAATCCTCATACCGGACACAATTAACCCGCGCTACCTGGACGTAGTTAAAACCTACGCCATGGGCGACAAAATGGAGATCATCACCGTACCCGGAAAAGACGGCGGTGCCGACCCTGACGCCATTGCCGCCCTCATCGACAAAAACACCGCCGCAGTAGCGATCCAGCACCCCAACTTCTACGGCAACCTGGAAACAGGACTACAAGAGATCGAAAAAGCCGTCCACCGTGCCAGGGGCCTCCTGATCATGGTCGTTGACCCCATATCCCTCGGCCTGCTGAAACCGCCCGGCTCCTGGGGTGCCGACATCGCCGTCGGCGAAGGGCAGCCCCTGGGCAACCCCTTAAGCTTCGGCGGCCCCTACCTGGGCTTCTTTGCGGCAACCGAGAAACTGATGCGCCGGGTTCCCGGGAGACTGGTAGGAGAAACCGTTGACCGGGAAGGCAACCGCGCCTTCGTCCTCACCCTCCAGGCCCGGGAACAGCACATCCGCAGAGAAAAGGCCGGCTCCAACATCTGCTCCAACGAGGCCCTCTGCGCCCTGGCCGCAACCATCTACCTCACCGTAGTGGGCAAAGAAGGCCTCAAAGAGATCGCCAGGCGCTGTCACCAACTGGCCTGCTACGCCAAACGACGACTGGAACAGGCCGGCCTCCAACTGAAATACCGGAAACCCTTCTTCAAAGAATTCGCAGTAGCCGTTCCCGATCCCCGGGCGGCCAACGCTGCCCTTCTCCAAGAAGGGATCATCGGCGGCTACGAACTCGACGGAGCGCTCCTGCTTGCCTTCACCGAAAAGCGCACCTGCGCCGAAATCGACAGGCTCGTATCAGTACTCGGGAGGGATGGCCGATGAAACTCATCTTTGAAAAGAGCGTCAAAGGAGCCCGGGCGTTCACACTGCCCGCAAGCGACCTGCCAGAAGAAAAACTGGCGGAAGAAATCCCTGAAGAACACCTGCGGGAAGAAGACCCGCTGCTTCCGGAAGTCAGCGAAGTGGAGGCCGTGCGCCACTTCACCGAACTTTCCCGGAGAAGCTACGGAGTCGACAGCGGCTTCTACCCCCTCGGCTCCTGCACCATGAAATACAACCCCAAGATCAACGAATGGGCGGCGCGCCTTCCCGGCTTCGCCGGCCTCCACCCCTACCAGCCGGAGGAGACCGTCCAGGGAGCCCTGGAACTGATGTACGAACTGGAACAGATGCTCTGCGAAATCACCGGCATGGACGCCTTCACCCTCCAGCCGGCGGCCGGAGCGCACGGGGAAATGACCGGAGCGATGATCATCAAAGCCTACCACAACAGCCGCGGGGACACCAAACGCACCAAAATGATCGTACCCGACTCCGCCCACGGCACCAACCCGGCCACCGCCAACATGCTGGGCTACAAAGTAATCGAAGTCAAATCGGATGAGCGCGGCCTGGTTGACGTCGACGACCTGCGCGCCCTGATGAGCGACGAAATCGCCGGCCTGATGCTGACCAATCCCAACACCCTCGGCCTTTTCGAAGAAAACATCCGGGAGATCGCCGCGGTCGTCCATGAAGCCGGCGGACTCCTCTACTACGACGGAGCCAACGCCAACGCCATCATCGGCATTGCCCGTCCGGGGGACATGGGATTCGACATCTGCCACCTCAACCTGCACAAAACCTTCGGCACCCCCCACGGCGGAGGTGGCCCCGGCTCCGGACCGATCGGCGTCAAAGACTTCCTGGCAAAATTCCTGCCGGTGCCTGTAATCGAAAAACGGGAGGGGAAATACCGGCTCAACTACGACAGGCCGGACACCATCGGCAAGATCCAGACATTCTACGGCAACTTCGGAGTAATGGTTAAAGCCTACACCTACATCAAGGCCCTCGGCAGCGCTGGGATGAAGGAAGTCAGCCGGAACGCCGTACTCAACGCCAACTACCTCCGCACCAAACTGGCGGGCAGCTACGACATACCCTACAACCGCCTCTGCAAACACGAATTCGTAGCCTCCGCCAGGAAGCAGAAAAAGGAGAACGGCGTCGCCGCTCTCGACGTAGCCAAAGGCCTGATCGACCGCGGCTTCCATCCGCCGACGATCTACTTCCCCCTGATCGTCGAAGAAGCCCTGATGATCGAACCGACCGAAACCGAAACCAAAGAGCGGCTGGATGCCTTCATCGAAGCCATGCTGGAAATCGACCGGGAAGCCCGGGAAAACCCGGAGCGGCTGCAAGAAGCGCCGCACAATGCGGTTATTCGCAGACCGGACGAAACAAAAGCAGCAAGACAACCCATTCTCAAGTGGAAACCTCAACAATAAATAACCCATGCCGCCGGCAGCCGGCCGCTGCCCCCCCTCTAAAACAGCCGGCTGCCGCCGGCGGCCTGTTTAAAAAGCACCCGGAGAGAAGAAGGAGGAACTAACGATGAAGGACCTGATAATAATCGGAGCGGGCCCGGGCGGTTACGTAGCGGCAATCCGGGCATGCCAGCTGGGAATGGACGTTGCCCTGATAGAAAAGGACGCCCTGGGCGGCACCTGCCTCAACCGGGGGTGCATTCCCACCAAAGCCTACTTCCAGAACGCCGCCGTACTGAAGACCCTGACCAGGCTCTCCGAATACAACGTGCGGGCGGAAAACATCGGCTTCGACATGAAAGGCGCCAGAGAAAGAAAGGACCGGATAGTGGCCAGGCTGACCTCCGGAATTAAAGACCTCCTCAAGGGATACGGCGTAGAGGTAATCCCAGGGGAAGCCGGCATTGCCGCACCCGGCCGTGTCCGGGTCGGGGGAGAAGAAATCACCGCCAGGAACATCCTCATCGCCACCGGCTCCGAGCCGGCGGTGCCCCCCATCCCCGGAGTCGACCTGCCGGGTGTCGTCACCAGCGACCAACTGCTGGAACTGGATACCGTGCCCGAGCGCCTGGTCGTCATCGGCGGTGGAGTCATCGGCATCGAATTCGCCTGCATCTTCAACGCCTTCGGCAGCCAGGTCACCGTCATCGAATACCTGCCCGACATCCTGGGTGCCCTGGATCGGGAGATCACCAGGAGAATGGGCGTCTACCTGAAAAAACAAAAGATCGCAGTGCACACCCAAACCGGAGTCGAAAGAATCGAGCGCCGGGGTGCCGGCCTCCGAGTAGTGGCCCGAGGCCAAAAGGGAACCATCAAATGCGCTGCCGACATCGTCCTGCTGGCAACAGGCCGCAAGCCCTACACCCGCGGCCTGGGGCTGGAGCAACTGGGCGTCACCTGTGACCAAGGCTTCATCGAAATCAATGAGAACTACGAAACCTCCGTACCCGGGATCTATGCCATCGGAGACGTCATCAAAGGGCCGATGCTGGCCCACGTGGCCTCCGAAGAGGGGATCGCCGCCGTGGAAAGAATGGCCGGCCTCGACCACAGAGTTGACTACGACGCAGTTCCCTCTTGCGTTTTCTCCTTCCCGGAGATCGCCTCGGTAGGCTTAAGCCAGGAAGAAGCCGAATCCCGAGGCATCGACATCAAAGTAGGAAAGTTCCCCTTTGCCGCCAACGGCAAAGCCCTGGCCATGGGCGAAACCGACGGTCTGGTCAAAGTGATCGCCGACGCCGACGAAATAATCATCGGCGTGCACATCATCGGCCCCCATGCCAGCGACCTCATCCAGGAGGCGGGAGTTGTGGTCAGAAACAAACTCAAGGCGGCGGATGTGAGCGGCACCATCCATCCCCATCCCACCCTCGGTGAAGCCTTCCTGGAAGCGGTACTGGACGTCCAGGGCAGATCCCTTCACTCCCTGCCGAAGAAAGGCCGCTGAACTCCTAAAGGAGGAGGGTATCCGTGATTCGCATCATCAACGAATCCGTCAACCCCTATTTCAACCTAGCTTTGGAAGAATATCTGATGAAAGAGTTTGACCCCGGAGAGGACCTCTTCATGCTCTGGCAGAACAGGCCAGCCGTAATTGTGGGCAGGAACCAGAACACCTGGGAGGAAATCAACCACCAGTTCGTGAAAGAAAATGAAATTGCAGTGGTCAGGAGGCTGACAGGGGGCGGGGCGGTCTACCACGATCTGGGCAATCTGAACTTCACCTTCATCGCCAGGAGGCAAAAGGCCGGCCAATACGACTTTGAGAGCTTTGCCAGACCGGTAGTCGCTGCCTTGAGGAACCTTGGCGTACCGGCGGAATTCTCGGGCAGGAACGACATCCTGGTGGCGGGGAAAAAGGTCTCCGGGAATGCCCAGTACCGCTACGGCAGCTCCGTCCTGCACCACGGCACCCTTCTTTTCGATACCGACATGCACAACCTGGTGCGCGCCCTCCACGTCGGCCGGGAAAAACTGGTGGCCAAAGGGGTTGCCTCGGTGAGGAGCAGAGTGACCAACATCAAAGAGCACCTGCCGCAGCCCCTGAACGTAGAAGACTTCCGAAATGCCCTGGTGAAAGCCCTTTTTCAGGCGGAGGGTGGGCAAAGTGTGGAGTACCGCCTCTCCGAGGGCGAACTCGCCCGGGTTGAGGAACTGGTGAGAACGAAGTACGGCACCTGGGAGTGGAACTATGGAGCCTCACCGGGATACGGTTTGCGGAAATCGGCTCGCTTCGACTGGGGCAAACTGGAGGTGCTGCTGGACGTCAAAGACGGCATGATTGCCGGCTGCAAGATCTACGGTGATTTTTTCGGCAGAGAGGACATCTCCGGCCTGGAGGAATACCTAACAGGTCTCCCCTACCGGGAGAGGGAGTTAAGGCAGGCTCTGGGGAAAATAGATCTTGCTTCTTATGTCAACGGATTGGGTGTTGAATCCCTGCTGAGGTGTTTATTGGACGAAAATGAGGGTTAGCTGATGCAGGCACCATTATCTATCGAACGTTCCTCTCTTGAGCAGTTGAGATGGAGACAGAGGTTAGGGTTTCAGAATTCCTGTTACTGCGAACGGATAAGCAGGTTAAGATAGAAGCAGATAGGAGTGGCCGTACGTTTTACCGGGAAACGGGGTCGATTGCCTCGTTCGCACCGATACTTCTGTTTGGCTCCATAAAATGGAGGGGGAGAAAAGATGGGTGAAAGTGGCACAGTAAGGAGCGGTAATCTCAACCTGCAGGAGGTCACCAAACAGGTGGAGGCGGCTTTGTGTGATTTATTGCAGTGTGCCAACCTGAAACCCGGTCAGATCCTGGTCGTGGGTGGGAGCACCAGTGAGGTTCTCGGCAGGCCCATCGGTTCGGCAACCAGTCTGGAGGTAGCCCATGCCATCCTCGACGGTATTTTGCCACAGGTGAAAGAGCGGCGGATCTTTTTGGCCGTTCAGTGCTGCGAACACTTAAACCGGGCCCTCGTAGTGGAGGAAGAATGTGCCGCTAGATACGGTCTGGAAATCGTATCCGTTTATCCTTATACTAAGGGCGGCGGCGGTCTTGCGGCAGCGGCGATGCAGAGGTTGGAGAATCCCGTGGTTGTAGAAAGCATCAAGGCTGATGCCGGAATGGATATCGGCGATGTTTTTATCGGGATGCATATCAAAAGCGTCGGGGTTGTGGTCAGGAGCAGGGTGAAAAGCATCGGTTTCGCCCATCTGAGCATGATCCGCACGAGGCCTAAGCTGATCGGCGGTGCCCGAGCCCGGTACTCTAAGGAAGAGTGCGAATAGGCTAAGGGGAGGATACAGAAATTGTCGGTGAGAAGTGTTTTTGAAATCATCGGCCCTGTGATGGTTGGGCCCTCCAGCTCCCATACCGCAGGTGCGGTGAGGATCGGAAACGTTGCCAGAGCGGTTTTGGGAGAGGAAATCCGGCGGGCGGAAATCACCCTCTACGGCTCCTTTGCAAAAACTTATAAGGGTCACGGAACCGATCGCGCCCTGGTTGCCGGCCTGCTCGGCATGTCCGGTGATGATCCCGGGATTAAAGATTCCCTGAACAGAGCCGCTGCACTGGGACTGGAGGTGCAAATCGGCCTGGCCCGAGGTGAGGAATTTCATCCTAACACGGCCGATATCGAATTAACCGGGGTGTCGGGCAAACGGATCTTTCTGCGGGGGAGTTCGGTTGGCGGGGGTAACATTTTGATAACCAGAATCAATCAATATGATCTATCCCTGACAGCTCACGAGCCAACTCTGATTGTGGAACATCTTGACAGGCCCGGCGTGGTCGGCCGTGTCGCCGGGATATTAGGGGACAACGGGATCAACATTGCAGAGATGAGGGTGACCAGGGGTAACCTGACAGAGGATAAAATAATGGTTCTGGAGACGGATAACCAGGTTTCTGATGAGATACTGGTAGCTATTGCCCGTTTACCAAACGTAACAGCTGTTATTAGAATCTAACCGGGAGTGTTGCTCGTGATGAGACGGAAAAACACCATCAGCGAACTGGTTGCAGTAGCAGAAACAAGAGGCTGCTCCCTCTGGCAGGTGATTTTGGAGAAGGAGGAGCGGTTGCAGGGGAGAGACCGGAAGGATATCTGGCGAACGATGGAGAAGTACTGGGCGGTTATGAAGGAATCTCTTGATGCCGGCCTCCAACCCGGTAACAGGTCGTTGAGCGGACTTGTGGGAGAAGAAGGCTTCCTCTTGACCCGTTACCTGGAGAAAGCCAAACCCTTATCGGGATCCGGTTCGGTTTTGGCCGCAGCCAGGGCTATGGGAGTGGCGGTAGTTAATGCTTCGCAGGGGAGAATCGTCGCCGCACCGACGGCGGGATCCTGCGGTATTCTGCCTGCGGTCCTGGCCACGGTGGCGGAGAGAACTGGGGCTTCGGAAGAGGCGGTGATCGGAGCCCTCTTCACCGCTGCGGGGGTGGGTATGGTCATCGATGAGCAGGCGAGTACTGCCGGTGCAAAGGGCGGTTGTCAGGCCGAGTGCGGTTCGGCCTCCTGCATGGCTGCAGTGGCGGCGGCGGAAATGGCCGGAGGTACGCCCCGTCAGGCGGTCAATGCCGGCGCACTGGCTCTCAAGAACTTCCTGGGACTGGTTTGCGATCCGGTTGCCGGTTTGGTGGAGGTTCCTTGTGTGAAAAGAAATGCCATTGGGGCGGCAGTCGCCCTGCTGGCGGCCGACATGGCCCTGGCGGGGATCGAGAGTAAAATCCCTCTTGATGAGGTAATCCAGGCCATGAAGGAGGTAGGGGATGCCCTGCCGGATTCTCTCAAAGAGACATCCCTGGCGGGCCTTGCTGCTACACCTACCGCCAGGGAGATCGAAAAGAGGATCGGGGCAGGTGATCGAGGAAATAATCATCCTGGTCTCTTGAAGGTCTAAAGGCGCCTGTGGGGTACCAGCAGGTATAGGAGGGAGCGTGGGGGTGGTTTGGCAGAGGGAATAACTGTTAAAGAAGCTCTTGATCTCATCGTCTTGAACGGTATTAAAGTTGGAAGAGTAATTGCCGGCTTCGGTGGTTTGGATAACATTATCACCAGCGTTAGTGTGATTGAAGTTCCCGACGCGACGCGTTGGTACCGAGGCAATGAGCTGCAGATCACCGCTTTTTATTCTATTAAGGATGACGTTAAAGCCCAGGTTCGGGTAATTGAAAGGATTGCCCAGTGTAACTGTTCGGCACTGGTTTTGTGCCATACAGGGATCTTTCTTAAAGAAGTCTCTCAGGAATTGATTGATGCGGCGAACTACTATAAGCTTCCCTTAATACTGGTGCCTGCCGAACTGGCTTATATTGATATCATTACCCCGGTGCTTGAGGCAATCATCGATAAGCAAAAAAGAGAAATTGAATACGCATTTAATGTGCAGAGGAAGATGAATCAGATTATCTTGCAAGGAAACAACATCCAGGTACTGGCCGGCAGCATAGCGAAGATACTCAAGTGTCCCTTACTGGTAATTGACGGCAACAATGCTGTTTTGGCAAGTGGCTGCTATAACAGTCAAGGGGATGTGCTGCTCAAAAAAGTACTGGGGGATCAGGAGTTATGCAAACTGTTGTTTGCTGCAGATGAGGCAATGAAAACCCTCCCTGGAACAGCTCGTTACAGCGTGGATATTCGAAAACTGACGTCGGCCGGAAAATATCTGGGTAAATTGGTGCTTTTTTTAGATCATGCTCTGTCTACCATGGAGAATGTGGCAGTGAATGAAGCATGTCAGGCGCTGAAGCTTGTACTGATGCAGGAAATGGCAAAAGAAGAAGAGAAGGAAAAAGCCAGGAGGGAATTTATTGATGAGCTGTTGTACGGCAGCACCCCCAAGAGGGAAGATTTGGTTTTATCACGTGCAGAGAATCTAAATATCAAAGTTCCGGCACCTCCGGTTGTAATGATTATCGAATTTGAAAGCTATGAGTCTTTATGTATAAAAGATAACAGGGATAAAGGGGCATGGGATAATGCGGTCAACTCCTTTCGGGATAAGAGCATCAATATCGTAAAAGCTGTTATGGTCGATGAGAAAAGTGACTGTATTGTTGTTCCCAGAGGGAATCACGTAATTGCTATCTTTTCAGTTGATAAAGAGCAGAGCGACTATGTTAAAAGTGTCAAAAAGATCGGCAGGCGAATAGAAGAAATATTGCGCAAGGATGGAATTGTTGATTTCGTTATTGCGTTCGGAAATCAGTATCCGCTGATAACGGATATCCACAAAAGTTATGTTGAGGCATTGAAAACAATCAATATCGCCAGAGTTGTGTTTAACCAGACGAGGTGTGTTCACGTCACCGACCTCGGCATTTATTATTACCTACCCGAACTGCTAACAGATAATGGTATCAATGAATATATAGATAGTGTGCTGAGCGTCATTGAGAAGTATGATCGTGAAAAAGAGGCTGACCTGTTGGAGACCTTTAAACTGCTTCTTTTCGAAGATAACGTTGTTAATATCGCCGATAAACTTTACGTTCACCGCAATACTTTGCTTAACAGAAAGAAAAAGATCCGACAGCTGCTGGGGGAAGATCCCTTTTCCCATCCGCTTAAACTCAATTACCAGCTGGTGATGCTGTTCGCTCAGCTCAGAAAAAACTGGACATAAATCATCTGCCAAAGAGCAAGTGCCCGAAAGGGCACTTTATTATTGTGCATTTGCACAGGCACCCCTGCTTTTTAATAGAAAGAAGCACATAGGATAAAAAAAGCAGAATTCAGAATTTTTTTAGCAATAATCGACATTAGTCGGTGTCGAAATGATTCTATCTTTTAGGGAAGGAGGATCTGGTTAATGCGGCGCATTTTAAAAACCAAACAAGATGCTGAGGATTTTGTAAGAGGCTGTACTTTTTATGGCACCGGTGGGGGTGGGCTTCCTGAAAGAGGATTAGAATCTCTGCTCAGCGAGATGGAGCAAGGCAAAGAGGTCGGATGGATTGATGTCAATGAGTTGCCTGATGATGCCTTAACTGTTTGTCCTTTTTTGATGGGCTCAATTGCCCCTCATACACCGGAAGTATTAGAGGAAATGAAGAGCTTTGGATTGACAACACCTCTGTACGATCACAAGAACACGCTTGCCAAGGCAATCATGGAGCTCTCTCTCTACACCGGGAAGAAAATCGATGCAGTTGTGCCTATCGAGTTGGGAGGAGCGAATACCCCCAGCGCGCTGGCTGCAGGGGTGGTTAACGGCATTCCAACTGTTGATGGGGATTACACCGGTCGTGCTATTCCAGAGATTCCGCAGACAACGCCGTATTTATTCGATAAGACCCTTTGGCCGATTTCCAGTGTGGACGCCTGGGGAAATGTGTCGATTATTAAGGATGTAATCAACTATGCCATGGCCGAACGAATTGGAAAGCTGATCAGTACTGCTGCCTACGGCCTGACCGGTGACGCCGGATTCCTGATGCCTGCCTGCGAGATGAAAAAGGTCGTTATCCCCGGTACGTTGACAGAATGTTATAACGTCGGCAAGCTGATCCGGGAAGCTCGCGAGCAAGGTGAGGATCCGGTTAGGGTAGTCGTCGACGATCTTAAGGGATGGATTCTGGTAAGAGGAAAAGTAACAGGCAAGGAATGGGAGGACAGAGTCGGTTATTACTGGGGAACGCATACGATTACCGGTGAGGGCGAGTATGCCGGCGACGTGGTAAAGATCTGGTTTAAGAATGAAAACCATATCTGCTGGAAAAATGATGAAGTCATTGTGACCAGCCCTGATATCATCATCGTAGTAAATGCCGATAACGGCGAACCGATAGCCAATCCGTCGCTTTCGATAGGGGATCATGTGGCGGTCATCGGTTTGCAGGCCCGCCCGGTCTTCCGGTCCGAGAAAGGGATCAACATCCTCGGCCCAAGAGCATTCGGTTTCGATTGCGACTATGTTCCTATCGAGAACCGCATGAAGTAGAGGGCATTAACGATAAGGGGGGTTTATGATGCCCAGATTAAAAAAATTAAAAAAAGCCGTTGCTTTGTTGCTGGTTGTCGGTCTGCTGGCAACGCTGGTGGGTTGCGGTGGCAGTAACCAAAATCAAGCGAAAGAGGTCAAACCTGAGGACAGCATTATCAGGATAACGGAGGATTGGCCGGTATTCATCGATCCCGGAGTAGGAAGCAAGTTCAGCGATTCGATTGCTCTGGTCAATACCTACGATACCCTGGTGTTTCCCAAACCGGATGGCACGGTTGTGCCGCATTTGGCCACCAAGTGGGACATCCTCGATAACGGTTTAACCTATAGGTTTTATTTGAGGGAGGGCGTTAAGTTCCACAACGGTGATGAACTAACTGCAGAAGACGTGGAGTTTAGCATGAAGCGCCTTCTGGATATCGGGGAAGGGTTTGCCTACCTGTTTACGAGGAATGTAGCGGAAGTCAAGGCCGTGGATAAGTATACGGTGGAATTCAAGTTAAGCCAGCCGTTCGGCCCCTTCCTGCAGTCCCTGGTGCGCCTCTATATCCTTAACAAGGATGAGGTGCTTGCCCATATACAAAAGAACGGTCAGTACGGAGAGATGGGCGATTACGGTAAGAACTGGCTTTTAACCAATGATGCCGGGAGCGGCCCCTATAAGGTTAAAGAAGTGAAAATGGAAGAGTACGTGCTCTGGGAGAAGTTCGACGATTACTGGGGTGGATGGGATGCCGATGCTCCCAAGTACTTTAAGCTCTCAGGGTCGGTGGAACCGATTACTGTAAGAACGGCAGTAGGTCGCCGGGAGCTGGAAATCACCGACGAACTGCAGCCATTAGAAAACTACAACATGATGGATAAGATTGAGGGAGTGGATGTGGCGACCTTCCTCAACGGACATAACCTCAACATGATGTTGAATACCAAGAAGGCACCGACCGACGACGTCCACTTTAGAAGGGCGCTGGCTTATTGCATTGACTACGACGCCATTATAACCAGCATCTATCCCGGTTCATCACTCAGCAAGGGTCCGGTGCCGGCCGTATTACCCGGGCATGACCCGACCATTCCTTCTTTTAAGAGGGATCTCGAGAAAGCAAAAGAAGAGTTGAAAAAATCGAAGTATTACGGAAAGCTCGACCAATATCCGGTATCTCTTAGCTGGTGCGCTGAAGCTCCCGAAGAAGAGAAATTAGCCTTGTTAATTCAGGCGAATGCTGCCGAATTGGGGATCAAGATCGAAATAACCAAGAAGCCGTTCGGTTCGATGATGGCAGATGCTCAAAAGATGGAAACGACGCCCAATGCCTCTCTGGTTTTTGTCGCACCGCACTATAATGAAGCAGGATCCATGCTGATGTCCAGATATCATTCCAGTTCCTGCGGTACCTGGGAGCAGATGGAATGGCTGCAAGATGAAAATATCGATAGATTAATCGAAGATGCTTTGGCGACAGTAGACATTAATGAGCGCTTTGAAAAATATGCGAAGGCGCAGAAGGCCATATTCGACCTCTGCCCGACCATCTGGCTCTTTGACCAGGCCGAGAAACGGGCCTACCAGAGCGCTTACATCTATTGGCCGACCGCAGAGAGGGCATTGAAGAAGGAAACAGGTTGTCTGCCAATGGGCTACGATCAGTACGTCCACGATATGAAGGTTTACCCCGAGAAACGGTTAGCTCTACTGTAAAATCCTGTTTTTAAGGAGGGGGCCACGAGGGATGGTCCCCTCCTCCATCCATTCAGTGAATCGTTTCTGCTATCAAGCCGCTGGTATTTCCTTAAAAAGGGTGAGGTAAATGGGGATCAATCTGCTCAAGCGTATCGGATTATCGATCTTTGTTTTATTCGGATTATCGATATTAATCTTTTTTATCAGCAGGGTTGTTCCGGGCGATCCGGCGCGACTGGCATTGGGCCCCCGGGCTCCGGAGTGGGCTGTTGAGAATCTGCGGCAGGAGATGCACCTTGATAAACCGTTATATGTCCAGTATGCTCTCTGGCTCAACGGGTTTGTCCATGGAGACTTGGGCAAGTCCCTGGTCACACGGCGTCCGGTGACTACTGACATCAAAGAATTTCTACCAGCGACTCTGGAAATTGTTATTCTGTCGGCAATAGTCCTGCTTGTTGGAGGAGTCTTTCTCGGAATCATATCGGCTAAATTTACCAATACGTGGTTGGACGGGTTGATACGCATTATTTCGTATTTAGGCATCGTATCTCCGGCTTTTGTCTGGGCGATTATTTTTGTATTGATCTTCGGCTACGCCCTGCCGATATTTCCGACCATGGAACGGCTAAGCCCGGGTGTAACGGCACCGCCGACGGTTACGGGAATGTATACAGTCGATAGTTTGCTGGCCGGGGATATGAGCACGTTCGTCGACGCCTTTAAGCATCTGGTGTTACCGGCCATTGCTCTGGCGATGGGCGGTATGGCACAGGCCGCGCGCATAACCCGCTCCAGCATGCTGGATAACATGGGGAAAGACTACATTGCGGCTGAGAAAGCCTACGGCATTCCGGAGGGCCTTGTCTTTGTGAAGTATTTACTAAAACCGTCTTTAATTCCAACTGTATCGGTGGCCTCGCTGGATATTGCTGCGCTGTTTGGGAATGCATTCCTGGTAGAGCTGATTTTCAACTATCCGGGCTTTTCTCGCTACGGCATAACTGCCATGTTGAACAAAGACCTGAATGCCATCGCCGGTGTCATTATGATCCTCGGTATTATTTTCGTTACGATCAATATCATCATCGATTTCATCGTTGCTTATCTCGACCCAAGAATCGGTCTGGCAGGGAGGTAATTATGGGTAATGATTGCTCAAAAGGCCTCAGATAATAGTGCGGTAAACAGGTATCTGGAGAATTTCAAAAAGGCCTGGTATAAATTTTCCCGCAATAAGATGTCGGTAGTAGGTCTTGTGATTGTGGTACTTATCATTTTAAGCGCAGTTTTTGCGCATTTTGTGGCACCTTACCCCCATCATGCAGGGGCATTTGTCAATTACGCGGAAGCGAATCTTGCTCCCTCATGGGATCATTTGCTTGGCACCGATGTCTTCGGTCGAGACATACTCAGCAGAATTATCTATGCCTTTCGTGGGGCATTGACTATGGGGATTGGGGTTTTGGTGGTAGTGGTTCCCATCGGAACGATTATTGGGCTCATCGCCGGATATATGAAGGGCACGCTGATAGAAACTGTTTTGATGAGAATCACCGATGTTTTTCTGGCCCTTCCACCGTTGATCCTGGCCCTGGCAGTGTGTGCGGTTATGCGCCCGACCCTCTTTAATTCCATGATGGCAGTTTGCATTTCCTGGTGGCCGTGGTATGCGCGTCTTGTCTATGGAATGGCTACTTCTCTGCGCAATGAGGTTTATGTCCGGGCAGCAGAATTGATAGGAGCGAGCAGATTCCACATTATCTTCAGGGAAATACTGCCGAACTGTCTCGCACCTATATTTACCAAAATGATGCTGGATATGGGATGGGTGATCTTGACTGGCGCCTCGTTGAGTTTCGTCGGTTTGGGAGAGCAGCCGCCGACTCCTGCTTTAGGAACGATGGTTTCCGACGGAGCAAAATATCTGCCAGATTACTGGTGGATTTCTATATTTCCGGCCATTGCTATTATGATTATCGTATTGGCATTCAACTTACTTGGTGATGGTGTAAAAGATATGTTATCAACCGAGGAGTGAAATCTTTTGGATGATTTGGTTAAGATACAGGACCTGTATGTATGGTTTAAGGTATACGGCGGATACATGAAGGTGCTGAACGGTGTCAATTTTTCTCTAGGAAAAGGAGAAAAAGTCAGCATTGTAGGGGAAACGGGCTGCGGCAAAACCACTACCATGAAGACGATCTTATGGATACTCTCCAGTCAGGCGTACATACCGAAGGGCGAGGTATTGTTTGAGGGAAAAGATGTTTTAAAAATGAAGGAGAGTGAAATCAAAAGGCTGCGGGGTAGGGGGGCGGCCATGATTTTTCAGGATCCAATGGCATCGCTGAACCCTGTATTCACTATTGGCGATCAGTTGGCAGCGGTAATATCTAATTCGGGAATTCGCGACCTTGACAAAGAGAAGATCAGGCAGCTGTCAATAAACGCCTTGAAAGAAGTCAAACTACCGGATCCGGACCGCATCCTGGGCAGTTACCCTTTTCAGATGAGCGGGGGTATGAGGCAGAGGATTTGTATCGCTATGGCTCTGGCAACTGAGAGAGCGCTGATCATAGCCGATGAACCTACCACCAATCTGGATGTGACGATCCAGGATCAGATTCTCGCCCTGTTAAGGGAGATGGTTGCAAAAAGGGGCAACTCTTTAATACTGATTACCCATTCAATGGGAATAGCCAGGGAGAATGCCGATCGCATTTACGTTATGTATGCGGGCAACATGGTGGAAGTCTCGGACAATGAAGAATTGTTTTCCAATCCGCTGCACCCCTACACCGAGATGCTGCTCAGCTGTGTTCCGAAGCTTTCCGGTGGGGGTATTGCCGAAGGCATACCCGGCAGGATTCCGGATTATTTGAACCCGCCGCCGGGATGTCGTTTTGAGCCGCGTTGCCCCTATGCGTTTAAGCGCTGCCGGGAGGAGAAACCGGATTTCTTCGATATGGGAAACGGACATAAGGTCGCCTGTTTTAAATACGATTAAATACAATTCAGAAGAAGAGGGTGCCGCTGTGTCTGAAAGTAGAGTAATACTGGAAGTCAAGGGTCTGAAAAAGTATTTCCCCGTCCATAGAGGGGATAAGACCCTGTTTGTTAAAGCAATAGACGGTATTGACTTTGAGGTACGCGAAGGGGAAACGGTTGGGTTGGTGGGTGAATCCGGATCGGGGAAAAGCACTACCGCCTACTGTGTAATCGGGATGTACAGTGTGACCGACGGGACCATTGTTTTTAAGGGTAAGGATATTAGTTGCGCTTCTGCCCAGAGGCCGCTGGAGCTGAAGCGAGATATGCAGATCGTTTTCCAGGATCCGGGGACATCGTTAAACCCGCAACACACTATTTACAAGATTCTCGAACTGCCGCTGAAGGTTCACGGCCTGGCGAAAGGGCATGAGCTGCACGATCGGATCGTCCAGCTGTTGGAGTCGGTGGAGCTTCCCGAAAGTTATCTCTATAAATACCCCCGCATGATCGGTGGGGGAGAAAGACAGATGGTGGCCATAGCCAGAGCACTGGCAACAAACCCTTCTTTTATGATTCTTGACGAGCCGACTTCATCACTCGATGTTTCTGTGCAGGCGAAAATAATCAACATGCTGTTGCGGTTGCAAAAGGAGTATAACCTTTCCTATCTGTTCATAACGCATGACTTAAGCCTGATGCGAAATGTGGCAACACGGGTGGTGATCATGTACCTGGGGAAGATAGCCGAGATGGCTCCTACGGAAATCTTCTTCCGGTCTCCGCAACACCCTTACACTCAAATGCTTCTGTCGTCAATACCTGTAGTCACCCAGCAGGAAGAGGATCTCAAACCGAAAAAGATCAAATCCCAGGGTGAAATACCCAGTCCTGTTAATGTTCCCCCGGGATGCAGTTTCAACACCCGCTGCCCGTTCGTAAAACCGGAATGTTATGAAAGGGATCCGGTTATGGTTCAGGTTGGGCCTGATCACTTTGTGCGCTGTAACCTTTTCACTTAATTTAACCCATTACACCTGTAAAGGAAGGATCGGATAGATGGATGTGCGGCGGGCCATTTTTGAGAGACGCAGTATCAGATCTTTTCATGACAGGCCGGTTGATAAGGAGCTGCTGATCAAACTGGTTGAGGCGGCGATCTGGGCACCGAGCGGGAGCAATATTCAACCATGGCATTTTATCGCCGTCAGCTGTGAGGAGCAGAAGGCCAGAGTCAAAGCTTTTGCGCCGGGATTGACCGTGCTTCCTCCGGCAATGCTGGTTATCTGTACCGACATGGATTTGTGTGAGCGGAAAGGCGGCCGCTTGGGACGGGATGTTTTAAGTTTAATGGATGCAGCCTTTGCTGCTGAGAACATTAACTTAATGGCAGTCGAACTCGGCCTGGGCACCTGTGTCATCAGATCCTTCAATCAAGCGGCCGTTCAGGAGGTTTTAAGGTTACCGCGGCATCTTGTTCCCCAGTTGATCATCTCTGTTGGTTATCCGAAGAAAATACCTGTTAGGCCCAGGCGAAGGGACGTTGCGGAGGTCTTGAGCTGGGAGGGGTATGGATAAATGGATAAGGCAATCGTCAGTAAAAATAAGTTGCTGGATCTTTTGTGTTTTATGGTAACGAGTGCCCGGGGGTGTTTGGACGAACCTCCGGGCTATGGGCCGCTGCGGCTTCTGGAAGCATACGCAATGCTGATCGATGCTTTGAATGAAGGTAACATCCCTGCCGTTTTTCTGGAGGAAAGGAAAAATATCGAAGGATATCTTATGCTGTGCATGTACGACGAAAAGAGCTTTCAAGAAGAACTCGACCGGACTGTAGCCCGTATTGCCAGAGCGCTCACCGAGAAATAATATTAGGAGGTATAATGATGCCGGATATTTATGATCTGGAACTGGCGCGAGCAGGACGTGTCATTATTGACGACCTATGCCGTGTCTGGGAGGGGGAATCAGTACTCATTACAATCGACTCCTGCACCGATTGCAAGCCGGCGGAGGAGACGGCAAAGGCCGCAGAAGCGGCGGGAGCCAGGGTGATAATGGCATGGCATTCCACTCCTATGGGATATGGAAAGGTCACCGACTCCATGCTGCCTGAGCCACTTAAAGAAGCCATTCCCGCTGCTGATGTCTGGATTGAATTCAATACCCAATGGCTTCTCTATTCGACCCCCTGGACGAAGGCCGTGTCCAACGGCAGAACCAGGTATCTTTTCTTAGGAGGCCTTGACAGGGAGCGTATCGTCCGCTGTATCGGCAGGATTAATATTAATAAGCAGGAGGCTTTTCAGAACAAAGTTGTTGAACTGACAAGAAAGGCGAAAAAAATGCGGATAACGACGCCGAAAGGAACGGATATTTCCTTTGAAAACAGCCCCGACCGCCCTGTTTTCAGCGAGCTGCGCGCCGATACTCCTGGGGCACACTTTTTGTTGGGGCAGATTGCCTGGGCTCCTGTAGAGGACAGTATTAACGGAAAAATAGTCTTTGACGGTTCCTTCTCGGGAGGGGGAGAAGCGGAACTGGGTATCCTGGCTCACCCCATTGAACTGATTATCAAACAAGGCCGGATCGTCGCCATTAACGGGGATGAAGAGGCCAGGAAGCTGGAGCGCTGGCTGGAGAAGCTGGATGATCCGAAGATGTTCAACCTTGCTCATGTTTGCTACGGGTTCAACCCGGGAGCTCAACTGACCGGGCTTTGTACCGAGGACGAGCGGGTATGGGGGGCAACGGAGTGGGGGATCGGTTTTCAAGGTGCTTATTTCAAGGGGACCCAGGGAGAGGCTGCTTCTCATGCCGACGGCGTCTGCCTGAATTCGTCGGTATGGCTGGACCAGGAGATGCTGCTGGATGAAGGGGTCGTGGTGCACCATGAACTGCTCCCGTTGGCCAGAGAATTGGGAAAATAACGGTATTGGGAGAAGTACCGTTTCGCAGGGAGAGTTGACCATGAATCTACAGGAAATAATGAGGACGGCGGAAAGTTTTCAAAGTGAAATAGTTAATTTCCTTCTGGAATTCTGTGCGATACCTGCAGTTAACCCCTCTTTCGGGGGGACAGGGGAGTTCAAAAGAGCGGTCTGGCTGGCGGATTATCTCAATAACCAGGGAATACCTGTGGAAATCAAAGAGGTGCCCGATGAAGCGGTCCCCGAGGGAAGGCGCCTCAATCTCATCGCGTACATTTCCGGCCGGGAAGCTTCAGCGCCAACCTTATGGTTGGTGGCGCACCTGGATACGGTTGCCCCCGGAGATAAAAGCAGCTGGGCAAGCGACCCTTTTACACCCGTTGTCAAGGGAGAGCGGATATACGGACGTGGTGTAGAAGACAACGGGCAGGCGGTTGCCTGTATCACCTTTGCAGTCAAAATGCTTAAACAGCTCGGCTTGGTGCCGGAAAGAAAGGTAGGGCTTCTGTTCGTCAGCGATGAGGAGGCCGGCAGTGATAAGGGATTAAAGCACCTGGTTCGGGAAGGCCTTTTCAAGCCCGGGGATGAAGCCCTGGTCCCGGATTCCGGCACCCCCGATGGAGGGTTTTTGGAAATAGCGGAAAAGTCGATCCTGTGGTGCAAGTTTAATGTCCAAGGGAAAGAGTGCCATGCTTCCAACCCACTGGCGGGAATCAATGCCGGGTGGATCGGCTCTTTACTGGCGGTTGATATGATCAAGTTCCTTCGAGGTAAATACTGTCACCGGGATGCTCTTTTTAATCCTCCTTTTTCGACTTTTGAACTCACCCAAAAGTTCGGTAATGTGGGAAGCCCGAATGTTATTCCCGGCGAGGACGTCTTTGTAGTGGATTTCAGGGTCTTGCCATCCATCGGCCTTGCCGAAATAATCGAGGATATCGAAAGACTTTTGAGTAAATATGAATACGAGTATGGTGTGAGGATCAAATACGAAACTCTCCAAAGGCTGGATGCGCCAAAACCCACACCGGTTGCTGCACCTATAGTCAAGAAGCTGTCCGGCATCTTAAAGGAGTTTGGGGTGTCTTCCAGGATAGGAGGAATCGGGGGTGGCACCTGTGCCGCCTTCCTGCGAGAGGCAGGTATCCCCGCCGTGGTGTGGTCTACTATTGAAGAAACTGCGCATCAACCGAACGAATATGTGGTCATAGATAACCTGGTTAAGGATACGGCGATCATGCTGGCGTTGATGATGGCACAGAATGGTGCATAAGCCCTCTCCAGGATGCCATCAGATAAAAGCGGGGAAATTTATGCCGGCCGGAAACGGCCGGATTTTTATGTCTTCGCCCAGCATGTCTGCTCGCTTGGCATGTCTGCTGAGTTGCTGGGTGGGAAACTCATGCCCTCTAGCGGCAGGAAATTGCGATAAAAATATCGAAATATGGAAATAGGGTTAGCTTTTGCCTGTAGACCACCAATCCTTGCCAGCGCAGCGACCTGACGGAGGTTGTTACTCGCCCTTGACGAAGGAGCAGCAAACGGCAGCCGAATCGAGACAGGATGTCGAGATAGGCGACTCTGCAACAGGGATGCCGTCATAGGAGCCGGTCGGCTACCTGATGCGATGAGTCTTAGGGCGAGTTAAACCGGAGTCCGGGAGCAAGCTCAAGGATAAACCGGAACGTATTTTTATAGCAGTTTCTTGGAAAAGAAGGGAACCAGGGGAATGCAAACGGGGACATTGAAGCAGGACGACTATATTGCTCAAGCGTGCATGGGAAGGCATGAAACATTCACCCCGCGGTATGGATGGTTGAAAAAAGGTTATGATGCTGTGCTCCAAAATGGTGATGTTTTCAAAGCACGCGACTCAATAGAGCGTCTTGGCGTTGGAAAAAATATGGTCAGTTCTATACGGTTCTGGTGTCAAGCATTCAAGCTCATTGAACCCGACTCTCATGGTTATATAAGGCCGACAAAGTTAGGCCACAGTCTTCTAGATGATGAAGGATGGGATCCTTACCTAGAGGATGTGGCATCTTTATGGTTGCTGCATTGGCAACTCTTTATACCGCCTTTCCAGGCAGTTAGTTGGCCGCTGGCCTTTAACAAATGCAACCTTTGGAGTTTTGATATAAAACAGCTTGCCGGTGTGATAAAAAGTGTTGCCCAAAAGTACCCGCGTTTTGCCTCACTATCGGAGAAATCTTTTGAAAGGGATGCTTCTTGCATAATCAGGATGTATAGCGATGTATCGTCAACGAAAGAGTATGAAATCGAATGCCCTTTTGCTCAGCTGGGGATCATTCGCAGAGCAGAAGAAAAAAACCATTATAGTTTTGATACTGCTGAAAAACCTAACCTGCCACCTTTGATATTTGCTGCTGCTTGTTTTTCGTACATTCACTCATATGCATCAGGAAAACAAAAAACCATGTCTTTGCAGCGGTTAACCTATGATTTTAATTCTCCTGGCGTAGTTTTCAAGGTGCCGGAGAGTGCGGTTGGTTCCTGTCTATATGCTGCCGGAAAGGAATTTGAGAGCTTTTCCCTGGTAGATACGATGGGCAGTATTCAACTTCACTATAGTGGTGCCCCCGAAGAGCTATACTGGGAAGCTCTGCAGAGGTATTACAACTCGAAAAGAACTATACTGGGAGCTAAATGAAAATGAAACTAGTAGACTTTATCACCGTAGACATGAACATCGTTCGCTCAATAAATATAGAAAGAGATTGTAAGGATACCGTTTTAATGGAAGATTACCAGGTAACTACGAAGACTCTCGAGATTCTTGACCGTTTTAGATGTGCTTTAGAAGGAGAGAGGGTTTCCGCCTGGTCTTTGACAGGGCCGTACGGGATGGGCAAATCGGCTTTCGCTAATTACCTTCTCGCTCTTACCGGTCCGACAAGCAGCAAAAGAGCGCAAATTGCTCTTGAGAAACTGAGATCTGCCAATTTTCAGCTGTATGAAAGGCTGTTAGATAGCATAAATAAAGCGGTTGGGAATGCAGGTTTTTTTCAGATTTTTGTAACAGCTGCTTACGAACCCGTGAACAACACCCTGGCTCGAGGGCTGGAGCAGGCGCTAATGGCTTTTGGAATATCTGATACTGCCGAACATCTTTCTAAATTGAAAGCGTTTCAAAGTGAGAGATTTATAGATTCTCATAAGCTTTTTACCGCCTTCATGGATATCCAACAATCTGTTAAAAGGCCCTTACTTATAGTGATAGACGAATTTGGCAAAAATTTGGATTATATGTCGCATTATCATGATCAAGGTGATATTTTCATCTTGCAGCAGTTAGCAGAAGCGGATTCGGTTTACATCTGGGTCTGCCTGCATCAGGCCTTTGACGAATATGTTTTTGGATTATCTACAGCTCAGAGGCAGGAATGGAGCAAGGTCCAGGGGCGTTTTGAGGATATCTCCTTCGTGGAACCGGCACCCCAGATGCTTTACTTGATGCGCAAGGCATTAAAACAAAATAATGACAAGATAGTCAAGGATCGCATAAAGCAATGGGCAAGAGAAGCGTCTCAGCTTATTAATAAAATTAATATACCCTATAAGAATAATTTTGATGAAGATACCATTGCAAGCCTGTATCCTCTTCATCCTTTAACTGCCGTTGCCTTGATTGAACTATGCCGTCGCTTTGCCCAAAATGATCGGACGCTCCTTTCATTCATGTGTAGCGGACAAACGAATGCGTTGCCTGCATACCTGGAAAAGACTGAATTCACCGCTCAGGAAAGATTGCCTGCTTTAGGACTTGACTATCTTTATGACTACTTTTTCAGTATTAGCACTACCGTTTATAGCAACCGCGCTGAATCCCAAAGGTGGATAGAGATTTATGACATAATTGAAAACGCCGGCTACCTTTCATTACAGGATCATGCCATTTTAAAAACCGTCGGAGTGCTTAACCTTTTGTCGGGAACCCTTGGCATCAAAGCTGATCTACATATTATCTATACTGTTATGAGATACTCACAAGGCACAGATAGAGATGCTGTTACGTTGTCGATTAAAAATTTGGTTAAAAGAGGCATTCTTCTGTACAGAGAATACGCTGGGGAGTACCGACTTTGGGAAGGCTCTGATTTTGATGTATACGGAGCGATTCGGGAAAAGAAGGCAAGGCTTTCTATTGGGTCGCTTGAGGCGCTTCTGCAGGAATATTTACCACTTTCTCCGGTTGTTGCTTCTCGCCATGCTTACAAAACTGGAACCGTCAGGCGCTTCGAACGGCGCTGGTTGGATGTGGAATCGCTGTCGGATGATCTAACTCCTCAAAATGGTTATGATGGGCTCTTTCTCTATTGTTTCGGAACCCTTAAAGAGCCGGCTGTTGTCCCGAAAACATGCCGGGATGGTCGGCCGCTTATAATGGCATATGTTTCTTCCAGGACGACTCTTCATGAGCTTGCTTTGGAAGTAATCGCTGCCCGCTTAGTGCTGGAGGAAAGCCATGAACTCGCTCACGATGGTGTGGCGAGAAAAGAGGTTAAGTTTCGCATCAAGGCTGCAGAGCAGCAGTTTCGCGAGCACCTAGCCAGGCTTTATCTCCCCGGCTCTGAGAATGTGCTCTGGTATTCAGAGGGAAAGCGGGTGGAGGTGCGGGACGCTAGAGAACTCTCTTCCAAGCTTTCTGACCTATGCGACCGATTTTATTGGAAATGCCCATATATAGGTAATGAGATGATCAGTTATGAAAAATTATCAAGCGCTGCTGCAAGGGCCCGGCGGGAACTTGTTGAGGCAATGGTAACAAGTGCCGAGGAAGAGCAGCTTGGATTAGAAGGGTATGGCCCTGAGGTAGCTGTATACAGATCTCTGCTTTTGGCAAAAGGGTTGCATGTTATGGATGAAGAGACAGGTTGTTGGCGTTGTTCTTTAGAAGGTAACGATCCCTCGTTGAAATATTTATGGGATAAGCTGGATGAATGTATAGCCGCTGCTGGTGACGAAGGGATAAGCGTTGCCGAAATTCTCGATATTCTGCACGAACCGCCCTTCGGTATGAGGCAGGGACCGGCTCCTATTTATATCTGCTTATATCTTATTGTCAAATCCGAGGAGATCGCCGTTTTTCAAGAAAATTCTTATCGGCCCTATATGACCGCTTCTGAAATGGCTCTGATGGTCAAACGCCCGGATTTATTTACTCTGAAGCGATTTGTTTCCAAAAACGTAGAGCGGGAAGTCTTTGATATTTATAGACACATCTTGAAGGATGCTCAGGTCGGGGGGAATCGCGGACTGCGCAATACTACAATGCTGGGTGTGGTCGGTCCCATAATAAAATTCATAAACAGCCTAACGGCGTATGCTAGAAACACCAGGCAAGTATCCCGTGAAGCCCAACAAGTCCGTTTGGCAATTCAAAGGTCAGTAGATCCGATGCAGCTCTTGTTCGAAGAATTGCCTAGGGCCGTTGGAATTGATTTTAAAGAAAAGTCCGAAAATAACAGCAATTGGCGGGATGAATTGCGAAGAAGACTGAGAGCAGCACTTTTGGAATTGGGCAAAGCATATCCGGCCCTTAATGAACGTGTTCAGA